>JAOPUT010000251.1 GCA_025963385.1 Mycobacterium sp.
TACCTGCAGGCCGAGCGCTGGGTACGCGGGTCCTCGATGCGATCCGCGGCAGCGATCCCGTCACCAGCGAGCCGACGCCCATCGCGAACGCCGAACTCGGCGGTTCCGGGCCCGGCTCGCTCGTCAGCGCGATGACGATGCCCGGCCTGTCCCGGACCGGATACGGCAGGGGACTGCACGCGGCGCGCGTGGTCTACCGGTCCACCAACGGTGACAGCGGTGCCGAGACGGTCGTGTCCGGTTCGGTCTTCACGCCACTTGGCAACCCGCCCGACGGTGGCTGGCCCATCATCTCGCTCGGCCACGGCACACTCGGGATCGACGAGGAGTGCGGCCCGTCGCTGTCGGACTCGCTGCTCGGCCTCATCGAACCGGTCACGGGGTTCGTCAAGAACGGCTACGCGGTGGCGGTGGCGGACTATCAGGGACTCGGCGTCCAAGGCGTGCACTCGTACACCGACTCGAAGACCGCAGGCCTGAACATGATCGACGCGGTGCGCGCGCTGCGGCACACGTACTCGGACACGTCGAACCGCTGGCTGGCGTTCGGTGGTTCGCAGGGCGGCGGGGCTGCGTGGGCAGCCGACGAACAGGCGGCGACGTACGCACCTGATCTGGATCTGGTTGGCGCAGTGGCTGATTCGCCCGTGTCGAACATCTCGAAGATCGTCGACAAGGCGCAGGCGGGCACCATGACCGAGGATCAGCGACCGGCCTTCGTCGGCATCGTGGAATCCGTCGCGCGCGTGCACCAGGACATCAACCGGGACGACTTCCGCCGCGGTGCGGCCGCCCAGTACTGGACCCTCATTACGTCCTGCTCGGGTGCCGGGGTGCACGACCGGGATGCCGCACTGAAGCTCGTCACCGGTGCGGACGTGACGCCGTCGTCCGACGCCGCGGCCGATTCGTTGCGCAAGGTGCTCGCAGGATGGGCGCTGCCGCAACGGAAGTTGTCGGCGCCGATGTCTGTCGCGTACGGCGCCAAGGACACCTACATCGACTCGCAGTGGACCACGGATGCGATCGCCCGCACCTGCGCCCTCGGAGGCGTCGTCGAGTGGGATCTGCAGCCGGACAAGGGGCACGGTGACATCGACATCTCCAAGCAGATCCAGTGGTTGATGGACAGATTCGCGGGTAAACCGGTGAAGAATGATTGTCCGTAGGAGGCCGCTGCCGAATCCCGATGGAGACGTGGCGCTGTGGCGACTGTTGGCGTTCGAGGCCAAGAGTGAGGTCAAGCGACGCATTGCCCGCCGGGGGACTCCCGTCGACGCCCCGGACCGTCCCTACTTGGTGGTGCCGATCCTCGGGCAGTCGAACGCCTTCGGGATGGGCCTCGGACTCGACCTGGACGGTCTGGACCGCCCGCACCCGCGGGTCCACCAATACGCGATGAGCGGACCCGACGAGGGCACCGTGATTCTCGGCGTCGATCCGCTGATGCACGAGATACCGGGATTCGGAGTCGGTTTCGGGACGGTCTTCGCCAGGCATCTCGCCGAGACGACCGGCAGGCACGTCCTGTTGGTGCCAGGCGCCCGCGGTGACACGTCCTTCGCGCCCAAGAACGGTTACACGTGGGATCCCGACGACACCACGACGAGGGTGAACCTCTACCGCAACGGCGTCGCGGCCATCGACGCCGTGCTGGCGCGATATCCGGGCAGTGACGTCGCCGCCATTCTCTGGCACCAGGGCGAATCGGACGTCCCGCTCACCAGTGGGCCGATCTATCAGCAGAAGCTGGACTCCGTGATCGACGACCTTCGCCGGCGATACGGCGCCGAGGTGCCGTTCCTGCTGGGCCAGATGGTGCCCGACGAGATGGAACTCAGTCGTAAGGACTATTCGGTGATCGACGCCGTTCACGCCGATACCCCGAACCGGCGACACCGGATCGCCTTCATTGCTGGTGAGCGTGGCTGCATCAATGGCGTGAACGATCGCCATTACAACGCTGCGGGCCAACGCGCCATGGGTCACGCGATGTGGGCACGCTACGAGGAGATGTGTCGCGACGAACTGGCGGAGTATGCCCACCAGTAAGCGCATTCTGGCGGTCTTCGAGGCCGTCGCCCTCGTAGTCGCCATCCTCCTGGTCGACATGGGGATCAGCGGGTACCTGACCTTCACCAACGCCAAGGTCGATCCGCTCGAGCATGCCGACGCCATCATCGTGCTCGGAGGTGAACACGACGGTCGGGAGGATTACGCGCTGGGGTTGGCACGCGAGGGATGGGCGCATACCGTCGTCCTGTCGGATCCTTACGAGGACGGCGATCGCGTGATGAAGCGGGTGTGCGCCGAGAGTTCGCAGGCCGTGCAGGTTCTGTGTCTGCGTCCTGAGGTGCTGACCACCAGGGGTGAGGCCATGATGATGCGACGCCTTGCCGACGAGAGGTCGTGGCACAAGATCATCGTCGTCAGTTGGCGCTACCACCTGCCTCGGGTTCGATACATCTTCCAGCAGTGCTTCTCGGACCAACCGGACGCCGCGGTCGTGACCGCGGTGCCGCGGCGCTATCCGTTCTCGATTCTTGGCTGGGAGTTCGTCTATGCGTACCAATGGGGAGGACTCGCGAAAGCCGTCGCTCAGGGCGAATGTTCTTGACCTGGATGTTTCCTGTATCTGTGGCGCGGCCTGGCAAACAGTGACATAGTGAGTCCGGGCATGGGGACTCGTTAACGAATGTAGCTGCCAGCAAACGAAAGAGGTGGGAAGCGTTGTCGGTGACAGAAGAGGTCGTCGCGCTGACCGAGGCACCCGCGAAAGCCGTGCACGCGAACAACGGCCCACGATGGCAACGACGCTACGTCAAGGTGTTGGTCCTCTCTGACATCGTCGTCGTCGCACTTGCGCTGGTAGGGGCCCAAACCGTCAAACTCGGACGCCCGATCACCGCGACCGATCCAGCGTCGATCTACTTCTCGATTCTGTCGGTGCTGATCGCCGCGATCTGGCTCACCTTGCTGGCCGCGTACCGCACCCGGTCACCCCGCATCGTCGGCGCCGGTGTGGAGGAGTACCGACGGGTCGTTTCGGCCACGCTGGCAACTATTGGCGTCGTAGCCGTCGCCCTCATGATCTTCCGCCCGGAGTTCGCTCGCGGGTACCTCGCGGTGGCGTTTCCGCTCGGCCTCGCCGGGCTGGTGCTCGGCCGCAACGTCTGCCGTCTGTACCTCTCGCGGCAGCGCAAGCACGGCAGGTGCGTCGTCACCGTGCTCGCCGTCGGCGACGCGCGGGCGGTCCGCAGCCTGGTCCAGTCACTCAGCCGCGGCTGGGGTTACGGATACTCGGTCGTCGGCGTGTGCCTGACCGGCCGCAGCTCCGGCGGGACCATCGAGATCCCCGGTGTCGGCACGCTGCCCGTACTCGGTGACGAGGGCAAGGTGCACGACGCCATCCTCAAGACCAACACCGACACCGTCGCACTCACGACCACTGACCATCTCGGACCGGAGGGCGTTCGTGAATTGTCCTGGGACTTGCACACCCTGGGCGTCGACCTGGTCGTCACCCCTGGCGTCGTCGACGTCGCAGGCCCACGCCTGACGATGCGGCCGGTCGCGGGACTTCCGCTGATCCACGTCGAGAAGCCGCAGTACAGCGGCACCAAGAAGATTCAGAAGCTCGCCTTCGACTACTTCATGGCCGTCTCCGCGCTGTTCACCGCGTTGCCGGTGATGATCGCCGCCGCCATCGCCATCAAGCTGACCAGCAAGGGCCCCGTCTTCTACAAGTCCGAGCGCATCGGTCTGGACGGCGAGCCGTTCCAGATGATCAAGTTCCGCACCATGGTCGACGGCGCCGACAAGCACGTCACGAACCTGCTGGACACCAACGACAGTGTCGGCGGCGTGCTGTTCAAGATGAAGGAGGACCCGCGGATCACCCACGTGGGACGTCTCCTGCGCAAGTACAGCATCGACGAGCTACCCCAGTTCTTCAACGTGCTGCGCCGCGACATGAGCGTCGTGGGCCCGCGCCCGCCGCTGCGTCGCGAGGTCGACACCTACAACGACCAGGTGCGCCGCCGACTGTTGGTGCTGCCGGGAATCACCGGTCTGTGGCAGGTGAGTGGCCGCTCCGATCTGTCGTGGGAGGACTCGGTCCGGCTGGATCTGTCCTACGTGGAGAACTGGTCCATCACCAACGACGTCCTGATCGCGGTGAAGACCGTACGCACCATCGCGACCGGCTCAGGGGCATACTGAGCCACCCGTCGTCCGGGTGTGGCCCGGGGCGCAGCAAATCATTGCCAGGTTTGCGGCTCCGCGCGCGTGACCGGTGGCTGACCGGCCGTACGCAAAACCGGGGACGGCCTCCAATTCCGAGACCTCGGGTCCTACGCTGTCATGACGATGACGACTGATGACCGGAACGCTGCCCTCGACCAATCCGCCCTGAACGAAGTGCGCGGGCCGTGGCGGCGCATCGAGGTGGTGGCCGAAACCGGGTCGACCAACGCTGACCTGATCGCCCGCGCGGCCACCGAGGACGTCGACGGCCTGGTGCTGATTGCCGAGCACCAGACCGCGGGCCGCGGCCGCAACGGTCGCAGTTGGTCAGCCGTCCCCGGCACCCAGGTGACCATGTCCGTCGGCATCAGGGCGGACACCATCCCCAACGAGGCCTGGGGCTGGATACCGCTGGTCGCCGGGTTGGCGGTCGTGGACGCCATCGAAACCACGACGGATGTGATCGCCGGTCTGAAATGGCCGAACGACGTGCTGGCCCGGCCACCCGCCCGCGGCAAACTGGCAGGCATCCTCGCCGAGGTGGCAGCACCTGCCGCAACGATCGTCGTCGGCATCGGACTCAACGTGTCGCTGCAGGCCGACGAGCTGCCCGATCCCGCAGCGACGTCGCTGGTCATTCTCGGCGGTCGATCGCCGAACCGCGCCGCGGTGATCGAGGCCCTGCTGGACGAATTGGGACGGCGCATCGCCGGGCTGCGCACCTCCCGTGGAGCCGATGCCACCCTGGTCGACGAATACCGCGCACGCAGCCTCACCATCGGATCGCGGGTGCGCGCCATGCTGCCCGGGGGCCGGAACGTCGTCGGCATGGCGGTGGCGATCGACGACCAGGGACGGCTGCGCATCGACACCGAGGATGGTCCGGTGGTGGTCTCGGCCGGCGACATCGTGCATCTTCGCCCCGTCGACGACGACGGCTCTGGGTAGAGTCGCAGCGTGGGTTACCCCGACAACGTCCTGGCAGGCGATGAGCGGGTCGTATTACACCGGCACCCGCACTGGAAGCGGCTCATCGGTCCGATCCTGGTGCTCCTGATCATCACGGCACTCGCCGCGTTCGGTGCCGCCGTCGTGAGCCACGAGGACTGGGGTTCGACGGCCAAGAACGTCGTGGTTGCCGTCATCGGAGCGGTATGGCTGATCATCGTCGGGTGGCTGGTGCTGTGGCCTTTCCTGAACTGGCGGACGACGCACTTCGTCATCACCGACCGGCGGGTGATGTTCCGGCATGGCCTGCTGACGAGGGCGGGCATCGACATCCCGCTGGCACGGATCAACAGCGTCGAGTTCCGCCACGGTCTGCTGGACCGGATGCTCCGCACCGGCACGCTCATCATCGAGTCGGCGTCGCAGGATCCCCTTGAGTTCCACGACATTCCGCGCGTCGAACAGGTGCATTCACTGCTCTACCACGAGGTGTTCGACACCCTCGGGACCGAGGAGTCGCCGAGCTAGCCCTGATTGGGCTTGCGGAGCACCACGACCGAGAAGCTGGTGAGCGCAGGCACCGGGTGATTCTGGAGGTAGTCCGACTTGGCGAGCTCGAGCTTGTGCAGCGGGGGAAGCACCTCGTAGTAACGATGGCCGAAGCAGGCCTGCCAACCCTCGATCTGGAACCCGATGCTTTCGAAGCGCTTGCGCGCCTTCTGGGTGGGACCGGTGGTCCAGCGGTAATAGGCGGGGAACTTGTCCGTCTTCGGGTTCTCCAGACGTCCCGGCTGAGCCTTGCGCAGAATCGAGCGCGCCGCGTCCTCGGGGATCACCTTGTTGATCACGAAGGGCAGCGTGCCGATCGTCGGGAAGAAGTGAACCGCCCTGCCGCCGGGGCGCAGCAGGTTGAAGCAGTTCTGATGAAACGACTTCGGGTTCGGCAGGTGCTCGCACAGCATCTGCGAGAACACGAAGTCATAGGCGTTCAGATCACTGCTGATCGGCTGGCACAGGTCGGCAACACGGGTCTCGACGGTCGTCTGCGCCTTTTCGAGCTCTACTGCGGAGATGTCGATCACGGTGCGGTGGTCGGCGAATCCCCAGCGTTCGGCATTGGCGACGAGCGGGTTCGCTCCGCCGCCAAGTTCGGCGATCTCCTTGGCGTCGATCTCGCGGGCCAGTTGCACCAGGTGGTCCTCGTAGCCCTCCCACAGATCGGCGATGTCGGTGTAGATGACATCGCCGCCGGTCACCAGCGTCGTTCGCGCGCCGCCGTCAAATCCCATGTCTCCACCCCGGTTTATCGTCGAAGAAAGAAGTCGCCATTTGCTGAGAGCCACCATACCCGTATGAAGCGGTGGTCAGCCACCTGACGCAGTGAGCTTTCCTCGGCAATGAATTACCCGCGTTTGCCCTTGACTTCGGTGCTCCCGGAAGGGGCGGACTACTCTTTACAGAGTTTGCTGTCGATATCCGATGGCAGTATTTGCACAGGACAATGCGTTGGCGATAAAATGTGACGCATTGCGCCGCGCGGCGCAGGGAGACATTTGGCATCCGGGGGGATCCAATGGCAACGGCAACGGTCGGGCGGGTGTCGCGGCATCGTTTGCTTTCGACGATCGAGATTTGCACTCCTGTTCTCATCGTGTGTGCGTTCACGTGGCGGATTTTCGGCGGCACCGCGCCGATCGTGCGCTTCAGCGACGACTTCTTCTACTACGTCCTGCCTGCCCAGAATTGGGTTGGCGGAGCGGGTTCGACCTTCTTTCCCGGCGAGCCCACCAATGGCTATCACCCTCTGTGGTTTCTGTGGATTTCATTCCTGACCCTCGTCGGGGGCCACGGCGCGCCATTCTTCGCCCTGGTTGACCTGTCGATCATGTTGCTGGTGATCGGGTTCTTCGTGCTCTTCGCGAAGTTCCTGTCGAAGGTCACCAGTAATCGTCTCGCCGGTGCCGTTGGTGCGAGCGTCGCGACGATTCCGTTGGCCGTCATCTCGATGGCTGGTGTGGAGACCGCGCTCGCCGCATTCGCTGCGGCGCTGCTGCTCAATCACCTCACCGGGCAGCCGCTTTCCGAGCGGACGGCGCGGGACGCGGCCTTGGTCGGTTTGATGTGCGCCCTCCTGGTCCTTGCTCGGCTCGATGCCAGCTTGCTGGTGCTCGGATTGGCGGTCGCGGTCCTTCCGACATGGGGCTGGCGGCGTGTCGTCGCCGCGGTCGCCGGTGGGACGCCCTTATACGGGTACCTGGCGTTCAACATCGTCGCGTTCGGTCACCTCGCCACGACGTCGATGGCCGCCAAGTCGCCCGGCCTCTACTGGCCGCCCAACGGATGGTTCGTGTTCCACCCGTCGCCCGTCGCGGGTGTGGTCGTCATCGGAGCCGTGGTCGCCACCAGTGCGGCCATCGTTGCGATGCTCCGCAACGCGTTGGACGACGGTCGGCGACTGGTCTTGGCGATCGCGGCAGCGCCCCTTCTTCAGCTGGCGATGCAGGCGGCGCTCAGCGGCTGGTCCCTCTTCCCCTGGTACTTCTATCTCTTCTTCATGGCGCTTGGTGTGGCCGCCGCGCTGCTGACGGCACAGTTGACACACTGGAGCCCGCGTCGGTGGGTGGCGATTGCAGTGGGTGCGGTCGTCTCCGTCGGCATGGTGCGGGTGCTCATCGGCGGATTGACCCCCGATCCGTGGCAGGTCGAGATCGCCGCGGTCGCCGAGCGGCTGCAGGTTTTCTCGCTTGACCATCCGGGCGTCTACGCCATGGGAGATGCCGCGGGGACCCCGACCTGGCTCACCAGAACCCCCGTGGTTCAGCTGGAGGGCTTGATGATGTCCCACGCCTTCCTCGACCGCATCCGACAGCGGCAACCGCTCCGACAGGTCTTCGAGGACTACGGCGTGAACTACTACGTCAGCGTTCGGGACGAGGGGAGCGACGCCGGTGGTTGTCTGCGGTTCTCCGAGCCCAACTCCGAGCAGGCGTCGCCGAGGGCTCCCGCGATGTCGGCGACGATCTGTGGTGCCCCGGTCGAGGCGTTTCAGGTCGGTCCGCACTATCAGGTTCGGATCTACCGGATCGACCCCACTACCGGCCGACCAAGCTGACCGACGATATTCCCCGTGGCGGTCGCGTGACGACCTAAATGGCTGGTAGCGTCCGTCTTGGCGTCTCGGTCCAGATTCGCCATCGGGGGCCATATGAGTTTACGGACGGCTGATGCCGCGGCATCGAAGCTTGCCAAGCGGACGACGGATCCAACGCCACTACGCCGGCTCCTCACCTCGCCCAACACCGTGCTCGGCCTTGCGTGCGCCTTGGCGTGCGGGCTGCTTCTGCTGCCGATCACGTTGACCGTCGGTCCGAGCTACTGGGACGTCTACCAGTACTACGACGCGGCGAATCGGATCTTTTCGGGGCAGGTGCCCGGCAACGACTTCGCCACGCCCGCAGGCCCGCTCGGCTACTATGTCTTCGCGGTATGGCTGGCGGTGTTCCCGAATGGTCAGCCTGCGCTCCTGGCTGAATGGTCCACGCTCACCGTGACGGCGCCGCTGATGGCGCTCGTCCTCGCTGACGTGGGAAGACGTTCGCGCGGAACGGCATTCGCCCTCCTACTGCCGTTCCTGCTGTTCGCACTGCTGCCGTTCAACACCCGGGAGTACTACCCGCTTCCCGGGACCGACGCATTCGGCATCTACAACCGCCAGGTCTGCCAACTGCTCTACGTCCTGGTGGCCGCCCTCATGTTCATGCGGAACCGCAAGAGACTCACCGTGGTGATCGCGGTCGGGATGTCGGCGCTCTTCTTCGTCAAGGTCACCGGATTCCTGGCGGGCTGCCTGATCACCTTCTACGCCTGCGTTGCCGGACGTCTCAGGATCAGAAACCTCGTGACGGCCGTGACGGCATTCGCAGTGCTCCTGGCCGTCCTTCAGGTGACGACCGGGATGGTGAGCAGTTACCTCGGCGACCTCGCGACCCTCGTCGCCATCAACAGTGCGACGCTCGCGCCACGGTTCATGCAGGCGGCATCGGTGAACTTCGGGATCCTGATGTGCACGGGCCTGTTGGCGGCAGCCCTCCTCTGGATGGACCGCCTGATGCTGGCCTCGGCCACCAGGTCCGCCTGGCGACTGCGAAGTGCGGCAAGGGCTTCCGCGATCTTGGATCACCCGGGGTGTTGGCTGCTCGTGATACTCGCCGCCGGTGTCTTCTCCGAGACGCAGAACTACGGAAGCCAGGCCCTGATCTTCCTCTGGCCGGTGTGTCTCCGGGTGCTGCTCAAGATCCGCCGCCGCTCCAAGTCCAGCCCCGCGGCCGTGGTGGTCGTGGTGACGCTGATCGCGACCGCGATGCTGCCGCCCGCGGTGGCCGTGGCCGAACGCGCCGGGCGCAGTCTGGTGGGCTCGGTCAAGAACGTGCCGCTCACCAACCGCAATCTCAAGGCCCTCGGTGCAGTGAACATGCGGCCCGACGTGGCACTGCGAGCCGAGCACATGATCGACTTCTACCCCAAGCATCGCGTGACCTACCAGGACATGGTCGTGGTCGGCGAACTTCCGACACCACTGCTCTTCTCGGACAGCGACTTTCAGATCATCTACCTCATGTCGGTCGACCAGGCGGTCGACGCGATCCGCCAACTCGAGCAGGAGAAGCGCGTCCGCTTCGAGACGATCATGTCGGTCAACAACTACAACCCCTTCCCCTATCTGATGGACCGCACGGCGCCGCGGACACTGTCGGTCGCGGCGGACCCGTTGCGGACGGTCCAGGCGCCGAGCAGCGAAGAGCGGCAAGCGATCTCAGATACCGACCTGGTCCTGTACCCCACCTGTCCACCGACGGCGACCAACGCCAGACTGCTCGCGATGTACGCGCAGGCATTGGCTTCGCATCGCCGCATCGAGCTGAGCGACTGCTTCGATGCCTACGTCAACCCCAGATTCGACGCGGCGCTGGGCGAGTGACCGTTCAGCGTGAGACGGGGATGGGTTCAGTGGGCGGTGAGGCAGTGGCAGGCGGCGGTGCAGCGGGCGGGGGTGTTGCCCTCGAAGACGGGGGCAGCGCGTCCAACTCGACCGCATCGTGGCGCGCCTCCTGCCGTCGCGCTCGGTCGGTGTAGACGAGGAACGCCAAGAAGATCGAATAGGTGATGGCGCCGCTCGGGGTGTCCGCGAGCGGATGGTCGAGCTGCATCTGCACCACGACGAGCCCGATGAACGTGCCGCCATAGAGGGCCCGCGGCAGGGAGTTGCCGCGCAGGGCGCGGTAGCCGTAGACGCAGCCCATGATCGCCAGCACCACGAACGCGATGAAGGGCAGGATGCCACCGCGGTACAGGGTGATCAGCGTGGCGTTCGACGGAAGGTTGAAGACGTACGCGTACGCAGAGTCGTAGAACTCCCTTCGGGCCCAGCCCCAACCGACGCCCCAGTGCCCGGACATCTGGCCGGGGAACACCGTCAGGGCGTCGGCTCTGGCGGCGGAGCCGGCGTCACCCGCGCCGAACGACGACAGGAACCGGCGCCGGACGGGTTCGGCCATCAAGGCACCCGCCGCGATCAGGGTCATGACGCCGATCGTGGACAGGCGCGCGCGAGCACGCATCGGATGGAACACAAGGACGAGCAACACGCCCGCGACGATCGTGAAGATCGACGCGCGACTCAACGTCAGGATCAACGCCACCGACAGCACCGCGGCCAGCCCGAGCCGTTGCCAGCCGGCGAACAGCAGGATGCAGAGCGCCAGTGCGAGTGCCAGGTTGAGGCCCGCGCCATTGGGTTCCACCCACGTGCCACCGAGCCGGATCGAGAGTGACGTCTGGCCGGCGAACGCGAACCTCGCGATGAGGTACTGCGGCAGGTATCCGAACACCTTGAGATAAGCCAGGGTGGTGTTGTTCGGATCGAAGAACATCAGGAAGATTCCGTAGGCCCCGTTGATCGTGGCGACGACGGTGAAGATCTTGCCGAATCGCGCCAGATGTTCGGGCTGCAGCCGGCAGAGCGCGAGCATCAGCAGCGTCGCGATGCCCCACCTGATGAAGATCGACGCGTCGGCCAGTGACTGCCCGGTGACGAGCACGGAGAAGAGGGAGGCGAAGAACAACCCCAGTAGTGCGAATTCGAGGGGATGGGTCGACCTGGCGAATCGCGGGTGAAAGAAAGTCGCGACCACTGCACCGAAGGCGAATGGCAGGTACAGGGGCAGTGATATGCCCGGGAAACGCCCGAACGGAAGTCCGGCCAGGATGAATGCCAGAATCCAGAAGAGCCACAACGGATGGCGCACGCCGATATAGGCCGCGAGAATGACGCCGACGCCTCCGACGACGCCAATCAGCGAAAGCTTTCCGAAGTAATCGGCAAACCACACGGCGGGAAGAACGACGATCAGGATCGCAACGGAAATGATGACGTTGCGGTGCAGCTCCGATCGACCGTGCATGGCAACATCGTGTCAGTTCGATGAGTTAAGCTCAACCGACGAGCAGCACCGTGTCGGCTCGGTTCGCTGAGCCGCACCTCAACACCACCCGTCGAGCGTTGGAGCGCCACTCCGTGAGAGGGAACGACCTTGGGCGACCAGTCATGATCCCGAAGTTGGGGATCGGACATCTCGCATTCGATTTGAGTTCGGGATGGCTGGCGGTCGCCGATGAGTTTGCTAGTAGCCATCCGGAGCCCAGCGAATCGCCGTCAAATGTCGAGGTGGGGTCGTGAAGGTTCCCGTCGGCGCGCCGAAGTTGCGCGACTACGTGCACATGGCGGCCAACGGCTGGATCGTCATCCTCTGCGCGGCGGTGTTGTCCGCTGGTGTGGGGTGGCTCACGTGGCGCACCGAAACGCCTGACTACCAATCGAGCACCAAGGTTCTGATCACGACCCCCGGTAGCGCGACGGCCATGGACGCGTTCTACGGGCAGGGCAACTCGATTTCTCGAGGGCTCACCTACATGCTCCTTGCGAAGAGCGCTGCAGTGACCAATCCGACCATCGAACAATTGGGCCTGTCCTCGACCACCGATGACCTCGCCGCGCAGATCACCGTCCTGCCCACCGGCTCGGCCGTGTTCGACATCACCGTCACCGGCACCGACCCGGAGCAGACCCGCCAGATCGCCGATGCGGTGACGGGGAACCTCATCGGGGTGTCCCAGCAGATGGCCAAGGTCGACACCTCCGCCACGGATCTCGTGCAGGTCGACAAGGCGACACCCGCGCACCGCCTCGGGTCCATGTGGCAGTCGATCGTCCAGGCCATCGCCGTCGGGGTGTTCCTCGCCATCGTCCTGGTCATCGCTGTCGCGCTGGTGCAGGATCGGCTTCTCGGACAGCGGCAGGTCGGCCGCATCTCCGACGAGGAAGTCGCGGAATCAACACGATGATGCGGTGCCGACCTGGTCAGCGCATCGCAGAGGACGTCTAGTACGGGTATGGCCAAGAAACTCCTTGCGGTGATGTGCGCGGCGATCTTCGCGTTGCAGATCGGGCTGTTGGTCACCGTCTACCCCTTCACCCCGCTTGCCGTGGCGGCGTTGTACGACCAGTTCCTGTCGACGGTGGCGACGCCAGAACCCGTCGCGAAGGCACAGCTCGACGCGTCGGGTCCGGGGTCCCTGGTGTCGGCGACGACGATGACCGGCGTGACGCGCACGTGGAATGGCATGGGGCTCCAGGCCGCGCGGGTGGTCTACCGCTCCACGTCCGGTGACGACATGCAGCCCACCGTGGTGTCCGGGTCGGTGTTCGTGCCCAACGGAGCGGCCCCCGACGGCGGGTGGCCCGTCGTCTCGTTCGGTCACGGCACCCTGGGGATCGACAATCCCTGCGCGCCTTCACTTTCCTCGACGCTGCTCGGTTCGTTGAAGTACGTCCAGGTGCTGGTCGACATGGGCTACGCGGTCGCGGTGGCCGACTACCAGGGCCTGGGCGTCAAGGGTGTACATCCCTACACCGACTCCCGCACCGCGGGCCTGAACATGATCGACGCCGTGCGCGCACTGCGACACACGTTTCCCGATGTCTCCGACCGGTGGGTGGCGGTCGGCGATTCCCAGGGTGGTGGTGCTGCGTGGGCCGCCGACGAGCAGGCGCACACCTACGCTCCCGAACTCGACCTGCTCGGCGGGTGGGCGGCCTCCCCGTCTGCCGATGTGTCCGGGTTGGTGCAGAAGGCGCAGGACGGCACTTTGACCCCTGAGCAGCGTCCTGCGCTGCAGGCGGCGATCGAGTCACTGGCCAGGCTGCACCCCGACCTCGCCCGCGACGACTTCCGGCGCGGTGCCGCGGCGCACTACTGGAACGTGCTGACCGACTGCACTCCGGACGTGGCCTACCGCAGGATCGCGGGGGTCGCGGCACTCGGACCCGGTGACTTCGCCCCCCACAGCAGCCAGGCCGGGGATCGACTGCGCGGCTTCCTCCGCGCCTGGGCGCTACCGCAATTGCCGTTGTCGGCTCCGCTCTACGTCTGGTACGGCGGCAAGGATCCGTTCATCGACGCCGAATGGACGAAGGCGGCCATTGCGAGGGCGTGCGCGATGGGCGGCACCGTGACCATCGAGTTCGCTCCCAACGGCGGCCACAACCCGCCCGATGCCGCGCAGCTGGTCACCTGGCTGGCGGATCGTTTCCAGGGAAAGCCCGCGGTCAACGACTGCTGACGCGGCGGTAGGTCAGGAACTCTTGGACACCGGAGGCTCAGCAGAGGCGGTCACCTCTGCCGCCCGACGCGCCCGACGCCCGCGAAGCGGGGTGACGGTGCTCCTGGTGTGACCCTGCTCGGCCTCGTCCTCGAGGGCCTCCGCGATACCGCCCGCGGTGATCGACGCCTCGACGGCCTTGTCCGGATTGCGGCCGAACTCGTCGGGGAAGACCCAGCGGCGGAACGCCCAGAACCGGAACGCCATCTGCAACAGGTTGCCGATGACGTACGCCGAGATGAAGTCGGCGATGTTCTCCATCGTCAGCGTCACCATCGGGACGCGCAGTTCGAGCACGTAGCTGGAGACCCAGAGCGGGGCCATGCTGAGCAGCACGCCGACACCGCTGACCCCGAAGAACAGCAGCGCCTCGTGGTGGCGCTCACGACCGCCGCGGTCGCGGAAGCTCCATTCGCGGTTCAGGATGTACGACGCGATCACCGCGACGATGCCCGAGATGATCTTCGCCGTGACCGGCTTGGGCTCGAGGATCGTCAGCTTCAGCGTGTAGAAGATCGCCGAGTCGATGATGAACGTGGTGCCGCCGACGATCGCGAATTTGATGAGCTCGTGATGCCGCTCGGCGAAGGGCCGAACCGCGCGCGGCAGGCGCGCAATGGTGGCATCGGTGAAAGACACAAGAGGGCAGTCTACGGAAACCCGCCACCCTACGCGTAGCCGCGCAGGTCGCGACGGGTCCGGCCACGGATCGGCGCCGTGACAACATAGGACCGTGAGTGGACCCCCAGTCGTAGCCATGATCGGCGGCGGGCAGTTGGCCCGGATGACCCACCAAGCCGCCATTGCGCTCGGTCAGACACTTCGCGTGCTGGCCGCTTCGCCGGACGATCCGGCAGCGCAGGTCACCCCCGACGTGGTCATCGGTGCGCACACCGATGCCGACGCGCTAGCCCGCGCCGCCCGCGGAGCCTCGGCGTTGACGTTCGACCACGAACACGTTCCCACCCATCTGCTGCAGGCACTGGTGGACGAGGGGGTGAACGTGGCGCCACCCCCGCAGGCGCTGATCCACGCCCAGGACAAGCTGGTCATGCGACGCCGACTCGAAGAGCTCGGGGCGCCGATTCCGCGGTTCGCCGAGGCCACCGCTCCCTCGGACGTCGATGACTTCGCCGCGCGCATCGGCGGCCCCGTCGTCGTCAAGACCGCAAGGGGCGGTTACGACGGGCGTGGCGTCACCCTGGCCAAGGATCTCGGCGAGGCGCGCGCGGTCGTCGAGCGCTACCTCGCCGACGGCACGGCGGTACTGCTGGAGGAACGGGTCGACATGCGGCGGGAGCTGTCGGCGTTGGTCGCGCGGTCGCCGTTCGGGCAGGGCGCGGCGTGGCCCGTCGTGCAGTCGGTGCAGCGGGACGGGATCTGCGTCGAGGTCATCGCTCCCGCTCCCGATCTGCACCGGGACCTGCGTGCCTCCGCCGAGCAACTCGGCCTCCGTCTGGCGGGCGAACTGGGAGTCGTCGGGGTGCTCGCCGTCGAGTTGTTCGAGACGAACGACGGCGCGCTGCTGGTCAACGAGTTGGCCATGCGTCCGCACAACACCGGGCACTGGACGATGGATGGCGCCGTCACCAGCCAGTTCGAACAGCACCTTCGGGCAGTGCTCGACTACCCGCTCGGGGCCACGGGGCCGATCGCGCCGGTCACCGTGATGGCCAACGTGCTCGGGGCACCCGAGGCGCCCTCGATGACGATGGACGAACGCCTTCACCACCTCTTCGCTCGTCTGCCGGAGGCGCGAGTGCACCTGTACGGCAAGTCCGAACGCCCCGGCCGCAAGATCGGCCACGTCAACGTGCTCGGTGCGGCGACGGGCTCATTGGACGACGCCGACTACGTCGCGGAGGTCAGGGAACGCGCGGTGCGGGCCGCGCATTGGTTGTCGCACGGCGAGTGGACGGATGGATGGGACGAACATGGGCAGTGAGCACGGGCCACGGGTCGGCGTCATCATGGGCAGCGACAGCGACTGGTCGGTGATGGAGGACGCGGTGACGGCCCTCGCCGAGTTCGAGGTGCCGTTCGAGATCGGCGTCGTGTCGGCGCATCGCACGCCGGGCCGCATGCTCGACTATGCGCGGGGCGCGGCGGGCCGCGGCATCGACGTCGTGATCGCAGGCGCGGGCGGCGCCGCCCACCTCCCCGGCATGGTCGCCGCGGCAACGCCGCTCCCGGTGATCGGCGTGCCAGTGCCGCTGGCCCGCCTCGACGGCTTGGATTCGTTGTTGTCGATCGTGCAAATGCCCGCGGGAGTGCCGGTGGCGACGGTGTCGATCGGCGGCGCCCGCAACGCCGGTTTGTTGGCGGTCCGTATCCTCGGGGCCTCGGACCCGGGCCTCCGGCAGCGGATGGAGGCGTTCCAGGCGGGTCTGGAAGAGATGGTGCTGCAAAAGGATGCAGCTCTGCGGGATCGGCTCATGGGCAAGTAGGATCGCCATCGATGAAGCGCACATTCGAGCGATACAGCAACATCGGCTACCGGTTCGTCAGCGGCTTTCTCGAGCCTGGCAATCTGCCGGTCCTGAAAGTCCTTGACGCCGCGCAGCGGGCCCGCAACGTCAGCGGCGCCGTCGCCGAGATCGGTGTGCACCACGGGCGGCTGTTCATTCCGCTACATCTTCTTCAGCGGGGCAGCGGCAAGTCGGTGGCGATCGACCTGTTCGGCGACCAGGAACTGAACATCGACAGGTCCGGTAACGGCAACCTCGACAAGTTCACCGACAACGTCGCGCTCTGGTCGACGACGGAGGGACTGGTCCTGCACCAGGGTGACTCGACGAAACTCGAGCCCGCAGTGCTGACCGAGAAGGCGGGTGGCCCCATCCGCTTCTTCAGCGTCGACGGCGGGCACACCGAGGAAATCGTGTACAGCGACATGCGCCTCGCCGAGGAGACCCTCGCCCAGGGTGGCATCGTGATCGCCGACGACATCTTCAATCAGCAGTGGCCGGGCGTGGCCGTCGGCACGTTGAAGTACCTCGACGACGGGGCGAAACTCCGTCCGTTCGCCATCGGATTCAACAAGGTGTTCTTCACGCAGCCGGAGTTCTGCGACGACTACCGCGAGGAGCTCGAATCGGCGTTCAGCGGTGGCCTTCGCATCCATTCCGATCAGACGGTGTTCGCCGGTCATCCCGTCATCTATCTGGCTCCGGTGACGCCGGTGGACATCCTGCGCCGCAGTGAGACCGCCCGCTTGATCTACCACCGCACGTACAAGGAAATGGTGCGCGGAATGCATCTGGTGTCGAGCAGAGGGAAGTCGGGCCGATAGCGGACGCGCGGACACTCGCAGGTAAAGTTACCGGTGAGTAGCGAGGAGTCACGCATGTCCATCGGTAACCCGTCCTTCGACGTATTTCAGCTGTCCGACGAGCACGTCGAGATGCGCAAGGTCCTTCGTGATCTGTGCGACAAGGAGATCAAGCCGTACGCGGCGGACGTCGACGAGAAAGCCCGTTACACCGACGAGGCGTTGGCTGCGCTGAACTCGTCGGGCTTCTCGGCGATCCACATTCCCGAGGAGTACGGCGGTCAGGGTGGCGACTCGATCGCGGCGTGCATCGTGATCGAAGAGGTCGCCAGGGTGTGCGCGTCGTCGTCGCTGATCCCGATCTGCAACAAGCTGGGCACCATGGGGTTGCTGCTGCGGGGTTCCGAGGAACTCAAGAAGCAGGTCCTACCGTCGATCGGGGCGGGGGAGGCCACCGCGTCGTATGCGTTGTCCGAGCGCGAGGCCGGTAGTGACGCGGCCGCGATGCGCACGCGAGCCAAGGCCGACGGGGATGACTGGGTGCTCAACGGGTCCAAGTGCTGGATCTCCAACGGTGGGCATTCGCAGTGGTACACGGTGATGGCGGTGACCGATCCGGACAAGGGCGCCAACGGGATCTCGGCGTTCGTGGTGCACGAGAACGATCCCGGCTTCTCCGCAGGCCACAAGGAGAAGAAGATGGGCATCAAGGGCTCGCCCACCACGGAGTTGTACTTCGAGGACTGTCGGATCCCGGGGGACCGGATCATCGGTGAGCCGGGCACGGGGTTCAAGACCGCGTTGGCGACCTTGGATCACACCCGTCCGACGATCGGCGCCCAGGCAGTGGGCATCGCGCAGGGTGCGTTGGAGGAGTCGATCGCCTACACCAAGGAGCGCAAGCCGTTCGGCAAGTCGATCAGCGACTTCCAGAACACGCAGTTCATGTTGGCCGACATGGCGATGAAGATCGAGGCGGCCCGGTTGATGGTGTACTCGGCGGCGGCGCGGGCCGAGCGGATGGAGCCCAACCTCGGGTTCATCTCCTCGGCGGCCAAGTGCTTCGCCTCCGATGTCGCGATGGAGGTCACCACCAACGCCGTGCAGCTGTTCGGCGGCTACGGCTACACCGTGGACTTCCCGGTCGAGCGGATGATGCGCGATGCCAAGATCACTCAGATCTACGAGGGCACCAACCAGATTCAGCGCGTCGTGATGTCCCGCGCACTGCTCAAGTAGTCGAAGCCGTCTCGCGGGGTCAGACCGGCGTCACGTTCCGGTACTGTGATGCCGGTTACCCGACTGCCTGCCGAGCACCGCGCTGCTCCGTCCCACTGGAGAGTTCGATGACCCGAGGGCGACGGCTGGCCCTGCGCCGGATCGCGGTCGTGGTCGTCGCGGGGTTCGTGCTCGCCGTATCCGGCTGCGGTCAGGGGTCGGAGCTGCCTCATCCGGCGGCGAACCTGCGGGCGTACGACCTCGCCGAGGCGGCCGCGCCGATCGCCCAGTCACCCGCCGTGGTCGGCGTCGCGGACTCAGACCTCCTCGGGCTGCCGGTGGATCAGGTCGCCACGTCGATCGGGCTGATGAAGACGCTGGGCGTCACGACGGTGCGACTTCTGGTCCCGTGGGCGGCGATCGAGCACACCCCCGACTCCTACGACTGGAGCATGGTCGACAAGACCGTGGATGCTGCCGTCGCGCAACACATCTCGGTACTGGCCACCCTGAACTCGCCACCCGCGTGGGCGGTGGCGCCCGGTCAGCCGGCGATCGCCGGGCGGCCCGCTTCTCCTGCGGCCTTCGGTCGGTTCGCGGGCAAGGTGGCCGAGCACTTCCGCGGCAAGATCTCGGCCTATGAGATCTGGAACGAACCCAACGCGGCGGCGTTCTTCGCACCGGCGCCGGACCCGGCGGCCTACGTCGAGCTGCTGAAGGCGACCTATCCTGCCATCAAGGCCGCCGATCCGTCGGCTGTGGTCGTCACCGGAGGGCTCGGCGCACTCATCGACTACTCCACGGCGGCGATCGACCCGGTGAAGTTCGTGCGGGGGATGTACGCCGCAGGCGCGAAGAACTACTTCGACGCCCTTGCCTATCACCCATACCAGTACACGCTGAAGTTCTCCGAGGCCGGCTGGCACCCGGATTCGCCGATCAACCAGATGGCGGGCATCCGCCAGTTGATGTTGGTCAACGGTGATGCGGACAAGCGGATCTGGGCCACCGAGTACGGCGAACCGTCGTCGGTCGTCGGCGAGCCCGCGCAGGCGGCATATCTCGATGACATGCTGAGCAAGTGGCGGGCCATCCCGTATGCGGGCCCGGTCTACGTGTACACGATGCGCGACAGGAACTCGGGCAGCACCGCGGTCGAGGACACCCTCGGGATCTACCGTTCGGACGGTACCGCCAAGCCGTCCGCACGTGTGGTCACGGCACATCTCGGCGGCCCTGGTCTTCCCATCGAGAAGGCTAGTTCAGCTCCGCGGTGACCTTCTCGGCGTCGCGGCGCCGCGCCTGCGTCTCGGGATCGGGGTGGGCCACCTGCACCAGCGATCCGCCTGCGACCAGGACCGCCAGCACGTGGTCGACGATCTCGTCGGCGGAGTCCCACGCCGCGGACGACAGCACCCGACTGGTCGCGTCGAGGCTCCTGCCCGCAGCTGATTCCCTTGCCGCGGAAAGAGTCTCGTCCACCGATCGCCCGTCGAGCGCCGGCCCCGGTTGCCGTTCGGCGGTGATCTGGTCGCCGTGCGCACGGACGGAGGTCGCGTAGTCGGTGATGCCGAACGGCAGATCCGGCACGGGCCTGCCGAAGGCGTCCAGCGACAGGGCCACGACCTCGCCGACCTGCCCTACGGCGGCGTCGGCGTCGTCCAAACGGTCCGCCGTGCAGAAGGCGATGTCGCAATCATCTTGCCCCACAACGACTTCCGCACCGACGAACCAGATGCCGAGTAGGACGCCGAGGGTCTGCCAATGCGCGGGCAGCAGGACGGCAACCCGGCTACCCGGTCCTGCGCCGAGTTCGTCGCGCAGCAGGTTGCCCGTCTTGGCCGCCCAGTTGGCCAGCGTGACGGTCGACAGTTCGATGCGTTCGCCGGTCGCATCGTCGTAGTAGGTGATGCGCGGCGCCGAGGGAAGGGCCAGCAGCGGATCCAGCACCGCGGAGCCGAGATTCGTCAGTTCACGCACTCCGGTCCGTCAGCGCCCGCCGTGATGATGGGCGGCGCGGGAAGTGGGGTGTCCGTCGACTGGACGCCGGCCGGGTCGACCGTCCCGCTCGAACCGCCTGTCGTGTCGGCGGCCGAGACCTCGGTGCCGAGGCCCGAACCCGGACCGGTGTAGTCGCTCGCGATCACCACCTGAACCGAACCCGGTGCCACCGAAGGGTCCTCGACGACGGGCAGGTTGCCGAGCTCCTTCGAAACCGCTTGCGCACCAAGGTCGTCGACCTTGGCGGCGCGGATCTGGCTGCTCGACACGCGGCCGGTCTCGTTGTTGCCGACGGTGCCCGCGACGAAGCCCTTGCCGGAGAGCACCTCGGACACGGACGCGGCAAGTCCGTTGACGTCGGTGTCGTTCATGACGTCGGCGGTGGTCTTGGACGGCGAATACGCCAGCTGCTCGGTCTTGCCCGCGTCCTGGTCGTGCAGCAGGCCGGAGACGAAGTCCTGCACCTGGGTGGGGTCCACCCGCACGACGCTCTGCATGCCGTCGTCGCTCCACCCGTCCTCCTGAAGGACCGGGATCGTGGCGAATGCGACCTTGCCGCCGGCCAGCTTCTGCATCTGCGTGACGAAGTCCATGATGTCCCAGCCGTCGGACAGCACCACCGAGCGTTGCACGGCGCTCTGGAGGCGGTTGAGCGTGGCCGGGCTCGACAGGGTCTTCCCCGAGATGACCTGGTGGGCCAACGCGGCCATCACCGCCTGTTGCCGGGTCACCCGGTCGAGATCGCCCCTCGGCAGGTCGTGGCGCTGCCTGACGAAGCTCAACGCCTGCGGGCCGTCCAGCTTCTGCGGGCCTGCTGGGAAGTCGGCGCCGGAGAGCGGCTCGTAGACGGCGTCCTTGAGGCAGACGTCGACGCCGCCAAGCGCGTCGGTGATCAGGGCGAACCCGAGCAGGCCGATCTCGGCGTAGTGGTCGACGGTGACACCGGTCAGGTTGGCGACGGTCTTGATCAGCGCCTCGCGGCCCGCCTCGGTGGCCTTGGGCTCGGCGACGGCGGCGTCCTCGCCCTGCTGCTCGACCAGTTCCTTCATCTTCTCCAGCTTGACCTGGCCGAACACGCCGTTGATCTTGGTCTTGCCGAGGTCGTCCGGCGCCTCCACGTAGGAGTCGCGCGGGATGGAGATGGCGGTGGCCGACATCCCGTTGTTGGGGATGCGCACCAGGATGATGGTGTCGGTGTTGGTCGAGACGTCGTCGCCGGCGCGCAGGGTGGCGAGTTCGTCGGCCGACAGCGGATTCCCGTGCGCGTCGGTCCTGCTGTCCATCCCGACCAGCAGGATGTCGATCGCGCCGTCCTCGCCACCGCCGCCGAGAGCGGCGGCCGACACGTGATTGATGCCGTTCTCGAAGGACCGGATCTTGCCCCACGCCACGCCCGTGCCGATGACGATGACCGCCGCCGTGACCACGGCGAGGATACGGACAAGGCGACCAGGCATCAGCTCAGGCTACTGGCGAGTCGCCCGAAGAGGGGGTAGCGCCGGTCGGCGTGCCAGACTCTGCAGACATGTCTGAGCGATTGGTGATCACCGGTGCCGGGGGACTCGTGGGACGACGGCTGGCGGCCGAGGCGAGACGCCGCGGCCACCAGGTGCTGGCCCTGACCTCGGCCGATTGTGACGTGACCGACCCCACCGCGCCGGAACGCCATGTCAGCTCCGGCGACGTGGTGATCAACTGCGCCGCCTACACCAAGGTCGACCAGGCCGAGGCCGACGAGGCGGGTGCGCGCGCCGTCAACGCCGCGGGAGCGGAGAACGTGGCGCACGCCTGTGCCAGGGTGGGCGCGGAGCTGATCCACGTGTCGACCGACTACGTGTTCAGTGGGGACTTCGGCGACGGGGAACCGCGACCCTACGAGATCGACGACGAGACCGGGCCGACGAGTGTCTACGGCCGCACCAAGCTCGAGGGTGAGTTCAAGGTGCTGTCCGCGATGCCCAACGCCCACATCGTCCGCACCGCCTGGATCTTCTCGGGTGGGGACGGCGGCGACTTCGTCTCGACGATGCGCAGGCTGGCGGCCGGTGACGGTCAGCTGGACGTCGTCGCGGACCAGATCGGTTCACCGACGTACGTCGGCGACCTCGTCGAGGCGCTGCTCCAGGTGGCGGGCGGATCGATCGAGGAGTCGGTCCTTCACGCCGCCAACGACGGCGTGACCAGCCGCTTCGAGCAGGCGCGGGCGGTGTTCGAGCTGGTCGGCGCCGATCCGGAACGTGTCCGCCCGGTCGGCACCGACCTCCATCCCAGGCCTGCCCCGCGGCCTGCGTACTCGGCACTGGCGTCGGCCCGGTCCGCGCAGGCGGGACTCACTCCGTTGCGCCCGTGGCGGGATGCGCTCGCCGCGGCGCTCGCCGAGTCGCACTCGGCCGGCCCGCTACCCTCTACGCCGTGACCCCGGACCTGATCGTGGTGACGGTGACGTACTCACCGGGGCCCCACCTCGACCGGTTCCTCGCCTCGCTAAGCCACGCCACCGAACGGCCGGTGACCGTCGTGATGGCGGACAACGGCTCTACCGACGGTGTCCCCGAGGAGGCACTCGAGCGGTATCCGAACGCTCGGCTCCTCCACACCGGCGCCAACCTCGGGTACGGGTCCGCGGTCAATCGCGCGGTGCGCAAGTACCTTGCCGCCTCCGACTCCTCCGACGAGGACGCTCCGGCGTCCGATCCGGAGTTCTTCATCGTGGCCAACCCCGACGTCGTGTGGGGGCCGGGAAGCATCGACGTGCTCCTGGCGGCCGCCGAGCGGTGGCCGCGCGCCGGTTCGCTCGGGCCGCTCATCCGCGATCCCGACGGTTCGGTCTATCCGTCGGCGCGCCACCAGCCGAGCCTGGTCCGCGGAGGCATGCACGCCGTCGTCGGCCCGTTCTGGAAGTCCAACCCGTGGACGGCCGCCTACCGCCAGGAGCGGCTGGAGCCCAGCGAACGTCCCGTCGGCTGGCTGTCGGGCTCGTGTCTGTTGCTGCGGAGGCAGGCCTTCGACGCGATCGCGGGGTTCGACGAGCGGTACTTCATGTACATGGAAGACGTTGACCTCGGTGATCGCCTCGCCGACGCGGGTTGGCTGAACGTGTACGTACCGTCGGCCGAAGTGCTCCACGACAAGGGGCACTCGACGGGTCGTGACCCGGCCCGCAACTTGGCGGCCCACCACACCAGCACCTACACTTTCCTGGCCGACCGACATCGTCGCTGGTGGCAGGCCCCACTGCGGTGGGCCATCAGGTCGGCCCTCGCGGCTCGCGCGGGGTTGGTGGTGGGCAGCTCTCGGCGAAGGATCGCGAAGAGAAAAGGGAACGCCTGATGGGAAGTTCGGTCAATCCGGCAGAAGTCGACGCCGTCATCCTCGTCGGCGGGCAGGGCACGCGACTGCGTCCGCTCACGCTCTCCGCGCCCAAGCCCATGCTGCCGACGGCGGGGCTGCCCTTCCTGACGCATCTGTTGTCGAGGATCGCGGCGGCAGGCATCCAGCACGTCGTGTTGGGGACGTCCTACAAGGCCAACGTGTTCGAGGCCGAGTTCGGCGACGGGTCGAAGCTCGGACTGCAAATCGAGTACGTCTTCGAGGAGGAACCGCGGGGTACCGGCGGTGGCATCGCGAACGTGGCGTCGAAACTGCGCTACGACACGGCCCTGGTGTTCAACGGTGACGTGCTGTCCGGTGCCGACCTTGGCGCCCTGCTGACCTGCCACCTCGACCGCGATGCCGATCTGACGCTGCATCTCGTCCGGGTCGGTGACCCGCGTGCCTTCGGTTGTGTGCCAACCGATTCCGATGGTGTCGTCACGGCATTCCTCGAGAAGACCCAGGATCCGCCGACCGATCAGATCAACGCGGGCTGCTACGTGTTCAAGCGTGAGGTCATCGACCGCATCCCGACGGGTCGGGAGGTGTCCGTCGAGCGTGAGGTGTTCCCGGCGCTGCTCTCCGACGGGCTCAAGGTGTGCGGCTACGTGGACGCCACCTATTGGCGAGACATGGGTACGCCCGACGACTTCGTGCGCGGTTCGGCCGACCTCGTCCGTGGCATCGCGCCGTCGCCTGCGCTGAACGGCCACCGGGGTGAGGAGCTCGTTCACGCCGGGGCGTCCGTGGCGCCCGGCGCGCTGTTGATCGGCGGCACGGTCGTCGGTCGCGGTGCAGAGATCGGGCCAGGGGTGCGACTCGACGGCGCGGTGATCTTCGACGGCGCCCGCATCGAGGCCGGGTCGGTCATCGAGCGCTCGATCATCGGGTTCGGCGCCCGTATCGGTCCGCGCGCCCTGATCCGCGACGGGGTCATCGGCGACGGTGCCCACATCGGGGCGCGGTGCGAGCTGCTGCGCGGGGCGCGCGTGTGGCCGGGAGTGCACATTCCCGACGGCGGCATCCGCTACTCGACGGACGTCTGAGCCGCTGGCGGCGAAGCATCGATGACGGCGGCCCTCGCCAGCTGTCTCAGCCCGTAGTCGGAGTCCGGCGGCAGGTCGTTCAGGGGCCACCACCGCAGGTCCAGCGACTCGTCGGTGATGGCGATCTCGGCGCCCTCCGGCGCACGGACCACGAACTGGACGTCGAGGTGGTGCGTCGGTGCGCCCAACGAACACGTCAACGCATGGACGTGTAGCGCCGCGGGCATGTCGTCGATGGTCAACCCGCGGATGCCGGACTCCTCCTCGGCCTCCCGCAACGCCGCCGCGGCGATGTCGGCGTCGGACTCCTCGCAGTGACCGCCGAGTTGCACCCAGCGACCGAGGCGTGGATGCAGGGTGAGCACCGTGTGGGTGCCGGTGTGGTCGAGCACCAGCGCCGACGCCGTGATGTGGCCGGGAACGCACGCACGCTGGCATGCGTCGGGCCTGGCGAGCACGAAGGCGAGCACCGCGTGACGCAACGAATCCTGCGCGGGATCGCCCGGCTCCCAACGGCTCAGCGTGTCGACGACCGACTGGTGCAGGCTCATCGGTAGGTCAGCAGTCCGTCCGTCGGCACGGGGTCGCGGGGTGTCGGCGGCTCCTCGGGGTGCCCGATTGCGATGGCGCCCAGTGGTTCCCAGTCCTGCGGCAGATCGAGCTCGCGGCGCACCAGGTCGGCGGCGAAGATGGTCGACCCGATCCAGCAGCTTCCGACGTCACGGACCGCCAACGCGACCAGCAGGGCCTGGACCGCGGCACCCGCGGCGACGGTGAACATGGTCTTCTCGGCGGCCGTCCTCGCCGGGTCGGGGTAGGCGTGCGCGCCGTCGGGCACCATGAAGGGGATCACCAGCTCCGGTGCGTCGTAGAGGATCTGGCCCCGGCCGACGCGCCGGTCGACGGCGTCGGGCGCCCTGCCGTCACTCAGCAGGTCGGCGCGCCACCTGTCCTTCATGGCGTCGAGGAGGCGCAGGCGGACCTGGGCGTCGCGGACCCACACGAATCGCACGGGGCGGGTGTGATGCGGCGCGGGCGCGGTAAGCGCCTCGGCGACAGCCGCTTCGACGATGGCGGGGTCGACCGGTTTCGGCCCGAACCGGCGCACCGAGCGGCGCATCAGCTGTGCCTGCTGCCTGCCCAGCTGGATGGCTTCCTCGGTGCCGAGCCAGAACAGGTCCTCGTCGCCGGCCCTGACCAGGCTGCGGCCGTTCGATCCGTCGTCGCGCAGTGTCAGCCCGCGCACGACCGCCACCGGAATGGCGGTCAGCTTGCCCTTCACCAGATCTGCGGCCGCGGCGATCTCGTCGGCGACGGCGATCTCGGTGACGACGAGCTCGTTGCCGTGGGCGTCGTGCGCGCCGCCGTAGCCGTGCAGGACGGCGAGTCCCGCTGCACCGATGGCGGTGTCGGTCTGTCCGTTGCGCCACGCCCGACCCATGGTGTCGGTGACGACGATGCCGACGCTGACGCCGAGCAGTGCCCGCAGGCGATCACGCAGGATCGCCGCGCTGCCGTCGGGATCGACGGGCAGCAGGGCCAACTCGGCCGAGTCGACGTTGGACCCGTCGACCCCGGCCGCGGCCTGGATCAGGCCGATGGCGTTCTCGGTGATCAGGGTTCGTCCCTTGCGGGCCAGCACGCGGACGGCCTCGGCGTCGACGAGCTTGCGGCGCAGGGCGTCCCGCTCCTCGGGATCGACGGGGGCGTCCACGATCCGGCCCTCGCTCTTGGAGAGCACCTTGCTCGTCACCACGACCACGTCGTCGTCGCGCAGCCACGGTGCCGCGGTGGCGATCGCCGCCGCCACGTCGTCACCGGGTCGGAACTCGGGCAGTCCGGGCACGGGCAGGATCTCGATCGCGGCGGCCGCGCCGTGTTCGATGTGCGTCACGGGCCGGTTCCGATTCCCGCGAGTTCGATTCCGTTGCGCACCATTTCGGCGGTCGCCTTGGGATCGGTCATCAACAGGGGGATGGCGCGGACGTCGATGCCGTCGATGGTGGCGGTGTCGCCCTCGTCGATGAGCCAGCCGTCGAGCAGGCCGGTGCCCGAGCGTGCGCCGAAGTGGGCACCCACCGCCTGCGAGGTGGTCTCGACCCCGATTACGGACAGGCACTCGTCGGCCATCCCGCGCAGAGCACGACCCGCGACGATGGGGGAGTACCCGATCACCGGCGCCGCGGTGGACCGAAGCGCGCCACGGATTCCGGGCACCGAGAGGATCGCGCCGATGCTGACGACGGGGTTGGACGGCGCCATGAACACGACGTCGGCCCCGGCGATCGCGTCGAGCACGCCCGGTGCCGCGGTGGCCTTGTCGGCGCCGACGAATGCGAAGGAATGCGTGGGGATTTGGGCGCGGTAGCGCACCCACCATTCCTGAAAGTGGATCGCGCGCCGACTGCCTTCCTCGGCTGGCTCATTCCCCGGTGCTCCTGCCCTTCGATCGGGTTCGGGATCCGTGACGACGACGTGCGTTTCGCTTCGATCGTCGGTCGCGGGCAGGAGGCGAGCGCCGGGCTGCCAACGCGCGCACAGCGCCTCGGTCACCTGGGACAGGGGGTAGCCGGCTCGGAGCATCTGGCTGCGGACGAGGTGGGTGGCCAGGTCGCGGTCGCCCAGCCCGAACCAGTCGGGTTGCACGCCGTAGGCGGCGAGTTCCTCCTTGGCGTGCCAGGTTTCGTTCGCGTGCCCCCAGCCTCGGTTGGGGTCTATACCTCCACCTAAGGTGTACATGCAGGTGTCGAGGTCCGGGCAAATGCGGACGCCGTGCATCCAGGCGTCGTCACCGACGTTGACGACCGCGGTGAGCTCGTGGTCTCCGGCAGGGCCCGTTCCCGTGCCCGCGAATTGGCCGAGCCCGAGGTACTGCTGGACGCCGAGCAGGAAGCGCGCGCCGCCGACGCCGCCCACCAGAACAGTGACTTTCACATCGATCGACACTAGGCGCTCGCCGGCGAGCATGGTCCACTGGACTTCTTCTGGGGGGTCGAATGCGTCACTTTTGCGACACGCCAGGTAACCGACGCGCCGACTTTAGGTCACGGGATGATATGAAAACGCGCTCTAGCGCTTGACCGGTGCAGCTAACCCGTGTCTAATCACATCAGTGTCATTTCCCGGTTCGCTTCCGGTTCCAGTGTCGCAGACCGAGATTCGATCACTTGTTCGAATTGAAGTGGCCACACGGGTTCGTGGTGGGGTTGAAAACAGGGAACTTCTAAACCAGGTGAGGAGGCGGAAGATGTCTTATGAGCGCGTAGATTTCGATCGTGTCATCCAGTTCGACAGCCGGATGCTCGGCTCAGTAGGCAACGAACCGCATACCAACGCCGGGCCGTCGCAGGGTGGGGTGTTCGGCCGTCCCCAGTTGAGTGTGGTCCCCGACCACCCCAACGTTTACGACGAACCGGTGATCGACGACGAGCAATGGCAGGAACGCGCGTTGTGCGCGCAGACCGATCCCGAGGCGTTCTTCCCCGAGAAGGGTGGCTCGACCCGCGAGGCCAAGCGCATCTGCCTTGGCTGCGAGGTGAAGGACGCGTGCCTCGACTACGCCCTGGCCCATGACGAGCGCTTCGGCATCTGGGGCGGCCTGTCGGAGCGGGAACGTCGCAGGCTCAAGCGCGGCATCATCTGACACACCTCTGACCCGGACGGGTCAGTCGTCATCGATCGTCGGGTCGATGACGGAGGGCTCGACGCCCAGATAGGTGGCCACCTGCGCCACCAGCACGTCGTGCAGTAGGTCCGATAGATCGATGGTGTCCTTGGCCCGTCGCTCGATCGGCTTGCGAAACAACACGATCCGCGCCCGAGTGGCGTTTCCTCGGACGTCGACACCCGCCGGGATCAGCCTGGCGAGGGCGATCGGTCCGTCGGCGACCACCTCTGGCGGCCACGAAACGTTGTCCGGATCCTTCGGTGAGATCCGCGGAATCTCGTCGACAGCGACGTCCAGGCCGGACACCCGGTCCTGCCACTGCCGTTCGATCGGCTCGTACGCCTCCAGCACGGCCATGTCGAACCGCTCGGCTCTACTGCGCCAGCCCGGCACCGTCGGAGGCAGCAGCGGACCGCGCATCTCCCGGCGTCCGCGGTGCGATCGTCCTGGCTGCCGCTCGACCATGCGGCGATCGTAACGGTTGGAGATCGGCCGCCAACCTGCTCCGCGTGTCGCCTACCCGCGGCCTCCCCGCGCGATAGCCTCGTGTCCGTGAACGTTCCCCGTCGCTGCTGCAGGCCCGGGTGCCCGCACTACGCCGTGGCGACGCTGACCTTCGTCTACAAGGACTCGACTGCGGTCGTCGGCCCGCTCGCC
>JAOPUT010000217.1 GCA_025963385.1 Mycobacterium sp.
GACGGGGGTTCGAACAGTTGGAGGTCGTTGCCCTCCGAATCCTTGAAGCACGCGATCCGGCCCCAGGGGTGCTCGCTCACCTCGCCGACGAACTCGACACCCGCATCCGTCAGCCGCACGATCTCGTCGTACAGCGAGCCGTCGGGCTGCAGCGTCAGGACCGCTCCGCCACTGCCGTCACCGTGTGTCTCCTCACGACCGTTCAGGCCGATCGACACACCGTTCGCGTCCAACTCCGACCAGTCCTCGCCCGTGCTCTTCACCGACAAGCCCAGCGTCTCACCATAGAAGCTCACGGCGCGACTCATGTCGTTCACCGGCATCCACACCGTTGCAACACCACTAGCCACTTTCTTCCTCCACTCAATATTCAATGATCCATCCCTCACGTACCCGCGACTCGGCGGCATACACCACCGCGGAGGCGAGCAACTACGTGGACCGTGCCGACGAGACGTGGAAGCCGCTGCAGGACATGCCCACTGGCGGTCGAGCCGTGTTCACGGTCCCGCGCGCCCCCACCCCGACACGCGTCACGCGGGATCTCCGGGATGCCCAGCTACCCGGCGTCACACGCTCGAGGGGGGCACCGCCGAGGCCATCACCTTCGCGGCGCGATCCCACGCGCGGTGCATGCCGAGTTCGGCGGCCAACTCCATGGTGAAGTCCTTGCCCGCGTCGTCGGCGACCATGATCCCGGGTCCCCTGAGAGGGATCCGCGCCGCCTTGAGCACGGAGGTGCCGTCACCCCATGCCGCGATCGTCTTGCAGTGCCGGAAGGCCTCCTGCAGCATGACGACGAGCTTGATGTCCGTACTCGCCGTCGTCGCCCCGGCGACCACCAGGGCGTCGAACTCGATGGACCGCGCAGTGGCCAGTGTCCGGTCGACCGTCACCGATCGTCTACCCGCCTTGAGCGTGCCACCGACCGGCGCGATCACCAGGGCCGTGACACCAAGGGCCGCAGTCGCCTTCACCAGCTTGGCGATGCCGGCGAGATCCGAGCCGGCGTCGGCGATGATGCCGATCTTGCGCCCGTCGATGCGTCCCGGCTCGGCCACGATCTGCACCAGGGCGGGTGACACGGGGACGTCCGCGATGGGTTCTCCCTTGGGCGCGGGGAGACCGAGACCGGCGGCCACCTGCGCGCACAGGTCGGCATCGACGTTGGCGAGCACCTGCAGCTCGCGTTCCTTGATCGCCTTCTCGTAGACCTTGCCGAGTTCGAACGTGAAGGCCTCGACGACGTGAGCCTGCTCCAGGGAACTGAGGCTCCGGTAGAACATGGTGGCCTGCGAGAAGTGGTCGTCGAACGACGCGGGCTGGGCGCGCACCGCTTCACCCTCGATTCGGCGCGGTGTCGACACGTAGCCGCCGTGGCGCTCGTCTACCGGATGCGGCTCGTCGTCGTCGATGCTGTTCGGATGATACGGCGCGACGCCGGTGTGAATGGCGGTCTGGTGCATGCCGTCTCGCAGCATGTCGTTGACCGGGCAATGCGGCCGGTTGATCGGAAGTTGGGTGAAGTTCGGTCCGCCGAGGCGGGTGAGTTGGGTGTCGAGGTACGAGAACAGCCGTGCCTGCATCAGCGGGTCGTTGGTCGGTTCGATGCCTGGCACCAGGTTGCCGGTGTGGAATGCGACCTGCTCGGTTTCGGCGAAGTAGTTGGTGGGGTTGCGATTCAGCGTCATCTTCCCGATCAGCTGTACCGGCGCCAACTCTTCCGGAACGAGCTTGGTCGGATCGAGCAGATCGATGCCCTCGAAGCTGTCGGTACCGTCATCGGGCATGACCTGAACGCCGAGTTCGTATTCGAGGAACGCGCCTGCTTCGATGCCGTCGGCCATGTCGCGACGGTGAAAGTCAGGATCGCACCCCGCGGCGATCTGCGCCTCCTCCCACACCAGCGAGTGGACACCCGCGACGGGCTTCCAGTGGAACTTGACCAAACTGGTCCTGCCCTTGGCGTCGACCAGTCGGAAGGTGTGAACGCCGAAGCCCTCCATCGTGCGGTACGAGCGCGGAATGCCCCTGTCGCTCATGTTCCACAGGACGTGATGGGTGGCCTCTGTGTGCAGCGAAACGAAGTCCCAGAACGTGTCGTGGGCCGACTGCGCCTGTGGAATCTCGCGGTCCGGCTGCGGCTTGGCGGCGTGGATGACGTCGGGGAACTTGATGCCGTCCTGGATGAAGAACACCGGGATGTTGTTGCCGACGAGGTCGAAGTTGCCCTCGTCGGTGTAGAACTTGACCGCAAAGCCCCGGGTGTCGCGGACTGTATCGGCCGAACCCCGAGAACCCAGCACGGTGGAAAACCGGGTGAACACATCCGTTTTCGCCCCCTTGCGACCGAGGAAGGCAGCCTTGGTGAACGACGAGGCCGTGCCATATGCCTCGAAGACGCCGTGGGCCGCGGCGCCCCGCGCGTGGACGACGCGCTCCGGTATCCGTTCGTGGTCGAAGTGGGTGATCTTCTCGCGGAGGTGAAAGTCCTCCAGCAGGGTCGGCCCCCGGGGACCCGTCTTGAGCGAGTGGTCGGTGTCCGACAGGCGAAGGCCCTGTGACGTCGTGAGATCCGTTCCGGCCTGCGCCCTGGGATCGGGGTCCGGCGTGGCCCCGTTGGTGACGCCGGTCGGGCTCGCTGGTGCCGGGCTGGTCTGGTCGGGCTTGCGTGGTGGCATGAACTCTTCCTGATGGGGTCGAAAGACATGGGTGTCGCCGGTGGGTGCACGACCGTTTGCTTCGCCGTCGTGGTGGGGGACATACCCCGGTTCGACGGTATTACGCATCGCGGAACGGGCGAATGTAACGGCTGACCGCGACTGTCGCCGGCTGTCTAGGCCGTCCGCTCCATGGCCGGGCGTCCCGCCTGCACGGCGACGAGTGCCGTGGCGACGTCATCCGCGACGGGGATCATGCTCGGCGAGTGGCAGGCCTCGACCAGTCGCACAACCGCGCGACTGGGCACCACCACCATCCTCGAGACCGACGGCCCCGCTCGACCGATGTCGTCGAGCGCCGAAAGGCCTGCTATGCCGATGAACTCGATGCCACTCAGGTCGAGGACCATCTGGGCGCACGTTGCGGTGGCTGCGTCGACGTACGCGCGCACGTCGTCGGCATTCGACGCGTCGATCTCACCTCGAGCGGTGACGACCACGGTGAAGGGGGCGGCCCAGTACTGGCCCAGCACGAGGATCGGCTCGCGAACCGGGTAAGCGACGGTTTCGGGCATGGATGCTCCGAATGTTCAGATGTGCATGAAGGAAGGAAGACGCGTGCTCGGGAAGAGGCTCGGGGTCCGGGAGCAGGGAGGCCCACTCGAAACGTGTCCGGGGGCTGTCAACTCAACCTCGTCTGACAGTACCGCAAATCAGGGCGACGGCGGAAACCTGTGGCGTTCTCTTAGAGTGTTGCTGCTTCACTCAGAGTGGGTCAGGTTGGCGGTCGCCGGTCCTTCGAGCAGGGTGCCGTCGGGAGCGAATCTCGAACCGTGCAGTGGGCACTCCCAGGACTTGTCGGCGTCGTTCCAGTTGACGATTCCGCCCAGGTGCGGGCAGACGGGAGACACCACGTGTTCGACGCCGTCGACGACGCTCTTCGCCTGCAGGTTCCACGGCGGACCGCTCACCACGCCGCACCCTTCAGCAGCACGGTCGGACGACGCAAAGGCCGGAGTGACCCAGCCCTTGGCGAGATTGAATCCCACTTCCAGGTTCGCCTGTGCAGCCGTGGTGATGCCGGTCAGCTCGTGCGGACTCCAACTCGCGAAGGCGCTGGCCCAGTCGGTGCGGCCGCCGAGAATCCGACTCGCGAGTGCCAGCGCGGCGGCGGGGCCGTTGGTCATCCCCCACTTGTCGAAACCCGTTGCCACGCAGATACTGTCGAAACCAGGCAGGATCGGACCGACGTATGGCAACTCGTCAGCGGGCGAATAGTCCTGCGCCGACCAGTAGTGGGTCTGAACCGCGCCCGGATAGTGCAGTTTGGTCCACGCCGCGAGCTCGTCGATCGCTTCGGATGGGCTCTGCTCCCTTCCCACCGGATGTCCCGCGCCGCCGACGATGAGCACGTCCTTGCCCGCCCTCGGCGCATAGCGCACGGAACGGGTCGGCGAGTCGGTGGAGAGGTACATGCCGCGGGTGACGTCCCCCGGCACGTCGAAGGCCAGGCAGTACGACCGCTGCGCCTTGAGCCGCGCGAAGAATCCACCGCGGTCGAGGATCGGCACCCCGGTGGCCAGGACGAGTTGTGGTGTCCTGACCAAGATGTCGTCGCCCTGCGAGGTCTGCACCTGCAGCCGCAGGCGCGTGCCGAAACCCGACACCCTGCGCACGCGCGCCCCCTCGATGATCCGGCCGCCGTGCTGCTCGAGGTCGGCGACCAGACTGCCAAGGAATTCGACGGGGTCGAACTGTGCCTGGTCCCTCAGCCGCACTCCGCCGCTGAAGGGAAACGGGACGTCGGCATCGTCGTGCCATTCGACGTCGAGCCCCGCACTCCTGGCCGCGTCGAACTCGCCACGTGCCGAACGAACGCCTTCCGTGGACTGCGCATAGGTGTAGGCGTCCTCCGTCTGCACGGCGACGCGATGGTTCTCGCAGTGCCGCAGCACCCACGCCTGGCCCTCGCGATTACCGTCCAGGTACATCTCAGTGAGCTTGCTTCCGTGCTTCGCGGAGATCTTCGACAGCTTCGTGCCCTGCAGCAGGCTCAATTTCGCCGTGGTGTTGCCCGTGGTGCCCGCAGCGATCACCCTTGCTTCCAGCACCAGGACGTCCTTGCCGGACCTGGCCAACAGCGCCGCCGTGATCAATCCGGTGATCCCGGCACCGACCACCACGACGTCTGCCGTCGGCTCACCGGAGAGGAAGGTGCGATCAATCGGCGTCTCCACCCGGTCAGCGAGCCACAGCGATGTCATGAGATGCCCGTACCCTGGAGCCAACCTTCGAAACTGCGGACGTCGATCCAAGCGCCCGCGAAACAATGCGCGGGAACGCCCGAGCCGGGAAGATGGCGCCATGTACGGGACCGACGGACGAGTCGACGAGTCGATCGCCACCACACCGCTCGATTCGACGATCCAGGATGCCGCCGACCAGGTCGTGGCGGCAGCCATCACACCTACGGCGTCGTCGATTGGAAAGATGCTCGTCAGCGCGGGTAGGTCCGTGGACGACGAAGACGACCTGCTGGCCCTGTTGCAGCGCGTCGTCGAGATCGCCCACCAGGCCATCGACGGAGCGGACAGCGCCGGAGTCACGATCGACCTCGGCGGCAGGATCTACACCGCGGTGCACACCGATCAGCGCACCCTGCGCGTCGACACCGAGCAATATGACGTCGGCGACGGCCCCTGCCTGCACGCCTCCCGGACCGGCGAAGTCGTCCTCGTCGACGCCGTGGAGGCGATTCAACGATGGCCGCATTTCGCGGAGGCCGCGCGCAAGGAGGGCGTCCGCAGCTTCCTCGCCGCGCCGCTCTTCACGTCGGAGGTGACACTCGGCTCGTTCAATCTCTACGGCCGCACCTTCAAGGCCTTCGACTCGATCGACGCCGAGATTTTGGAACTGCTCACCACGACGGTCTCCCGCACGATCGGCGACTTCGCCCGATACAAGTCAGCTCGCGACGTCGCCGAGTCGATTCAGCGGGCGCTTCAGACGCGTGCCCCCATCGAGCAGGCCAAGGGCATGCTGATGGCTATCCACGGCATCGACGCCGACCGCGCCTTCGACCTTCTTCGCCAGGAATCGCAGGATCGCAACATCCGACTGGCCGTCGTCGCCGCCGAGCTCGTCGAACGGTTGAGTCAGGGCGCGCAACGCCCCGCCAGCTGAGCCGCGACGATCAGTCGTCGACGTCGTCTGATTCGGTGAGTTCGGGCGCAACTTCCCGGGTTGCCATTCCGCCTTCGCGGCCCTGATCCGTCGGGCCAGGGCGGCCACCCTTCGGTTCATCTCGTTCGTCGGGATCAGCTCGATGCTTCGCCATCTCTGCTCCTTCGTCCTCTGAGGGTTACTCAAATGACGGCCGCGGGCGCGGCCCCGTCACAACCGAGCACGTTCGTCATCTCTCCGGTCCCGACGGTACGCGTCCGGTGATTCGACTGGACGATCCCGTGCCCGATCGCGGCGCCAAGGTTCCTGGCGGCTGGTGGCCTGCGATCATGCTCGACCGCGACCGGATTGCGACCAACCACGAGCATTTCGGCTTCGACGCGATCAGCAACGACCAGTTGTGCGCTGCGATGGAGGAATTGAGGCACGACCGTGGCTGGCGCGAACGGATGCATCTTCGCAAGCTGCTGAAAGGTACTGGGCCGCAAAACCTTTCCACCCGACCGCCTCGTCGTGGTCGCCATCGACGATGATGTCGTGGTGCGGGCTGGCGCCTCGAGCACCGCGGTCATGGCGTTGTACTCCCCAACCTCGCTGGCTCGAGGCGTTCGAGGACCCGGGGACTCATCCGACCCACCTGGACGGCACGCCCAGCGTGCGACACTCGCGCGGAGAATCCACCCGCGCGTTAGACGTTTCGAGTCGGCCTGCCATGGGCAGTACCGTTAGTGCACAGTGCTGCGGAGGACCCCGGCATTCCTCCTTTGGAAGGGCCTCGACATGACCGCCATCTTGGTCGGCTCGCGCCGCTCTCTCCATGCCTGAACTGTTGCCCTCCCACTTCTGCGCAGGTGGTCATCGGCGATGACCAACATCGAGAACGATCTGCTCGACGCGATCGGGAGTGCTCGCGGCGCCGCCGCCGCCGACCGGCTGTGTGAGGCGTGCCTCGGACTTCTGGACGTCGACGCGGCAGCCGTGTCCCTGGTCTTCGACGGCGCGAACGTCGGTACGTTCGGCGTGAGCGGACCGAAGGCCCGGGTGTACGACGAACTTCAGTTCACCATGGGTGAGGGCCCGTGCCTGGACTCCGTCTTGCACCGCGCGCCCGTCATGGTCCACGACCTCGCCGACCCCGACGAAGTCCGCTGGCCTGCCTACGGTCCTGCCATGATGGCGCATCACATCCGCGGGGTGTACGCGATCCCGGTCGTGGTCGCAGGCGAGTACGTCGGCGCACTCGACCTCTTTCGCACCGTTCCGGACAGCTTGGTTCCCGACCAGATCGCCGGCATGGTCATCGCGGCCCAACTCCTGCAACTGCCGCTCCTCGACCTGATGAGCGAGGACATGCAGGCCGCAGTCGCCGATCCCGAGAGCAGCGCGTGGGCCGAGTTGAACTCTCTGTCTCGGTCCGAGGTCAGTCAGGCCACCGGCATGGTGATGGCTCAGTTGAATGCCGATGCCGCCACCGCGCTTGCCCGGATACGGGCACACGCCTACGCCTGCGGCCGCACTGCGACCAGCGTCGCCCGCGACATCATCGACCGCCGGCTTCGATTGGAGGCACACTGATGCCTGAGGAGAGCGGGCACTGATCTCCTCGAGCGGAGCGCCCGACTACTCGAGGTCGCCGCCGGATTGCTTCTGGCCGGTCGCCGCTCGAGTTGATGAACGGGAGCGAAGAAGCATCGTGACGACGCCAAAGCGCTCGGACCGCGGATGATTCAGACGGCGCAACCGGGGTAACCGCACAGCGACGGGGGACCTCGAAGCGAAGGCGTTGACACCATGAGCGAACCATCGGAAGTGGAGAGTTCGTTGACGGTCAAGCGCGAGACCTCGGCCTCGCGCCAACGGGTATGGGACGTGCTCGCCGACGGGTGGACCTACTCGCAGTGGGTGGTGGGCAACAGCCGGATGCGGGCAGTCGAAGCGAACTGGCCAGCGCCGGGCAGCACCATCCATCATTCGATCGGCATCTGGCCGGCGCTGCTCAACGACAGCACCGAGGTGCTCGCGAGCGAGCCAACCCGCGAACTGGTGCTGCTTGCCAACGGGCGACCATTGGGCAGGGCCCGAATCACGTTGCGGCTCTTCGACCTTGCCGACGGTGGCTGTCGCATCGAAATGGCCGAAGTACCGGTGTCGCCGCCACTGAGCTTGCTGCCCGATCGCGTCTCCCTCACCGCCGCGTTCCCCCGCAACCGCGAGTGCACGTGGCGCCTGGCCGCCCTGGCCGAGCGGCGCACGACCGATGAAGGATAGCGCCGACGCTGTCATCATCGGTGCGGGGCACAACGGTCTAGTGGCCGCGGCTCTGCTCGCCGACGCGGGGTGGGACGTCGTCGTGCTCGAGGCGCAGGCCGAACCCGGTGGTGCAGTCAAGAGCGCCGAGCTGGTGCCCGGGTTCGTCAGCGACCTGTACAGCGCGTTCTACCCCTTGTCGGTGGCGTCCCCCGCACTGCGCAATCTGGGGCTGGAGGACCACGGGTTGCGCTGGACACATGCGCCCGCGGTGGTGGGTCACGCTCGCGATGCCGCCGACGACGACGCGCCCGTGATCTACCGTGACATCGCCAGGACCGCAGCTGAACTCGACCGGCATCACCATGGTGACGGTCAGCGGTGGGGTGAACTCTTCGAGCAGTACCAGCGGATCAAGACGTCCCTGCTCAGCACGCTCTTCGCACCCTTCCCGCCGGTCCGCGGCCCCGTCGGCCTGCTGCGCAGGCTGGGTACGGCCGAGGCGTTGCGTCTTGCGCAGCTCCTGCTAATGCCCGCGGGTGTGATGGCAGAACAGCTGTTCGACGGCGATGCCGGCCGCCTTCTGCTGCTCGGCAACGCCATGCATGCCGACGTCCCCATCGACGCTCCGGGAAGCGGCGTGATGGGCTACCTCTTGCTGATGATGGCCCAGGACGGCGGCTTCCCGGTGCCGGTTGGCGGCGCGGGCGAGCTTGCTGCCGCCCTCGTCCGCCGGGCAGAGGCGGCGGGTGCGCGCCTCGAATGCCACCGACCGGTGGAGTCGATCGACGTCAGCGGCCGACGAGCCACCGCGGTGCAAACGGCCGACGGTGCGACCATCCGCTGCCGACGCGCCGTGATCGCCGATACCTCGGCCCCTCAGCTATACCAGCGCCTGTTGCCGACCGACGCGGTGCCACGGAGTTTGCAGGGCAGCATCGATCGATTCGTTTGGGACACACCGGTTTTGAAGGTCAACTACGCGCTTGACGCGCCGATACCGTGGCGTTCGAAGAGCCTCGCCGGTGCGGGCACGGTCCATCTCGGTGCCGACCGCGACGGGCTCATCCGCTGGATGGCCGACCTGAACACCAGCACGTTGCCGTCGAGTCCCTTCATGCTGTTCGGCCAGATGACCACGGCCGACCCGACCCGCTCCCCCGCCGGTACCGAAAGCGCCTGGGCGTACACGCACCTGCCCCGCGGGAGGGCCGATGACTTATCCGCCGCTCGGCTGGCCGAGTCCGTGGACCGGGTGCTCGAGGAGCACGCACCGGGGTTCACCGGGCACATCGTCGGAAAGGTCGTCCAACGACCGTCCGATCTGGAACGCGACGACGCCAACCTGCATACCGGCGCCGTCAATGGTGGTACGTCACAACTGTTCCAGCAGTTGATCTTTCGTCCCGCACCTGGATTGGGACGCGCCGAGACACCGTTGGAGAACGTATTCCTGGGCAGCGCGGGCGCGACACCCGGTGGTGGCGTCCACGGCATCTGCGGCAGGAATGCGGCACTCGCCGCCCTCGCGGCCGACGGGGCCACCGGATGGCCACGCCGACGCGTCAACCGCCTGGTCTCCAAGGTGTTTACGGGTTGACCGGACGTGCGGCGGACGAGCAAATACCATCGGATGCATAAACATGCGACAACCGGGTAAGCGACTGGTTCCGGCGATGTACGGCGCCGGGCCGGCAACCGACGCGATGAGGTAAAAGCCCTGAACAACGACCTCTCGACACCTATGCGGGCCACCTCGCCCACTGCTGCCCTTCCGTGGCAGGTGGAAGTGCGGGGGGCGGTACTGGCTGCCGTCTCCGACTTCCTCGACTCGCACTGCGGACCGGCACTCGACGGTGGCGGCGTGGACATCGCGGAGGGGGTGTTGCGCGACCTGCTCGCCGAGGGCAAGTGCCTGCGTTCCACGTTTCTCTACGTGGGATGGCGATGTGGAGCAGGCCCGCGGGACGAAGCCGTACGGGCGGCTGCCAGTCTCGAGTTCCTGCACGCGTTCGCCTTGATGCAGGACGACGTCATGGACGGTTCGCCGCTACGCCGGGGACGTCCGAGCGCGCACCAAAGTTTCGAGCGCTGGCATCGCCGCCGGGGCCTCCTCGGATCATCGGCCAGGTTCGGTGAATCGGCAGCCGTGCTGCTCGGCGATCTGTGCCTGGTCTGGGCCGAACAGATGCTGCGCGAGAGCGGTATGGACGACGCCGCTCTGCGCCGCGCGTTGCCACGGTACGACGCCATGCGGGCAGAACTCGCCGTCGGGCAATTCGCCGACCTCGTCAACGACACGACGGCGTTTCCCGCGCTGGAGGACGTCATGGACGTCGCACGGCGGAAGTCCGGTAACTACACCGTGCGCCGCCCGCTGGAGATCGGCGCGGCACTGGCAGGTTGCGACGAGCGGGTCATGACCGCGCTCGGCGGTTACGGAGTCGCAGTCGGCGAGGCATTTCAACTCCGCGATGACCTGCTCGGAGTGTTCGGCAGCCCCGAGACGACGGGCAAACCCGCCGGGGACGACTTGGCGGCGCGTAAGGCCACGACGGTCGTCGTCGCCGCCCATCAACTGGCCTCGGGTCGACAGCAGATCCAGTTGCAGGCGTTCATGACCGCTGACCGATTGTCTTCTGACGACATCGCCCGATGGCAGGCATTGATCGATGAAGTCGGCACCGTCCACTGGCTGGAGCGACTGATCGACCGACGTCTGTCGTCGGCGCTCGACAGCTTGGACACGGCATCCCTTGACGCAGAAGCACATTCGGCGCTCGTCTCGATGGCGGCAGCATGCACCGAGCGCGTCGCCTGATGCGCACCGTGGACGGATCGACTGACCGGGTCGTCATCGTCGGCGCCGGCCTCGCCGGCCTTTCAGCGGCACTGCATCTCGCGGGCCGCGGGTGCAGTGTCACCGTCGTCGAGCGTGGCGCGCATCCCGGAGGCCGCGTCGGCCGAGCCGACGTTGCCGGCTACCGCCTCGACTGCGGCCCCACCGTGCTGACGATGCCCGACATCATCGACGACACCTTCGCCGCGGTGGGAGAGTCGACCGCCGCCCGCCTCGACCTGCTACCGGTGCTACCCGCCTACCGCGCCTCGTTCGCCGACGGCAGCAGCCTCGACGTGCACAGCGATCCGGCGGCCATGGCGGCGGAGATCGAACGCTTCGCCGGCGCCAACGAAGCCGAAGGCTATGTGCGACTGCGCAAGTGGCTGACCCGCCTCTACGAACTCGAGTTCGACGGTTTCATCGGCGCCAACTTCGATTCCCCGCTGTCGCTGCTCACCCCGCAACTCGCGCGGCTCGCGGCCATCGGCGGGTTCCGGCGATGGGAGCCGATGGTGCGCCGCTTCATCAGCGACGAACGGCTCCTGCGCGTGTTCACCTTTCAGGCCCTCTACGTGGGGGTGCCACCGAAGCGGGCGCTGGCGGCCTATGCGGTCATCGCCTATATGGACACGATCTCCGGGGTCTACTTCCCCCGGGGTGGGATGCGAGCCCTGCCGGACGCCCTCGCGGCGGCGGCCTGCGACGCCGGCGTCGAATTCCACTACAACGCCACGGTGTCGAGCCTCGAACGCTCGGGAAGCCGCGTCACCGCGGTACGTACCCACACCGGCGAGCGGTTCCCCACCGACGCGGTGATCCTCACCACCGAGCTACCCGACACCTACCGGCTGCTGGGCCGCACACCGCGCCGATTGCTGTCGCTGCGCCCAGCACCCTCGGCCGTGGTGGCACAGATCGGCTGCCGGGCCGTCGACCCCATCGCCGACGTCGCGCATCACACCATCTTGTTCGGCGGCGCATGGGACCGCACCTTCGACGAGATCATCGAGCAGGGCACGCCGATGAAAGACCCGTCACTGTTGGTCACCCGCCCCACCGCTGGCGACCCCAGCCTGGCACCTGCCGGGCGGGACCTTCTCTACGTGCTCGCACCAGCTCCCAATACCAGTGTCGGGCAGATGAATTGGGATCAGCGGCGGGACGAGTACGCCAATCAGATGTGGGACACCGTCAGGGCGCGCCTACCGCACCTGGAAGACGACGCCGAGATCCTCGACGTCGTCACACCGCAGGACTGGGCTCGCCAGGGAATGGCCGCGGGCACGCCCTTCGCGCTCGCGCACACGTTCGGCCAGACCGGCCCGTTCCGGCCGGGGAACACCGTCCGCGGAATCGACAACGCCGTCCTTGCCGGCTCGTCGACGGTCCCGGGTGTAGGCATCCCCACCGCCATCATCTCTGGTCGGCTCGCTGCCGACCGCATCACCGGAGTCGTGACTCGTGAACAATCTCGGGCGGCGTCACAATGATTGGGGCACGATGATGATCAGTTCAGAGTTGGACGCCGCGGGTGTGCGCGATCGAGCTCTTCGACAGGCATACCGACAGTGCCGCACCATCAATGCCCAGCACGGCCGAACCTTCTTCCTGGCCACGCGGCTGCTGTCCCCGGCTCAGCGGCCCGCCGTGCATGCGCTGTACGGCTTCGCGCGATGCGCCGACGACGTCCTCGACGGCTTCGACTCCCGGACCACGGCCGAGCGCGGCGAACAGTTGCAAGCCATGGCGAACGCCTTGTTCAGCCGACTGGTCAACAACCGGCCGAGCGACGGCAACCCCGTCCTGGATGCCGTCGTCGACACGGCCCGCCATCATCACCTGGACTGGCAACTCTTCGACGACTTCCTCAGCGCCATGCGCATGGATCTGACCGTCACCGACTATCCCGATCGTGCTGCACTGGACCGGTACATGTACGGCTCCGCCGAAGTGATCGGCCTGCAACTGCTTCCGGTGCTCGGCACCGTCGTGCCCCGTGAGGAAGCCGCGTCGCATGCGGCGGCGCTCGGAAAGGCGTTCCAACTCACCAACTTCCTGCGAGACATCGACGAGGACCTCACCCGCGGCCGGGTCTATCTCCCAGCCGACGAGCTGGCAGCTCACGGGGTGGACCGCGACGTCCTGACGTGGTGTCAGGAGAATCGACGCACCGACCGACGCGTCCGAGACGCACTGATCGAGCAGCACGCCGCGACCCGACGCATCTACACCCAGGCCGAGCGTGGCGTCGCGATGCTGCATCCACGATCCCGCCCTTGTGTCACCGTCGCGCTGACGCTCTACTCGGAGATACTCGATCGCATCGAGGACATGGACTACGCCGTGTTCTCCCGTCGCGCCAGCGTGTCGAACTCGCGCCGCCTCCAGGTCGCTTCTGCCGGACTCTGGAAGGCGTGGCTCGCCCGAGTCCGCAAGCAGGCGCCGTGATCGCGGATCGCTATCAGTACCTGATCCTGATGGGCGCCTGCCTCCTCGTCACCGCCCCGCTCGAGGTCTTCGGCGACGGCGTCTACCGGCAGCTGCGAAGGGCTGCGGCTGCCGTGATTCCCGTGGCGATCGTCTTCGTCGTGTGGGACGTGCTGGCGATTGCGGGCGGCGTGTGGAGTTACAACCCGCGCTACCTCACCGGGCTCGCCATCGGCAACATCCCCGTCGAGGAGCTCCTGTTCTTCATCGTGATCCCGCTGTGCGGGCTACTCACCTACTCCGCTGTCAGCAACATCTTGGCGTGGCTGTCCCGTCGGGGCATCGGAGGCAGGGTCAGCCGATGAACGGCCTGGGTTACACGGTGCCCGCCGTCGTCGCGGTCGTCATCGTCGTCGCATGGGAGCTCGGGATTCTCCGCACCGGGCTCTTCCGGCGGCCTTCCTACTGGATCTCGATGGGCATCGTCGTGTTCTTCCAGGCGCTCGTCGACGGCTGGCTCACCAAGCTCACCGCGCCGATCGTGCTCTACGACGAGCACCATGCCACCGGCATTCGCTTTCCGTGGGACATCCCCGTCGAAGACTTTCTGTTCGGGTGGGCACTGGTCACTGCGGTGCTTCTGCTGTGGGAACGCCGCGCCCGCACGGACGAGCAGGAATCCCGATGACAGCCGAGGAATCCTATGACGTCCCCGATGCCTTCGACGCCGGAGCCGCGGCCTACGACGGCCTCGTCAGTGCCAATCCCGGTTACCACGAACACCTTCGACTGTCCGCACGACGGATGCAGATACCCGACGGTGGCCGTGGTCTGCGCCTGCTCGACGTCGGCTGCGGCACGGGCGCGTCGACGGCAGCGCTGCTGCGCGCCGCGCCGCACGCGGAGATCGTCGCCGTTGACGGCTCGGCAGGCATGCTGGCCCAAGCCAGGGCCAAGGATTGGCCGCCGTCGGTGTCGTTCGTGCACAGCCGCGCCGAAGACCTCGAAACCAACGGCGTCGCTGGGCCCTTCGATGGGATCCTTGCCGCCTATCTCATTCGCAATGTGGCCGAACCCGACACCGTCTTGAGCTCGCTGCTCGCGCTGTTGCGTCCAGGAGCCGTGTTCGCCGCGCACGAGTACTCGGTCCGTGACTCCCGGGTGGCCACGGCGATCTGGAACGCCGTCAGTACCGTGATCATCATTCCCGCCGGGCGGCTGCGCTCCGGCGACGCCACGCTGTACCGCTATCTCCGCAGGAGCGTCAACGAATTCGACGGTGCCGCGCAGTTCCGTGACCGGTTGCAGCGCAACGGCTTCGTCGACGTGCGGAGCATGACCGTCCGCGGTTGGCAACGAGGCGTCGTCCACACCTTTCTCGGTAGAGCGCCACAGTGAGCGATCCGCGCCGCGTCCTGCACCCCGCCGCATCAGGTGCGGCGAATGCCACCGCTCTGCCCTACGGCCCGACGGTCGCGGTCGTGGGCGGCGGCATCGCGGGCCTCGCCGCGGCCACTGTCCTGGCCGAGCGCGGCGTGAAGGTGCACCTGTTCGAGAAGGAGAACTACCTCGGCGGACGCGTCGGTGGGTGGACCGAGACGCTACCCGACGGCGCACCGGTGGCCATGAACCGCGGCTTCCATGCTTTCTTCAAGCAGTACTACAACCTACGGAGCCTGCTGCGCCGGATCGACCCCACCCTGTCGATGCTTATCCCGCTGGACGACTACCCCCTCGTCGACGCTGAAGGCCGACGCGACACGTTTCGTGGCCTACCGAGCACTCCCCCGCTGAACGCGGTGGCGTTCGCACTGCGCAGTCCCACCTTCCGGTTGCGCGATCTCATTCGGCTCGACGCCAAGGCGGCCGCACCGCTGGCAGCGGTGTCGGTACCCGAGACCTATCAGCAGCTCGACGACGTCGACGCGGAAACCTTCTTGCGCGACATCAGGTTTCCCGAGGCGGCGCAGCACCTCGCGTTCGAGGTCTTCGCGCGCAGCTTCTTCACCCGTCCGTCGGCGCTGTCCGCCGCCGAGCTGGCGACGATGTTTCACATCTACTTCCTTGGTTCCAGCGAGGGTCTGGTCTTCGACGTCGCAGCGGCAAACTTCGACGTCGCGCTGTGGAAGCCCCTGGAAGAACATCTACGGCGTCACGAGGTGGGCGTGCATACCGGCACGCCGATCAGCAGCGTCACGCCGACGGAGTCCGGAACCTTCGTCGTCACGGACCAGCGCGACGGGGCGATCGAGGTCGACGGCGTCGTGCTGGCGACGGACGTGTCGGCACTGCAGACGATCGTGACGAGGTCGGCCGGCCTCGGTGACCCCTCGTGGCGCGGGCAGATCGATGACATGGGTACGGCGGCACCGTTCGTCGTCCTGCGTCTCTGGCTGGACCGCCCGGTGCGCGCCGACCGGCCTGCCTTCCTTGGCGCCGGTGGATTGCCACCGCTGGACAACATCAGCGTGCTGAACCGGTACGAGGCCGAAGCTGCCGAATGGGCGGACCGTACCGGCGGATCGGTGGTCGAGCTCCACGCATACTCGGTCACGAGCCACGGCCCAGAGGTCAGCCGCGACCTGCTCGCGCGATTGCACGAGATGTATCCAGAGACGGCGAAGGCCCGCATCGTGTTCGAGAAGACGCTGTGCCGCACCGACTGTCCACGTCTGGGCCCCGGTGACTTCGCAGGGCGGCCGACGGTGGCGACCCCTCTCCGAGGGCTGGCGCTGGCGGGCGACGGCATCCGGATCGATCTGCCCGTGGCGTTGATGGAGCGCGCCGCCACCACGGGCATGGCGGCGGCCAACACGCTGCTCGCTCACTTCGGCGTGCGGGGACACGATCTGTACACCGTGCCGGTACGCGGGCGGTCACCCATTCTGCGCCGCCTGGCCAACCGCGTCGAAAGGCGGACACCGCGATGAGCACGTTCGATCATCTGGCGTCGTCGCTGCGCAAGGCGTGGCCATTCGAGGTGCTGCCGCGCCCCAATTGGGCGCGGCAGACCCCGACCTACGTGCAGGCGTCACCATCGGTGATCCGCGCAGCCCTCGACAGATCTCAAAGGCGCCCGAGCGGAAATTGGTTCACGATCGCCGCGAGTACGGACATCACCTCGAAGCCCTTCGCCGCCAACGTAAGTGGGGCCGAACTGGTCTGCTGGCGTGACACCGACGACCAGGTGCACGTCGGCCCGGCCCGCTGTCCCCATCTCGGCGCCGACCTCTGCACCGGCACGGTCGACCGGGGCCAGCTCGTCTGTCCGTGGCACGGCCTGCGGCTGACGGGCCGCTCCCGGCGGGACTGGCCTGCGCTGCCGGCCTTCGACGACGGGGTGCTGATCTGGGTCCGGCTAGATCGCGTCGGCGGAGAAGCCCCCACCGACGCGCCGATACTCCCGGAGCGCCCCGCCGGTCCCCGCATCTGCGCGGTCACCAGGCTCACCGGAACCTGCGAGCCTGCCGACGTCATCGCCAACAGAATGGACCCGTGGCACGGAGCGTGGTTTCACCCGTACTCGTTCACCAAGCTCGACGTGCTCAGCGCGCCAACCGGAACCGAGGACGTGTCAGACGAACTGGATCGCTTCCTGGTCGCGGTCACGTTCCGCATCGGTCGCCTCGGGATCCCGGTGATCGCCGAGTTCACCAGCCCCGAACCGCGGACGCTGGTGATGCGCATCCTGGAGGGCGAAGGCGCAGGCAGTGTCGTCGAAACACACGTCACCCCAGTCGGACCCGGGGCCGACGGACAGCCCCGCAGCATGGTGGTCGAAGCGGTGATCGCTCATTCGGACCGACCCGGCTTCGCCAATGCACTGCGTGCGACGCCGGTGATCGTGCCGCTCATGCGCCGGGCCGCCAACCGGCTCTGGCGAGATGATCTGCTCTATGCCGAACGCTTGCACACCGTGCGACGACAGGACGCCGACGGCACCGCCGATCTGATCAGGGCCGTTGACGAGCCCATGTCGGCAGGTCAGCTGCCTCCAACTGCGGCACCTGGGTCCGAGCCCACGGACTGAGGACCCAGTCGAACCTCGCCGCGGCGAGGAGCTCGCGCCAGCTCACCCAGACGAGTTCCATCACTTCGTCCGGCTCTGCTGCCACCGTCCCGTCGACCACGGCGCAGAAGACCGGGCAGATCTCGTTCTCCCAGGTGCCGTCGGCGGCCCTGGCGCGGTAACGGAAATCCGGCAGGACGCAGACCACGTCGGCAAGCTCGGCTCCGAGTTCGTCGCGCGCCCGCCGACGCACTGCGTCGATCGCGGTTTCGCCCGGCGCGGGGTGTCCGCAGAAGGAGTTGGTCCACACGCCGGGCCAGGTTTGTTTGCCGAGTGCCCGGCGTGTGAGCAGCACCCGCCCCGTCTCGTCGAAGAGGTAGCAGGAGAAGCCGAGGTGAAGAGGAGTGTGGCGGTGGTGGATCGTCGACTTGACGGCACTGCCAACGGCGTTACCGGCGTCGTCGACCAACACCACTCGTTCTTCCTGTGTCACAACTGTCATACGAACCCTCTCGCACCTGAGCGCTGGGACACTCCGCAGCACTACGAGGACTTTGCCCCCAAAAGGCGACTTGAAACGGTTAGACCCGGCTGCTACGGGTAAGGGTTCGAGATGCACGAACTCACCCAGAGATTTCTAGGTGTACTCAACGCCTTCCTGGCCGAACGCCAGGCCGCCGGGGCCATTCGATCCGCAACGGACTCCGGTGCCTGAGCGAGATGGCGGGCAGCCGTGACCGCCCTGCCCCCCGACCCCGACCCCGCCGAGACTGCCGCCCTCACGGATGGCGGTGGAGTCCAACCTGGTGAAACGCCGCCGGATTCCGCGCAGACATCGGCCTCGGCCAACCAGGATCCACCGCCGCGCAAGGCGCTGTCGCCGATGACGCTGACGGCGATGATCGCAGTTGGCGTGTTGTTCGTCATCTTCCTGACCGTCGCCGTGCTCTACCTCCTGCAGGTGGCGGGTTTGATGAACCGATGGTGAATCCTCAGAGCGCCAATGCATTTTGGTCCGCGAACAACCCGCCTTGGTCGCCAACGTTTTACCCGGCGAGCGCAAGGGTAAGTGCCCTACCTTCCCGGCACCAGCAGCATTCGAGCAACGTCACGAACAGGACTGACATGACCAAACAACATCAAGGCCCGCCCGTCACGAGCGGATCGTCCGAAGAGGCCGACGACCAGGGCCTCGACCCCCGCGACACCAATCACCCGACCGGCACGCAACAGGCCGACGAGAACGCTCGGGAAGAATCACCGAGCTAGAAGAGCGCCTTCGCGTCACGAGACATCCGCATGACAAGGACTACGCTGCCCGCATGGCATCATCGGCCGATCACCCACTCGCCCTTCGCATGGCGGAACTTGCGACAACGCTTGCCCATGAACGCACACTCGACGCCGTCCTGCGAGAAGTGACGACCGCGGCCGTGGAACTCATCCCCGGCGTCGACACCGCAGGCATCCTCGTCGTCAAGAAGGGCGGCGACTTCGAGTCGCTGGCCACCACGACCGACCTGCCGCACGAGCTCGACGTCCTGCAGATGACGTTCCAGGAAGGTCCCTGCAGGCAAGCGGCACTCGCGGATACGGTGGTGCGTACGAACGACTTTCGCGCTGAGCCGCGCTGGCCTCAGTACTCCGCAGCGGTCGTGGAGATTGGCGTGCTGAGCGGTATGTCGTTCAAGCTGTACACCGGCGATCAAACCGCAGGCGCACTGAATCTCTTCGGTTTTCAGACCAACGAGTGGAATGCCGAGGCGGAGTCGATGGGAAGCGTGCTCGCCGCTCACGCCGCCGCCGCGATCGTCGCCACCCAGCAGGAACAGCAGTTCCAGGCAGCCTTGCTCTCCCGGGACCGCATCGGGCAAGCCAAGGGGATCATCATGGAGCGTTTCGGCGTCGACGACGTGCGCGCGTTCCAGATGCTGCGGCAGTTGAGCCAGGAACAGAACACCAAGCTCACCGATGTCGCCGAACGCGTGATCAACACTCGCGGCGGCTGATCAAGGCCGTCAGTCGGAGGACTTCGCTGCGAACTTCGCCAGGAGCGCGGCGCGCTGGCGATCGCCGAGACCACGCAGGCGGCGCGTTGGCGCGATCTCCAGTTCGGTCATGATCTGACCGACGCCCACCTTTCCGATTCCCGGCAACGCCTCGATCACTTCGGAGACCCGCATCCTGCCCACGACGTCGTCGGTCGCCGCCTCCGCGAGCACCTGCTCGACGGTCACCGAACCGTCCCTGAGTCGCCGCTTGACGCTCACTCTCACTCGGCGGGCGGCGTGCGCCTTGGCCAAGGCCACCGCGCGTTGCTCGTCGGCCATCTCGGGTGGTGCCATGGTCACTCCGTTTCGTCTTCACCCGCCCGCATTCGGGATGTGACATCTGTGAAAGTCGTTGTCGTCGACCGCGATCGCCCATGCGGCGCTGCTCGAATCCGGCGGGGGCGCGAGGCCGGGGCGCGCAGAAGGAGTTCTTGGGTCTTCATCAAGACATGCTCGGCCTCACCGATTCGAAACCTCGGCCACACCACAGGGTGGCCCTTGGGGCCTTCCGCAGGTAACGTCGAATCATTGCCCCTGTCCCCGGCATCGTCCTATACGTGCGGACCAGCCGAAGGGGTCCCCGCCGTGAACACCGATTCACTCGACATCCGTCCGCTCTGCGAGACGGTGCGCGCGGACCCGCCTGGTTCGGCGTCGACATGACTTTCGGCGCCACGCGGGTCGGCACCGCCATACCGCAGCACGCGCGGTCCGCGTCCGACGTCGTCGCGAAAGCGCGCATCTTCCATGCCGTAGACCCTGCCGCCGTGGCCAGCGCATCGGAGCGGCTACCACGGGTGGACTTCTCCGCCGGGCAGACCATCTACGTCGAGGGCGAGATCGAGGACCGGCTCTACATCGTGGTTTCCGGCGAGTTCAAGCTCACGCGCAGCTGCGCCGACGGGCGGACCCTCCTGCTGGCGGTGGTGGGGCCGTCGGACGTGTTCGGTGACCTGTCGGTCTTCGACCCCGGACCGCGCACGGCGAGCGCCACAGCCCTGACCAAGGCCAGCGCGGTCATGATGGACCGTGCCACGTTGCGGATCTGGCTCAATGCGCATCCCGAGGTCGCCAAACGCCTGCTGCGGGTGCTCGCCCGCCGGCTCCGCCGTACCGATGACGATCTGTCCGACCTAATCTTTACCGACGTGCCATGTCGGGTGGCAAAGCAATTACTGCGGCTCACTCAACGATTCGGCGTACGGCAGGGAAGTTCCGTACGCGTCGACCACGGCCTCAGCCAGGAGGAGATCGCCCAGTTGGTCGGGTCCTCGCGTGAGACGGTCAACAAGATCATGACCGACTTCGCCCGGCGCCGCTGGATTCGCCTGAAGGGGAAGAGCCTCCTCGTCACTGACTCCGCGTCATTGGTTCGTCGGGCACGGCTGACCGCCATACCCAACCCGGGCGGCGCGTAGAGGCCCCGTGCAAGTGTGCATTGTGGGAGGGTTGCCGACGTGAGCAATCAGGACACCGGGACAGGTTCAGCGCCACAGCCCGCACCACGCCCGAAGCCTTCCGGCCAGGAGCCGGCCGAACGACGCGACATCGCCGCGGTGCTCGACGAACTCCAGGCGATCCGCCACATCCTTGCCGACATCCGTGACCTGATGCGCAGCAACCAGACCGACCGTTAGCTGCTGCGACCGGCGTCGGTCACGGCTTGAGAATGATCTTCACCGCGCCGTCGCGCTTCTTCTGAAAGATGTCGTAGGCGTGTGCGGCCTCGGCGAGGGGCAGTGTGTGAGTTGCGAATTCGTCGACGCCGAGCGGATCGGCATCGGTGAGCAGCGGCATGATGTCCCCGACCCACTTCTTGACGTTGGCCTGGCCCATTCGTAGCTGGACCTGCTTGTCGAAGAGCGTCAGCAACGGCAGCGGATCAGCCATCCCGCCGTACACCCCGATCAGTGAGATGGTCCCGCCGCGACGGACGATGTCGATCGCCGAGTACAGGGCATTGAGGCGATCGACGCCCGCCTTCTGCATCATCGGCTTGGCCAGGACGTCGGGTAGCAGACCGGTGATGTCCTGGGCGATCTTGGCAACCGGCGAACCGTGAGCCTCCATGCCCACCGCGTCGATCACGGAGTCGGTCCCACGCCCATCGGTCATGTCCCGGATCGCGTCGCCCAGGTCGTCCTTGTGGTCGGCCAGGTCCACGGTCTGGATGCCCCGGTCGACCGCCCGCTTCAAACGCTCCGGAACCCGGTCGACGGCGATGACGCGGTACCCGAGGTGCTGGGCGATCCGCGAAGCCATGTCGCCGATCGGACCCAACCCCAACACGGTGACCGAGCCACCGTCGGGGATACCCGCGTACTGCACGGACTGCCAGGCGGTGGGAAGCACGTCGGACAGATAGACGAACCGCGAGTCGGCAGGGCCGAAGGGGACCTTGATGTGGGTGAACTGCGCTTGCGGCACCCGCAACAGCTCGGCCTGCCCACCGGGCACCGATCCATACAGTTCGGAAAAGCCGAATAGCGCCGCACCCATGCCCTGATCGCGGACCTGCGTCGTCTCGCACTGGGTGAACAAATCCTGGTCGCACATGTAGCAACTGCCGCACGATATTTGGAAGGGTATGACCACGCGGTCACCCACCGCCAAGTTCGGTACGTCGGGTCCGACCTCACGCACGATGCCCATCGGTTCGTGACCCAGGATGTCGCCCGGGTTCATGAACGCACCCAGGACCTCATACAGGTGCAGATCGGACCCGCAGATGTTCGTCGACGTCACCTCGATGATCGCGTCGGTCGGACGCTCGATGACCGGATCCGGGACGGTATCCACCCGGACGTCCCTCTTACCGTGCCACGTGACTGCCTTCATGGGTGGACTCCTCTGTTTGCCCTGGCTGATCCCTGTCTTGGCCATACCCGTGGCAGCGTCGCGCAAACGGAGCCAATGAAGTGGTCACCGAGGCTGAGCGCCCAAACCGGTGCGAAAGTCCTTGATGGACTGGATCATTACCCCAAGAGGTGCGGGGCCTGAAGGTCTTCATTCGGCAGGTCGGTCAAGCTTTTTGAAGCTGACCGCCCACAATGTCGAAGAAGCTGCGCACCACCCATTGTTTTGACTGGGGTGTGCGTGGGAAAGCCTTCAATAAGTGCTCCTTCGGCCTGTGAGGGACTTCCACCGTTTTCCGTGCCCGACAGAAGGCCCACGACGCACGATCCCCCGAACGCTTTCTTCCGTGCCGAGCGCACATCCGATCGGCATGCGCCGTTGCAGAACTGCGCCCCGGGCTACCCAATCGTGCACGCGCACAAAGTCTTAGGAGTCATGAATGACCGCAACGCTTCACCACGGCCGCTCGCCAGAACCGTCGTTCGATTGCTCACTGGAACGCCCCGCCATCACGGATTCCCGGATCCAGCTCTCCGGGGGGCTCATCGCCTACACCTTGGCCGGTACGGGACCGGTCCTGGTCCTGATTCACGGCTTGGGTGGCACCCGCCAGACCTGGCAGGACCTGATTCCGAGGCTAGCTCGGACTCATACCGTGATCGCCCCCGATCTGCCTGGCCACGGTGAATCCGATTTACCAGCGGGCGACTATTCGCTCGGCGCGCACGCCTGCGCGATCCGCGATCTACTGCTCGCACTCGGGCAGCACAGCGCGACGATCGTGGGACACAGCCTCGGCGGTGGGGTTGCGCTGCAGACCGCCTATCAGTTCCCCGATCGCACCGAACGGCTGATGCTCATCAGCAGCGGTGGCCTGGGCTCGGAGGTCGCCCCGATACTGCGGGCCGCGACCCTTCCCGGTGCGGAGAGCGTGGTCGCAGGCCTCGCGAGGATCCCCGAGGCGGTGACGCGTCGCGTGATGGCGTTGCTGCCGCCGCTGGCGGCCTCCCCGGATGTCGTCGCCTTGGCCAGGGTGTTGCGCGGCCTCGCCGGCGCCCGGCAGCGCCGAGCGTTCGTGCGCACGGCGAACACCGTCATCGACTGGCGAGGTCAGAGCGTGTCGGCCAACCGTCAACTGGGCCTGTTGCGCGACGTTCCCGTCCTGGTCGCCTGGGGAACGCGGGACACCACCATTCCCCCGCACCATCACCAGAACTTCGCCGAACGCGTGCCCCACGCCGTGATGGTGGAGATCCCCGGTGCTGGGCACTACCCGCACGAGACCGCTCCCGGTCAGCTGTTGGCGGCGATGGAGACCTTCCTGTCCACCACCACGCCGTTCGAGTACTCCGAGACGGGTTGGACCGATCTGCTCACCGCACCAGCCCACCAGTCCGACGGCGC
>JAOPUT010000231.1 GCA_025963385.1 Mycobacterium sp.
CAGGGCGATCCGCTTGGGCAGCAACGTGTGGCCCATCGCGTCGCTGCGGAACGGTCTTCCCAGTACCAACCGGCGCGCAGCGGTCGAAAGCTTGGACACGACTGCCAAGAGTAAGCCCAACGGCCGTCAGCCGTTCAAAAGCTGTAGCGTTCCGAGTGCGCGGGTTCGCCACAATCCGTTTCTGCCTAACCACTGGGAGGATCGACGCGTGCGTGTTGTCGTGATGGGATGCGGCCGAGTAGGCGCGTCGTTGGCTAATGGCCTGGCCAGGATCGGCCATGAAGTGGCCGTTATCGACCGCGACGGCACCGCCTTTCACCGCCTGTCCCCCGAATTCCCAGGCGAGCGTGTGCTCGGCATGGGCTTCGACCGTGACGTGCTGCTGAGGGCGGGCATCGAGGGCGCGGGCGCGTTCGCTGCGGTCTCCTCCGGTGACAACTCCAACATCATCTCTGCGCGAGTCGCGCGAGAGACCTTCGGTGTCGAGCGCGTCGTCGCCCGTATCTACGACGCCAAGCGTGCCGCCGTCTACGAGCGACTGGGCATCCCGACGGTGGCCACCGTGCCGTGGACCACGGACCGGCTGCTCAACGTGTTGACGCGGGAGACCGAGACCACCAAGTGGCGTGACCCGTCGGGCAACGTCGGCGTCATCGAACTCCAACTGCACGAGGGCTGGGTGGGCCACCGGGTGACGGCACTCGAGGCCGGGACCGGCGGGCGGGTCGCGTTCATGATCCGCTTCGGCACTGGACTGCTGCCCGAGAGGAAGACCGTCATCCAGGCCGGCGACCAGGTCTACATGGCTGCCGTCTCCGGCCACATCGCCGAAGCCATGGCCATCGCCGCGCTACCGCCCGGTGAAGACGCGGAGGACCAGTGATGCGGACGCGAGGAGCAGAGAATATGAGGGTCTCGTGAAGGTCGCCATCGCCGGGGCAGGCGCCGTCGGGCGGTCCATCGCCAGGGAACTCGTCGAAAGCCACCAGGTCACACTGCTCGAGCGCAACCCGGATCACATCGACACCGAATCCATTCCCGCCGCCCACTGGCGGCTGGGCGACGCATGTGAGCTGACGCTCCTCGAAGCCGTCGGGCTCCACGAGTTCGACGTGGTCATCGCCGCCACCGGCGACGACAAGGCCAACGTCGTGCTGAGCCTGCTGGCCAAGACCGAGTTTGCGGTGCCCAGAGTGGTGGCGCGCGTCAACGACCCCCGCAACGAATGGCTCTTCGACGAGGCCTGGGGAGTCGACGTCGCGGTGTCCACGCCGCGCATGCTCGCGTCGCTCGTCGAGGAGGCGGTGTCGGTCGGCGACCTGGTTCGCCTCATGAGCTTCCGCAAGGGCCAGGCCAACCTCGTCGAGATCACCCTCCCCGACGACACCCCGTGGGGCGGGAAGGCCGTCAAGCGACTCGAGTTGCCGCGCGACGCCGCACTGGTGACGATCCTGCGCGGCTCCCGCGTGATCGTGCCCGAGGACGACGAGCCGCTCGAGGGTGGTGACGAGCTGCTGTTCGTCGCCGTCGACGAGGTCGAAGAGCAACTGCGCGAGCTGCTGCTACACGCGCACTGACCGATCAGTCCGACGCGGCGAGCGCGGGCGGCGGCGTCACACGGTCGTGCGAGCGTGCCGACGCCTCCCGCGAGATGCGGCTCATATCGCACTGCCGGTTGCTGATGCCGATCGCCGATACCACGCCGGCCACCCCGAAGAGCGCGGCGACGACGAGCACGCCATGCCGAAAACCGACGAAATCCATTGCGCCTGTACTCATCCCGTGGCTTCGCTCGCCCCCGCCCACGATTACGCCTGCGAACGCCACCGCGACGAGACCGGCCACCCGCGATACCGCATTGTTGACCGCCGATCCGATGCCGCTCTGCGCGGGATCCACGGCGGCGAGCACGGCCGCCGTCAACGGAGACACCGTGATGGACAGACCCACGCCGAACACGGTGAGGCCAGGCAGCATCTGCGTCCAGAAATCGAACGGCGCGCGTGCGGTCGTCAACAAGAGGAAGCCTGCCGCGGCGATCACTGGCCCGACCGCCATGTAGACACGGGGCCCGGTCCTGCCCGCCAGCGTGCCGAACGGGCGGGCGAGGAAGAACGACAGGACCGGCAGGGGCAACGTCGCGAGGCCTGCCTGCGATGCCGACATCCCAGCGGTCTCCTGGAGGAACAGAGCGACGATGAGCATGCCGAGCGAGACCGCCGCGTAGAGAAACACCGTCGCGAGATTGCCGACGGCGAAGTTTCGTGCCGTGAACAGCTGAAGGGGCATGATCGGGTTCGCTGCCCGCCGTTCCCACCACGGGAACGCGGCAAGGCAGGCCACCCCGAGAACGAAGGCGGCCACCACTGCGGGATGCGTCGCGCCAAGCCTCTGCTGCTCGATGAGCGCGTACACCGCGCCGGTCAACCCCACGGCGCACAGCACCGCGCCGACGACGTCGATGCGATTGGCACGTCGGCCCCCGAAGTCCTCGGATCCGAGCCGCGTCGTGAGGTACAGCGTTGCCGCGAGCGGCACCACGTTGATCCCGAAGACCCATCGCCAGCTGAGTGCGTCGACGAGCAGACCACCCAGTGGCGGTCCGATGACGAATGCCGTGCCGGTCCATGCGGTCCACGTGCCGATCGCACGCGCCTGCCGCGCGCCGGTGAACCGGGCGTTGATCATCGCCAGCGAGCTCGGCACCAGGAACGCCGCCCCGAGCCCCTGCAGACACCGAGCGGCGATCAGGATCCAGCCCGTCGGAGCGAGCGCGCACAGCAGCGACGCGAGGGCGAACAACGTGAGACCCACCCTCAGCACCGCGAGCCTGCCGAACTGGTCGGACACCGCACCTGCCACCAGGATGAGCGCGCCGAGCGCGAGCAGGTAGCCGTCGACGACCCACTGCTGGAGAGCAAGTCCGCCACCGAATTCGGCGGCGATCGCCGGCAGCGCGAGATTTATCACGGAACCGTCCAGGAACGCCACGAACGAGGCGAGCACCGCAACCGCGATGAGGGTCCGGTCGGTCGCGTCCTGGCGCGGGCTCGACGTCAGTCGGCTTGCGCCTCCGAGGCGTGCGCCCCGGTCTCGGCCGCGGCTTGCACGGCGCGCTGGGCGGCTCGGATCGCGAGGTATGTCACCAGTGCCGCGACGGCGGTCAGCGGCCATCCCATCGCGATGCGTGCGACGCCGAGCAGGCCCGTCTGGTCCTCGTCGTAGAGCCGGTTCTGCACCAGGAAACGGGCGCCAAACACGGCGGCCCAGATGACGGTAGCGATGTCGAACGCGACGACCGCTCGGCGAACCCGGCGCCAGTCCTTGTCGCGTCCGTTCACCCAGCCCCACGCGTAGCCGACGACCGGCCGCCTGATCACCACCGAGAGGGCGAACACCCCGGCGTACACCAGAGACGACCAGATGCCCAGCAGGAAGTAGCCCTTCGACTCACCGACGATGTAGGCGATCAGCGCGCTGACCCCGACGGCGATGAACCCGGATACGGCCGGCTGCAACGTCTCTCGGCGGAAGAGTCGCCAGATCAGGATCAGGGCCGCCACCCCGAGCGCCGCCGCGATCGCCCATTTCAGGCCGAAGAAGGACGACACCGGAACGAAGACCAGCACCGGCAGCGACGAGTAGATCAGCCCGCTGATGCCGCCCATCTGCTCGAGGATGGCTTGGGCACTGAGCTTGTTCTCGGGTTCATCGGGCATTACGGCCTCGACGTCGACCTCGTCTTCTGCAGCCGCCCCGGCGGCGACCTCTGACCCTGTCCCCTTGTCGGGGTGGGTCACTTCTGGATCTCGTAGTGGGGGTTGTAGATCGCCTTGGTGCCGTTCTCGAGATTCCCGAGCCGACCATGTACTCGCAACGTCCGGCCGGATTCGATGCCTGCGATCCGCCGCTGACCCAACCAGACCAGCATGACCGCATCCGTGCCGTCGAACAGTTCTGCGCGGACACCGCCCGCGCAGCCCTTGGCGTTGGTCTCGACACATCGCAGCGTGCCGACCATCGTCACTTCCTGACCACGCCGGCAGTCGATGGCCTTCTGGGCACCGGTGTTGACGGCTTCGTCGCTGAGTGCCTCGACGTCGTGCTGCTCCGGATCCTCCGTGAGCCGTCGTGTCAGCCGCCGTAGATAACCTTCGGCCGTAGCCATGGCCTCTCCTACTCAAGTGGTGAATCAACCATTGATCCACCTCTTAACCAACGCCACCGTAGACCTGTTGGTTCCGGATTGCCACGTGGCGCACAGGTGGGTCGTCTACCCTTCCGTGGATCGTTTCACTCCCTCCATCCACAGGTGATTTGACGCACACGGCACGATCGACTGATGGCCGTCAATCTTCGCGGGGTCACGGTGGTGTTGCTTGCAGGCACGGGGTCCGACGATGACTACGTCTACCGCGCGTTCTCGTCTGCACTGCACGACGTCGGCGCGGTCGTGACGACCCCGGCCCCGGAACCATCTCGGCTCGTCAGCGGCTATTTGCACGCACTCGACGACGCCGCGCGGCTCGGCCCGATCGCGGTCGGCGGAATCTCCATCGGTGCCGCCGTCGCGACGGCGTGGGCACTCGCCCACCCGTCGAGGACCCTCGCGGTGCTGGCAGGCCTTCCCGCCTGGACGGGTGAACCCGACGCCGCGACGGCCGCACTGGCCGCTCAATACTCGGCTCACGTGCTGCGGCGTGACGGGCTGGCGTCGGCGATCAACCAGATGCGGGAGTCCAGCCCAACGTGGCTCGGCGACGAGCTCACGCGGTCATGGGTCGGCCAATGGCCCGAGCTCCCCGACGCCATGGAGGCGGCGGCCGGTTACGTCGCACCGACCACTGCGGAGTTGGCGGCGCTGGACGCACCGATGGGTATCGCGGCGGCGACCGATGATCCAGTGCACCCGGTGGAGGTCGCACTCGAGTGGGTGGCCGCAGCGCCGAGGGCCGCCCTCAACACCTTCACGCTGGACCAACTCGGGGCCGACCCCGGTGTCCTCGGCGCGGCGTGCGTCGGCGCCCTGCTGGAGCTGTGACCAACCCCACCCAGCGCTATCCCCCTGTGATGGTGCGGAGCTGCTGCATCGCGGAGCCCTGCTCGCTGCGGCGCGCCACCGGCTGCGGCTCCTGAGGCGGCTGCGGCGGTTGTTGGCCGGTCTGCTGTGCATGCTCGGCCATCATCTGCTCGGCCCTGGCCCGCAGTCGCGCGATGAGCGCCTCCGACAGCTGCAGCGGAAGCATGTTGCGCACCGGTTGCGGCGTATCACCTCGACGAACGACCGTGTCCGACAAGGCAGTTCGTAGATCGCGCGCGATCGCGTCCGCATTGTCCGGCGAACCGACGGCCGCCCCGCGAACCATCCAGCGATACCCGTCGACACCGACGAACCGCATCACGACGGGTTCGGGCCCATTGGTCATGTGCCCGACGACCTCGCGCCCCCAGGGTCCGTCCTCGATGCGGACGTCCGCCGCCTCCTTGCGCAGCGACTCGGCGACCTCGGTCACCACTTCACGCCACAGACCACCTGCCTTCGGCGCCGCGTAGGCCGTGACGTTGTAGCGCCCGTTGGAGGTCACCATCCACGCCATCGTGGGCACGCCCTGCTGGTTGACCTCGACGGCGAGCTCGGCCGCCTCGTTCTCGGGAATCAGCACGGCGCCGAGGTCGTGGCGACCGACGATGGCCACCTCCGGGTCGTCGAAGTCCTCGATGTCGAACGGACCCTCGAGGTCGCCTTCGTCGGTCTCGTCACCGACGGCGGGTGCTACCACCTCTGCAGGTTGACGGTCGGTGCCGCCGGTCTTGTCGTCGCCGCTCTTGCGCTTGCCGAATGCCATCACAAACTCTCGTGTCCGCCGGAGGAACCGTGGCCACCAGCGCCACGGGTGGTGTCGGCCAGTCCGGCCTCGTCGAACGACGTGACCTCGACCAGCTCGGGTAGTTCGACCCGTTGCACCAGAAGCTGTGCGATCCGGTCACCGCGCCGCACGTTGATCGGGTGCTCGGGGTCGAGGTTGATGAGTGTCACCTTGATCTCACCGCGGTAGCCCGCGTCGACCGTGCCGGGGGTGTTGACGATCGAAAGGCCAACGCGCGTGGCCAATCCCGATCGCGGATGGATCAGACCCACCATTCCGTAGGGAATCGCCACGGCGATGCCGGTGGGAACCAGGGCGCGTCGGCCAGGAGCCAGTTCGACGTCGACTGCGCTGTAGAGGTCGACGCCGGCGTCGCCGGCGTGAGCCCGCGAAGGCAGCGGCAGGTCGCGGTCCAGCCGCACGACCGCCAAAGAGGTGGACACGACCACGGAGATTACTCTTGGCCGCGTGTCCGACACGCGCGCAGCCACCCATACGGTGCGGTACCGAGAGCGATTGACGGTGCCTTGGTGGTGGTTGTTGCCCGCCTTCGTGGTGGCGACGCTGATCGCGCTGGAGGTGAATCAAGCCGTCCAGTCGCTACCGAACTGGGTGTCGTTCGCCGTGCTGCTGCCGGTCGCCATGGCCGTGTGGGCCTGGCTCGGCCGTGTCGACGTCCGCGTGGTCAGCACGTCCACCGACGACGGCGCCGACACCGAACTGTGGGTCGGCGCGGCTCATCTGCCGGTCGGCGTCATCTCAAGATCGGCCGAGGTCCCCCGCTCGGCGAAGTCGGCGGCGCTCGGGCGTCAGCTCGACCCGGCGGCCTACGTCGTACACCGGCCCTGGATCGCGCCGATGATCCTCGTCGTGCTCGACGATCCGGATGACCCGACGCCGTACTGGCTGGTCAGCTGCCGCCGGCCCGAACGGGTCCTTGCGGCGTTGCGTGACTGAAGGTCAGGCCGCGCAGTCCGTGCAGATCATCACGCCGCCCTTTTCACTGGCGAGGCGGCTGCGGTGGTGTACGAGGAAGCAACTCGAGCAGGTGAACTCGTCGGCCTGCTTCGGCACCACCCGCACCGACAGTTCCTCGCCGGACAGGTCGGCGCCAGGCAGCTCGAAGGACTCAGCCGACTCGGATTCGTCGACGTCGACGACCGCTGATTGAGCTTCGTTGCGCCGTGCCTTCAGCTCCTCGAGCGAATCTTCGGAAACGTCGTCGGTCTCGGTGCGCCGTGGGGCGTCGTAGTCGGTTGCCATCCTCATCCCCTCCTCGTCGCCCGTCTTGGTGCGACAGAGCTTTGTATCAGCGCTGAACGCATCCGCCAAATGTTTCGTGCCCCGTTCGGCGTCGGATTGGTTGTGATTTATATCACATGAGAAAAGGCCTGATAACAGCCGGGGGCAGGGACTGCACTTAAAGTGCAGGGGTGGTAGCGCAGATCACCTCAGGCACGGCGTTCGACAAACACGGTCGTCCGTTCCGGCGACGCAACTTCATCCCGGGCATCGTGGTCTTGGCGGCACTCGCCGTCGTGACCCTCGTCGTATGGGTGATCGCGTTCAACCAGACCACCGACGTGCACCAGCTGGCGGCCTGCAACCCGCCCCCGCCCGCCGCCGACGCCACCCAGACCGCACTCGGTGAACAGGTGCCCGCCGCGACGATGACGGACGTCGTGCCCGCCAAGCTCGCCGACACCAAGATCCGTGTGCTCAACGCCAGCGGCCAGGGCGGCCAGGCCGCGGAGGTCGCGGGTGCACTGCGCGACCTCGGCTACGCGCCGCCCACCGCGGGCAACGACACCGTCTACGAGAACACGCGGCTGGAGTGCCAGGGACAGATCCGGTTCGGGCCGTCCGGTCGCGCGGCGGCCGCGGCGCTGTGGCTCGTCGCGCCCTGCACTGAGCTGTACCAGGACCAGCGTCCCGATGACACCGTCGATCTGGCGATCGGGACCGAGTTCACCGAAGTCAGCCACAACGACGACATCGACGCCGTGCTCGCGAGCCTGAAGCCCGACGCCACTCAGCCCGCGGACACGACGCTACTGAAGAAGGTTCACGGCGCCGCCTGCTGAGCGGGAGCGGCTCACCACGCGCCCGCGCGGCGCAGCGCCTCGTCGAACTCGTCGGCGATCCCGGGTGCCGCGGCGACGATCAAGCTCGAGCCGTCGTCGACGGGTGGAAGGTGCAGTCTGGCTCCGGCCTCCCGGGCGATCAATGCCCCCGCGGCCCAGTCCCACACGTTCACGCCGAGTTCGTAGTAGGCGTCCAGCCGACCCGCGGCGACCATGCACAGATCCAATGCGCAGGACCCGACCCTGCGGACGTCACGAACCCCGGGCAGCAGCCGCGCCAGAACCTCGGCCTGTTCCAGCCGCCGCTCGGGCGAATACCCGAATCCCGTCCCCACCAACGCCATCGACACGTCGTCGATCGGGTTGCAGCGCAACGCCGTCGACACGCCGTCGCGCCTCAGGTGAGCACCTTCGCCGCGAGCGCCGGAGAACACCTCTCCAGTCGGCACGTTGGCAACGGCGCCCGCGACCGACACGCCGTCGACCTGAACTCCCACCGACACCGCGTAGGCCTCGATGCCGTAGACGAAGTTGACGGTGCCGTCGATCGGGTCGAGCACCCAGGTCGGCCTGCCGTCGTGACCCAGTGCGGAGCCGCCCTCCTCCTCGCCGACGATCGGATCGCCCGGCCGCAACTCGGCGAGCCGATCACGCAGGAGGCGCTCGGTCTCGGTGTCGACGATGGTGACCGGATCGGTCGGCGTGCTCTTGGTTCGCACCGCCGAAGCGGCCTCGTCCTGCGACGAGTCTGCGCCGAACACCTCGCTCCTGCGGCGCCGAACGAAGTCGGCGGCCTCGACGGCCAGTAGTTCGGCAACGGCCCGAAGGCTGCCCGGATCGCTGTCGTCGGTCACTCTCCCATCCGAACACATCGCGCTTGGCGAGGCACTAGTGTGTGTTTCGCGTCGCACCTGCCGACCTCTCCCAGAGGAGCGCTCATGACCGAAACCTCCAGCACCGTCCCGAGCAACGACGGGTCTCAACGCCGAGGATTCGGGGTCGACGTCGGCGGCAGCGGAGTCAAGGGCGGCATCGTCGACCTCGACACCGGTCAGCTCATCGGCGAACGCTTCAAGCTCCCCACGCCTCAACCGTCGACTCCCGAAGCCGTCGCCAAGACGATCGCCGCCGTCGTCAACGAGTTCGGTTGGGAGGGTGGCCTCGGCGTCACATACCCGGGCGTCGTCACCGACGGGATCGTCCGCACCGCGGCCAACGTCGACAAGGGCTGGATCGGCATCAACGCGCAGGAAGTCATCAGCGCCGAACTCGGCGGTAAGCACGTGACCGTCCTCAACGACGCCGACGCGGCGGGTCTGGCCGAAGAGAAGTTCGGGGCGGGCAAGGACAACACCGGCGTGATCGTCCTCCTGACCTTCGGCACCGGCATCGGCTCCGCGGTGATCCACAACGGGGTACTGCTCCCCAACACCGAGTTCGGACATCTCGAGGTCGGCGGCAAGGAGGCCGAACACCGCGCCGCGTCCTCGATCAAGGATGCCAAGGGGTGGAGTTACGAGCGCTGGACCAAGGAGGTCACCAAGGTGCTCGTCGCCGTCGAGAACGCCATCTGGCCTGACCTCTTCATCGCCGGCGGCGGCATCAGCCGCAAGGCCGAGAAGTGGATTCCGATGCTGACGAACCGAACTCCCGTCGTGGGAGCCGCGCTGCAGAACGAGGCGGGCATCGTCGGCGCGGCCATGGCAGCAGAGGTCGCGCAGAAGGGCTAGCTGCTAGTCGTTGCCGAGTTCCCCCGCCCGCGTGGCCAATTCGGCACGCGTGCGGACGGCGAGCTTGCGGTAGACACTGCTCAAATTGTGCTCGACGGTCTTGGGACTGATGAACAACGCCGACGCGATGTCCTTGTTGGTCATACCGGAAGCCGCCAGGCGCGCCACCCTGAGCTCCGACGGTGTCAGGTCCGAGTCGTTCGAGCGAGGCGCATCCGTCCGTCTGAGTTCTGCGCCAGCCCGGCTTGCCCACAGCGGCATGGCCAGTTCCTCGAACGTGTCGAACGCCTCGCGCAGAGCCCCGGCCGCCAGGTTCTTACGGCGCTGACGGCGCAACACCTGGCCGAGGAACAATTGGGTGCGGGCCCGCTCGAACGGCATCATCATGCGGTCGTGCTGCACCATCGCACCCTTGAGCGTCACCTCGGCCTCGGCGAGTTCACCCTTGGCGGCCTGCAGCATGCTGCGGCAGCGTGCACCCACCGCGAGCATCCACGGCCGGTCCAGCTCGGCGCCGTGCACCTCGAGTGCCTCGATCATCGGCACCGCCTCGTCCAGTCTGCCGAGAGCCACCATGGCCTCGACGGCATCGGGCACGTAGGACGTGGGGAAGATGTCGCCCGCGTCGCGGCTCGCACCGCGGACGAGCAAGGGCCGCAGGACATTCAGGGTTTCGGCGTAGTTGCCCAGCGACAGCTCGAGGAAGCCGAGGGTGATGAGCGGCCACACGGCGAGGAACGGCGCACCGCACTGCCGCGCACCGTCGATCGCGGCGCTGACGTCCTCGCGCACCGAACGCTCACGGCCGAGGTACGCCGACGCCAGGGCCCGCTGAGTGCGCGCGATGACGACCGGGTAGCCCCCGCCGATGCTCTCCCCGCGCCTCAGCATGTCCTGGGCCACGTCGGCGGCCACCGAGTAGCGCCCCAGCCAGACGTAGACCATCGACAGGTGTCCCGAGACGTACACCACGTCGGCATCCGAGCCCATCTCGACGCAGCGACGCCGCGCGGCGATCAAGCCGACCAGCGCCTCGTCGAGTCGCCCGGTCCAGGCCTTCGTCACGGCGTCGGTGACGCTCGCGCGGAAGGGCGCACCGACGTCCGGGTCGGGAACCTCCAGCTCCATCGCACGCGCCAGCGCCGCCTCGTCCCTGCGGTGCCCGTGCGCGCAGTCCAGCATCACGTGCAAGGAGAGCGCCTGACTGATCAGCTTCGGCTCTCCGAGCCGCTCGGCATCGGTTACGGCGGCCAGCGCCAGGCGTTGGGATGCCTCGTGATCGCCGGTCATGGACAGCGCCCTGGAAAGCAGTAGCCGGGCCTTGACCAGCAGACCGAGGTCATCGACCGCCTCGTCGACGGCCTCGTCGAGCAGAGGGAGAGCGCCCGCGAAGTCGTGATCGGCCATCCTGGCCGCACCGAGCAGGGTGAGCGCGGCGGCACGCAGGCCTCCCGATCCGAACCCGTCGATCGCCGATTCGAGCATCAGGCGGGCCCGTCGGGTGTCTCCGGCCCGCAGGTGCTGCTCGGCCGCACTGAGCCGACGGGTCGGGGTGTCACCGCCCAGGCCGATCGCCAGTTCGTAGAGATCCGCTGCCGCGGCAGCCGCGCCACGTCCCACGGCGGCACTCGCCGCGTCGTCGAGCGCGTGCAGCGTGTCGGGCTCGGCGCTCGCGGCGCCGAGAGCCATGTGTCGGGCCTTGAGTTCGGGTTGCGTCTCGACGGCTGCCAGGGCTCGGTGCATCCGCCGACGGCGGGCGGGACCCGCGTGGGTATAGATGCCGCGCGCCAGCAGAGGATGCGCGAAGTGCACGTTGTTGCCCTCGATCCGGAGGATGCCTTCTCGCTCCGGGCCCTCGAGGAGTTCGACGACCCTCTCGACCGAGACGTCGGTGGCGCTCGCGACGAGGTCGACCGTGGGGTCGGACACCGAGCAGGCGGCCAGGAGCATGTCTCCGACCTCACCGTCGAAGTGGCCAGTGCGCAGACGGACGAGCTCGGTCAGCGTGCTGGGCAGCACCTCCTCCCCGACTGCCGTCCTGCTGTCGACGCCGCGGGCGAGTTCCAGCGCGTAGAAGGGGTTGCCGCCCGACACGTCGGCGATTCGCACCATCGTGGGCCGCGGAAAAGCCTTGCCGAACCGCTCGAGGATCATCGTGTGCAGCGCGCCGAGGCTCATCGGCCCGACCCGCACCCGATGCACCGCGTCCGGAGTCCTGAGTTGCAGCCACTCCGCCGGATCGGGTTCCGACGAATGGGCCCGGCCGGTGAGGAGCACGCCCACGCGTCCCGTCAGCCGCCGCGCCGCGAACGCCAGGACCGCCTGGCTGGAGACGTCAAGCCACTGCGCGTCGTCGATCGCCAGCAGGATCGGCTGACGGGCCGCCAGCGCCGAGACCACCGCGGCCACCGCCGAACCCGTCACCTGCTGATCGGTCGGGGGTCCGTCGGTGCCGGACCTGAGCAGTACGCGGTCCACCGCCACCCGCTGCAGGTCGGGCAGGCCAGCGAGGACCTCGGGTTCGACGTCCTCGAGCAGGTCCGCGACGGCGGCGTAGGCGAGGACCGACTCGGCTTCGTCGGCTCGCGTCGAGAGCACGCGAAAACCGAGCTCACTGGCCCGCGCGACAGCGTCCAGCCACAGCGTCGTCTTGCCGATTCCCGGTTCTCCGGCGATCACGAGGCCGGACGGCTGAGCGCCGGACGAGGCAAGCAGGTCATCGACCGCCTGCCGCTCCCCCGAGCGACTCACCGTTGCCACTGGCACGTCCCCATCATTGCAGCTAGCAAAGGATTCCGCTTGGAGTAGCGAGATCTCGATGTGGGCGCCGTGGCGTACTTCACCTATCGTCATTGACGTTAACATGCCGTTCACCTGTGGAAATACTGCACCAGCTCGTTTGATCATGGCAATCGAATGTCCGGTCGAGCCAATCGTCGCGCACCGAAGAGGCGCGAGCGCGGCGCCGCTCCCGGCCGTCCCCGCGGCGACCGCCCGCGAGTCGCCGCCGTCGCACCGGACACGCCGACCGCACGGCTCGCCGAGAAACCGAATTTGCCGCTCGTAGCGGCAGTTCCCCACACTGTCGTTACAATGGTCAACGGCGGCCGCATCACGGATGGCGGCGAGTATCCAAGCCGATATCAAACGCCATCAACCGACAGCCGACGTTTTACGGTGGCGCACGCCCACGCCACCGAAGTCTCGCAAGACCGAAGGGGTGCAAGTGGCAGCGACGAAGGTAAGCCCGGCGATAGAAGAGCCGGTGAAGCGCACCGTCACCAAGGCCCCCGCCAAGAAGGCCGCCTCGGCCAAGGCGGCCAACGGCGCCGCGCCGGCCAAGCGGGCCGCCAAGGCGCCGGCCAAGAAGGCCTCGGCCAAGACCGCAGGAGCGCCAGGCGCCCGCGGCAAGAAGGGCGAGGGTGACGAGGATCTGACGACGACGGACGCGATCGAGTCCGGCGACGACATCGAGGCCGAGCCCGACCTCGAGGCCGACGCCGACATCGAACTCGAGGACCTCGAAGTGGTGGAGGTCGACGCAGAAGAAGGCGCCGCCACGGAGAAGTCCGCCAAGGACGACGCCGCCGGTGACGACGACATCGCCGAGCCGTCCGAAAAGGACAAGGCCTCGGGCGATTTCGTCTGGGACGAGGAGGAGTCCGAGGCACTTCGGCAGGCCCGTAAGGACGCCGAGCTCACGGCTTCCGCGGACTCGGTCCGGGCCTACCTGAAGCAGATCGGCAAGGTCGCGCTGCTGAACGCCGAGGAGGAGGTCGAACTCGCCAAGCGCATCGAGGCGGGCCTCTACTCGACGCAGAAGATGACCGAATTCGCCGAGGCGGGCGAGAAGCTCACCACCGCGCAGCGCCGCGACTACACGTGGATCCAGCGCGACGGCGATCGCGCGAAGAACCACCTCCTGGAAGCCAACCTTCGCCTCGTGGTCTCGCTCGCCAAGCGCTACACCGGTCGCGGCATGGCATTCCTGGACCTGATCCAGGAAGGCAACCTCGGCCTAATTCGCGCGGTGGAGAAGTTCGACTACACCAAGGGCTACAAGTTCTCGACCTATGCCACCTGGTGGATCCGTCAGGCCATCACCCGAGCCATGGCCGACCAGGCCCGCACCATCCGCATCCCCGTGCACATGGTCGAGGTCATCAACAAGCTCGGCCGCATCCAGCGCGAGTTGCTTCAGGACCTGGGCCGCGAGCCCACGCCCGAAGAGCTGGCCAAGGAAATGGACATCACGCCGGAGAAGGTGCTGGAGATCCAGCAGTACGCGCGTGAGCCGATCTCTCTCGACCAGACCATCGGCGACGAGGGCGACAGCCAGCTCGGTGACTTCATCGAGGACTCCGAGGCCGTCGTGGCCGTGGATGCGGTGTCCTTCACCCTGCTGCAGGACCAGCTGCAGTCGGTGCTCGAGACGCTGTCCGAGCGTGAGGCTGGCGTCGTCCGGCTGCGCTTCGGCCTCACCGACGGGCAGCCGCGCACGCTCGACGAGATCGGCCAAGTCTACGGCGTGACCCGCGAGCGCATCCGCCAGATCGAGTCGAAGACGATGTCGAAGTTGCGGCATCCGAGCCGCTCTCAGGTGCTGCGCGACTACCTGGACTAAGTGTCGACCATGAAAATCGGCCTGCCACCACGACGGTGGCGGGCCGTTTTCAATTTCCTCGACTGACGAAATACCCGCTATCTCAGCGGCGTTCGCGCACCTTGTACGACACGCCCCAGGATTCGCGCGACTCGTCCCCGGTCAGGGGGATGCCCTTTCCGCCGACCTGAACGGCGTACGCCTCCATGCCCGCCCCGACCTCGCGGTCGGCCTTCTCCTTCGCCAGGTAGAGGAGTTCATCGATGCCGAGCTCCTTGAACGCGACGAAGGTGCTCTTGCGCACCACGTGGGGGCTGGTCGCTTCGGCGACCATCCGGTCGGTCACGATCCGGCCCGCGAGGACGGCGCCTGCCAGCAGCAGGAACGGGATCACCCAGTAGCAGACGAAGGACAACGGGGTTCGTGTGTCCAGGATGGTGGCGTCGCCCTGCACGAGCGGCGGGATCGCCGACGACACGGTCATGCCCGCGAACGCCCCGACCCAGATCCACGTGATCAGCGTGGTGATCCGGGCGAACAACTCGCTCTTGACGATCTCCTTCGGCTGATCGGCCTCGGCGATCTCGCGGACGAACGGCCGCCCGACGAGCAGCCCCCCGAGTGCGACGAGGAGGATTCCGGCGGAGCTCAGCGGCTGAATCCAGCGCTCCATGAACTCCTGGCTCAAGGTGAACGTCAGCACGGTGAGCACCAGAAACGTTCCGATGGAGCCGATTTCGAGCGAGCTGCCTGGCGCGTGCCGCAGCCGATTGGCGATGAGCGCAAGCACCGCGACCGCCAACGCCACCAGAACGGCAGTCGTGAAGGGGACGTTGCCCACCAGGATCCAGTAGACGATCCATGGCGCGAAGCCCGACAGGATTCCCATGGCCGTCAGTCTAGGGAACGACCGTTACACCGGGGCGTGTTGGTGTCAACCCGCCCGCCTCGGGACCGAGTGCAGCGGATATCGTCGTTCCATGTCCAGCACTCCGAAAGTGCCGCCGGCCTGGCTCCTCACCGGCCTCGGCCGGGTTCGCAGCGCGCTCGCCCTCGCCGCCCGTTCCACGGTCCCACCCAACGTCGCCCTCTTCGAGATGATTCAGGGCGCCTGGCTGAGCCAGGCCATCTACGTGGCAGCCAGGCTTGGCATCAACGATGCGCTGGCCGACGGGCCGTTGTCGGCCGACGACGTGGCCCGCCGCGTGGGGGCCGACCCTGGAGCCACGTATCGGCTCATGCGGGCGCTGGCGTCCAACGGTGTGCTGACGCTCCGGCGGGGCCGCTTCCGGTTGACCAGGGTCGGCCATGCATTGCGGTCGCACCACCACGGGTCGATGGCGCCGATGGCCACGATGGTCGGCAGCCCCGAGCACTGGGAGCACTGGGGTAGTCTGCTGCACTCGGTGCGGACGGGTGGCACAGCGGTCGAGAAACTCCGTGGCGCACCGATCTTCGAGTATCTGGACACCAACCCCGAGTACGCCGCGACCTTCAACGACGCCATGACCGGCGTCTCCTTGGTCGCCATCGAGATGGCCGTTCCCGTCTATGACTTCACCGATCGCAGACTCATCGTCGACGTCGGTGGAGGCCACGGCGCACTGCTGGCCGCGGTGCTCGCCAGGGCACCGCAGGCGCGCGGGGTGCTCTTCGACCTGCCGTCGGTGATTGACGGAGCAGGGGCTGCGTTCGACGATGCGGGCGTCGCCGACCGATGCACCCTCGAGAGCGGTTCCTTCTTCGAGGCGGTGCCCGACGGTGCGGACGCCTACCTGATGAAGACCGTCATCCACGATTGGGACGACGAGAAGTCGCTGTCGATCCTGCGGAACGTGCGGACCGCGATCGCCGCGGACGGCAAGCTCCTCCTGATGGAGTTGGTCTTGCCCGAGGGGGCGCCACCACACCCCGGCATGTTGCTCGACCTCGAGATGCTGGTGCATGCCGGCGGCCAGGAACGCACGGCGAGCGAGTACCGAGATCTGTTGTCCCGCGCCGGTTTTCGGCTCACCCGCGTGATCCCGACGACTGGACCGATGTCCATCGTCGAAGCCGTGCCGGCATGATCGCGACGCCACGCCGGATCAACGTGTCGTCGGGATCGGCCTTCGAGGCCGAGGTCGGATACTCGCGTGCCGTCCGCATGGGTCCACTCGTCATGGTCGCGGGCACCACCGCACCCGGTGACGACGTCACCACCCAGACGCGCGGGGCGCTTCGGCGCATCGAGATCGCACTGGCCGAGGCGGGGGCAGCGCTGACCGACGTCGTGCGCACCCGGATGTTCGTCACCGACATCGCACTGTGGCAGGAGGTCGGCGCCGTGCACGCGGAGGTGTTCGGCGACGTCCGTCCCGTCGCGACCATGGTCGAGGTGTCCGCGCTGATCGCTCCCGACCTCCACGTCGAGATCGAGGTCGACGCCTACGTTTCCGAGTGAGGCAATTCGGCGAACCGGCCGTCTGCGGCGGGACGGTAGGGCGTGACACTAGTCACAGCCGCAACGGGCAGCGGTCCGTACAGATGAGGGAACGTCATCGACTCGGGGTCGGACGGCACGCCGGGTTCCCAGTTGACCTTGGCGCCCAGCAGGTTCGCGTCGAGTCTGAGCAGAAGCATGTCGCTGCGGCCCGCGAACAGTCGGTTGGCGGGCAGATGCACCTGCTCGGGAGCTGAAAGGTGAACGAAGCCTTGCTCGCCCAGCGAGGGTGGCCGTCGCTCCCCGAGTTCCTTCGCGTGCTCCCACTCCTCGGTCGTGCACAGGTGGATCAGTTCGCGCGGCGTCGGGATCATGCGGCCAGTTTGCCCTGTTCGCAATTTGGGGATAGGTGAGACACGACACACCGATGAACGGCCGGGGAACAAGGCCGGAAGTAAAAACGTCTGACACAGTAGACCAAAGCACGTAGCAGATATGGAGGAGGCGCCATGAACGCAACTCTGACCAGCCCTGAGCTGACTCGGGCTGACCGCTGCGACCGTTGCGGCGCCGCCGCCCGTGTCGTTGCCAAGCTGCCGTCGGGTGCCGTGCTGCTCTTCTGCCAGCATCACGCCAACGAGCACGAGGCCAAACTCGTCGAACTCGCCGCCGTCCTGGAGACCAGTGCCGTCGAGGCTTAGCAGCCACTGCTGAGCCATTATTTCGCGCACGGTCGCGCGTCGTCGTGAATGCTGGTGTGGTCATGAACGACGAGCACATACCGGCCAAGCCTTCCCGGCATCACATTTGGCGCGTCTTCAAACGCACGCTGGCGAAGAGCTGGGACGACTCCATCTTCTCGGAGTCGGCCCAGGCAGCGTTCTGGTGCGCGTTGTCGTTGCCCCCGCTGCTGCTGGGAATGCTCGGCAGCCTGGCGTACATCGCGCCGCTGTTCGGGCCGGACACGCTGCAGACGATCCAGGACCGTCTGATCAGCACCGCGGGAAACCTGTTCTCGAGCAACGTCGTCAACGAGATCATCCAGCCGACGGTGTCCGACATCGTGGCGGGCGCACGGGGCGAGGTGGTGTCGCTCGGCTTCGTGATCTCGCTGTGGGCGGGCTCGTCGGCGGTGTCGGCGTTCGTGGACTCGGTGGTGGAGGCGCACGACCAGACGGAACTGCGCCATCCGGTGCGCCAGCGCTTCTACGCGCTCGGCCTCTACGTCGTCGGCCTGGTCTTCGTGATCGCGACGGCTCCGCTGCTCGCGATCGGCCCGACGAAGATCGCGGAACACATTCCGCAGAGCTGGCAGAACTTCCTGAGCTACGGCTACTACCCCGTGCTCTTCATCGGCCTGGTGACCGCGATCAACATCCTCTATCGGGTAGCGCTCCCCCGGCCGCTGCCCTCGCACCGGCTTCTCTACGGCGCCGTGCTGGCGGCGTTCGTGTTCCTGGTCGCGACGATCGGGCTGCGGGTGTACCTGACGTGGATCACCGGGACCGGATACACGTACGGCGCGCTGGCAACGCCGATCGCCTTCCTGCTGTTCGCCTTCTTCCTCGGCTTCTCGATCATGATGGGCGCCGAGCTCAACGCCGCGATTCAGGAAGAGTGGCCTGCGCCCGAGACACACGCCAAGCGGTTCAAGGGCTGGCTGGAGGACAAGGCCGACGAGCGCAACGGCGACTCCGCTCGCAACGGGGCAACGGCCGTGCGCGCCGCACCCTCGAGATCTGACGGGTCGTCGGCCGAGCCGGTCGACGACCTCCCCCCTGCTACTTCTTGAGCTGCTCGTAGATTCGCTTGCAATCCGGGCAGACCGGTGATCCTGGCTTGGCCGCCTTGGTCACCGGGAACACCTCGCCGCACAGCGCGACGACATGCGTTCCCTCGACCGCGCTCTGGACGATCTTGTCCTTCTTGACGTAGTGGAAGACCTTGGGCGCGTCGTCGTCTGTCCCGTCATCGGTGCGCTCGTCGGTCTCGGTCCGCTCGATGGTCTGCGTGTCCATGACGACCATTGTGCCTAACTCAAGAGAGGTAATGAATTGGACAGTTTCCCGACGGTCAGAGTGTGGAACAGTAGAGGTATGAAACACGGCTCAGAGCTGAGTTTCGACGACGATGGTCGACCAGTCCTCATCACTCGCGCGCCGATTCCCTACGAAGAAGAGCACCGTGAACGGGTGCGCAAGTACCTGAAGATCATGTCGTGGCGTATTCCCGCCCTTCTCGGCGCCGCCATCGCATACGGCATCTGGCACAACGGGCTGATCTCCTTGGCGATTCTGGTGGCCTCGATTCCGCTGCCGTGGATCGCCGTGCTGATCGCCAACGATCGGCCGCCGCGACGGGCCGAGGAACCCCGCCGCTACCAGGGCAAGGGGCGGATCCCGCTCTTCCCCACGGCGGAGCGGCCCGCGCTGGAGGCTCGCGGGGAACCCGTGCCGCAACCGGAATCCGCGGAACGGCAGCGCGACGTTCCTTGAGCTGAGAGTTCTTCGTCATTTCTCAGGAGAATCTCAGGTCATCGCTGAATAAGCGCAGGTCAGAAGGTGTGAAGCTGGCGTCCGGTGGGAACTCTTCCGGGGACTCGAGCGTTATAGCCCATGACAGTTCCAAGCAGAGCAGGAGGCCGTAATGGCAAACGCCACCGCAAGCCGCATCGATAGCGATTTGGACTCTCAGAGCCCGGCCGCGGATCTCGTGCGGGTGTATCTGAACGGCATCGGCAAAACTGCCTTGCTCAACGCCGCGGACGAAGTAGAGCTCGCAAAGCGCATTGAAGCTGGGCTTTATGCACAGCATCTGCTCGACACCAAGAAGCGGCTCGGCGACACCCGCAAACGAGAGCTCGCAGCGGTGGTCCGCGATGGCGAGGCGGCGCGCCGGCATCTGCTCGAAGCCAACCTGCGCCTGGTCGTGTCATTGGCGAAGCGCTACACCGGGCGCGGTATGCCGCTGCTCGACCTCATCCAGGAGGGCAACCTCGGACTGATCCGCGCGATGGAGAAGTTCGACTACGCCAAGGGATTCAAGTTCTCGACCTACGCCACGTGGTGGATCCGTCAGGCGATCACGCGCGGCATGGCCGATCAGAGCCGCACCATCCGCCTGCCCGTGCATCTGGTGGAGCAGGTCAACAAGCTCGCCAGGATCAAGCGTGAGATGCACCAGAACCTCGGCCGCGACGCCAGCGACGAGGAACTGGCCGAGGAGTCCGGCATTCCGGCCGAGAAGATCGCCGATCTGCTGTCCCACAGCCGCGACCCCGTAAGCCTCGACATGCCGGTCGGCAGCGACGAAGAGGCGCCGCTTGGCGACTTCATCGAGGACGCCGAGGCGATGTCGGCCGAGAACGCGGTGATCTCCGAGCTGTTGCACACCGACATCCGGCACGTGCTGGCAACGCTTGACGAGCGCGAGCAGCAGGTCATCAGGCTGCGGTTCGGCCTGGACGACGGTCAGCCGCGCACGCTCGACCAGATTGGCAAGCTCTTCGGACTGTCGCGCGAGCGGGTGCGTCAGATCGAGCGCGAGGTCATGGCGAAACTGCGCCAGGGCGAGCGTGCCGAGCGGCTCCGCTCGTACGCCAGCTAAGCCCCCAGACCCCACCCCGAGTGATGCCCGCCGCGCCCGCGGCGGGCATCACCTCGTTCGAGGGTCGGCTGACAGGGATCACACCACGTCGGCACGATGTTGCAGCCCAGTTCAGGCGCCATCACCGGTAGACTCAACTCGCGATGGAGGGCTGCGAATGAACGATTTGATCGATACCACCGAGATGTACCTGCGGACGATCTACGACCTCGAAGAAGAGGGCGTCGTACCTCTGCGCGCCCGAATCGCCGAACGTCTCGAGCAGAGCGGTCCGACAGTGAGCCAGACCGTGTCCCGCATGGAGCGGGACGGCCTGCTGCACGTGGCCGGTGACCGCCACCTCGAACTCACCGACAAGGGTCGCGCGCTGGCCGTTTCGGTGATGCGCAAACACCGTCTTGCGGAGCGGCTCCTGGTCGACGTCATCGGGCTGCCGTGGGAAGAGGTCCACGCCGAGGCATGCCGCTGGGAGCACGTCATGAGCGAGGACGTCGAACGTCGCCTCGTCCAGGTGCTCGACAATCCGACGACCTCGCCGTTCGGCAATCCCATTCCCGGGCTGTCCGAGCTGGGTGTGACCTTGTCCGACTCTGACGACGTCAGCCTGGTGCGGCTCACAGAATTGCCGTCGGGCTTCCCCGTCGCGGTCCGGGTGCGCCAGCTCACCGAGCACGTCCAGGGCGATGTCGAGCTGATCGCCAGGCTCAAGGACGCGGGCGTGGTGCCCAACGCGCGCGTGACCGTACAGGTCAGCGAGCACGGCGGCGTGCTGATCGTGATCCCCGGTCACGAGCAGGTCGAGCTTCCCCACCACATGGCGCACGCCGTCAGGGTCGAGAAGGTCTAACCCGCCCGCCTGCCCTGAGCCTGGCGTGGCGGTAGACGCACTCCGAGTAGTTTGGCCAGCCGGTAGCCCGTGTGCGCGAGTTCCCTGATCTGGTCGGGGCGCATCCCGGTCTGCAACGCCTGATCCAGCATGCGAGCCATTCGATGGCGCCCGTCGCTGCGCAAGGCGGCTTCCAGCGACACCCCCGCGAGTGGTCCGTCACCACGCGCGTAGGCCGAGAAGGCAAGGAGCACAAGCGCTTCGGCCCGCCAGGGGTCAGGTAGCGTCCGGGCCAATTGCACCCACAACGCCTCGGCGCGGTCAGCCTCGCGCCCGACCGCGAGGGCGTACAACGTGTCGCGAACGCGCGGGTCGGTGAACCCGCATCCGAGCCTCGCCAGATCCTTCTGTTCCGGGACGACACCGTCGGCCAGTCCACGCGCCATCGCCAGCGCATGCTCGACGTCACGGCGCGCGTCGGCGTCCGGCCGAAGATTCCCGTCATGCTCGGCGTCGAGGATCGCCGCACGCAGCGCCTCGGCCGCCGCCGGGTCGGCGGTCGCGATGAGCTCCTGCAGTTCGGTGCGCCTGGCGTAGAGCCGACGCCCGTCGAGGACCGCGGCGGCCGCCATGGGCGACGACATCGGATCCTCAATGGTTCCCGAACCCGGGGCGCCGGCCACGCTGTGCCAGCGCCCCCCTTCCTGCAGTCTGTCGACGACGTAGGCGGCGAGCAGCTCGATGCCGCGCTCATCCAACTGTTCGGCCAGCGTCGCGGCCAGCAGCCGATGCTCGTCGAGACACACGCGGCACGACGCACCGTCGTCGTCCACGATCACCGCGATGGCCTCGTCGGGGGCGCTGGCCGACGCGACGTCCGCCATGTGGCTCATCGCGTCCACGAGTTCTTCGGAGAGGTCGGCGCGCATGACACAGCCCAGGCTGCCGCCCTCGAGGGTGATCAGCACCAGGGAGTTCTCGGGCACGAAGCCGAGTACGGCGGGCACCGCCGCGATCAACGTCGCGGGCCGGTTGAGGTGGAAGTCCGATGCTCTGAAGGTCGTCATGAGCAGAACTTGGCAGGCGCCCCCGTCGGGCGAGTTTCGCCGACCTGGCAGCTTTCTCGGCGGCACGACCGGCTGTGGATGAAACGTCGTCTGTGGATGGAGGCGTTGTTCACGCGGTGTTGACGTACTCGGCATGCAAGATCCGACCAAGCGGCGTACACCTGTTCATCATGGGTTCCATGCAGGAGTACGACCTCGTCGTCATCGGCTCCGGCCCCGGTGGGCAGAAGGCCGCCATCGCCGCCGCCAAGCTCGGCAAGTCGGTCGCCGTCATCGAACGCGGTCTCATGCTCGGCGGCGTCTGTGTGAACACCGGCACCATTCCGTCGAAGACACTCCGCGAGGCGGTCGTCTACCTCACGGGCATGAGCCAGCGGGAGCTCTACGGCGCCAGCTATCGCGTCAAGGAGAAGATCACCCCCTCCGATCTCCTGGCCCGCACGCAGCACGTCATCGGCAAGGAGATCGACGTCGTGCGCTCCCAGTTGATGCGCAACCGCGTCGAGCTCTACGTCGGGCATGCTCGCTTCACCGACGCCCACACCGTGCAGGTCGAGGATCCCCATCGCGCCGAGAGCATTTCGGTCACGGGCCGCAACATCGTCATCGCCACCGGAACCAAGCCCCTACGGCCGACGGGCGTGGAGTTCGACGAGTCACGCGTGCTGGACTCCGACGGAATCCTGGACCTGAAGACCATCCCCACCTCGATGGTCGTGGTCGGCGCAGGCGTGATCGGCATCGAGTACGCCTCGATGTTCGCCGCGTTGGGCACCAAGGTGACCGTCGTGGAGAAGCGCCCCACGATGCTCGACTTCTGCGACCCCGAGATCGTCGAGGCACTGCGGTTCCACCTGCGCGACCTGGCGGTGACGTTCCGCTTCGGCGAGGAGGTCACGGCCGTGGACGTCGGGTCCTCCGGCACGGTCACCACGCTCGCCAGCGGCAAGCAGATCCCCGCCGACACCGTGATGTACTCCGCAGGACGCCAAGGCCAGACCGAACACCTGGATCTCGAGGCCGCCGGGCTGGAGGCCGACAACCGGGGACGCATCTTCGTCGACGACGAGTTCCGGACGAAGGTCGATCACATCTACGCCGTCGGCGACGTCATCGGCTTCCCCGCGTTGGCGGCCACCTCGATGGATCAGGGCAGGTTGGCGGCCTACCACGCGTTCGGCGAGCCGTGTAAGGGCATGACGGAGCTGCAGCCGATCGGCATCTACTCGATCCCCGAGGTCTCCTACGTCGGCGCCAGCGAGGTCGATCTCACGAAGGACTCGATCCCGTACGAGGTTGGCGTGTCGCGCTACCGCGAACTGGCCCGCGGGCAGATCGCGGGCGACTCCTACGGCATGCTCAAGCTGCTGGTGTCCACCGAGGACCTGAAACTGCTCGGCGTCCACATCTTCGGCACCAACGCCACCGAGATGGTGCACATCGGCCAGGCCGTGATGGGCTGCGGCGGCACCGTGGAATACCTGGTCGACGCGGTGTTCAACTACCCGACGTTCTCCGAGGCCTACAAGGTGGCCGCGCTGGACGTGATGAACAAGCTGCGGGCCCTCAGCCAGTTCAGGGCCTGATCAGCAGGCGTCCTCGAACGCCGTCGGGGCGTCGTCAGCCGGTCCGCCCGCCTCGGCCCTGGCCACCAGTTGCTTGATGGCATCGTCGAACGGCGGCGCATAGCTGACGTTTTCCTGACATCCGCCGCCCTCCAGTCCTCCTGTCACCCCGACGACCGTCGACCCGGACAGCCACGGCGCCCCACTGGTGCCGTCGACCAGCCCGCCGCACCGAATCGACGGATACCCGTGCTCGAGGGCGGCCATGTGCGCCGCGCAACCGATGGGCGCTCCGCCCTCGCCCAGTGCGTAGCCCGTGACCACGACGTCCGTCCCGACCTTCGGCGCCGAGCCGAGCGTGAGTCCCCCACCGACGGCCGGCTCGACGGTGCCGCTCCCCGGACGGCTCACCCTGGCGACGGCGAAGTCGGCCATCGGATCCTGCGTCGACACCCAGCGGGGATCCAGGTACACCGCGTCGATGTGCCAGAAGTCTTGCGGCTCAGCGCTTTCGGTGAAGGCAGGCACGAACGACGCGTCGATGCCGTCGGCCATGCAGTGCGCCGCGGTCAGGATCAGATCGCCCGTCGTCGAGTGCAGTACGGACCCCGTGCACGTGTGCAGCGACTGCCCGCCCAAGAAGATCGCCCCGATCCTGGGGTCCGGATCCACCGGCCCCGCAGTGACCGTCGGCGACTCCGTCTCCGCCCATGACGATGCCGTCGAGGACCTACCCTGTGGTGCGGCGGGGTCACCGCACGACGTTGCCATGGCCGCCATCGCAGCGAGCAGAACGACCCCGGCATGGCGCATGGTCAACGATCTTGCCGGAAGAAACTGGACGCGGCAGCGGGTGACGGAATGCACCGTTGGCGGCAATTCGTTCCACCGTTGCGTGGGGCCGTGCTGGCACGAACCTCGAAGTGCGGGACACTAGAGGTCACGAGGAGGCGAGGCAGAAATGGCTGACCACCCAGAAAGCCCGGGGCAGCACTACCAACCCGAGCAGACCGGGATCTACGAGCTGGAGTTCCCGGCTCCCCAGCTGTCGTCCGAGGACGGCCGCGGGCCGGTGATGATCCATGCGCTCGAGGGCTTTTCGGACGCGGGTCACGTCATCAGGATCGCCGCGGCGCACCTCAAGGACACGCTGGACACCGAACTGGTGGCTTCGTTCGCGATCGACGAGCTGCTCGACTACCGCTCCCGGCGGCCGCTCATGACGTTCAAGACCGACCACTTCACCCATTACGACAATCCCGAGCTCAACCTCTACGCGCTGCACGACAGCGTCGGCACGCCGTTCCTGCTGCTAGCGGGCCTAGAGCCCGATCTTCGGTGGGAGCGGTTCATCACCGCCGTGCGGCTGCTGGCGGAGCGGCTCGGCGTCCGTCAGGTGATCGGGCTGGGCACCATCCCGATGGCGGTCCCCCACACCCGCCCGGTGACGATGACTGCCCACTCGAACGACAAGGAGCTGATCGCCGACCATCAGCCGTGGGTCGGCGAGGTCCAGGTGCCGGCCAGCGTGTCGAACCTGCTTGAGTACCGGATGACGCAACACGGCCACGAGGCGGTCGGATTCACCGTCCACGTGCCCCATTACCTGGCGCAGACGGACTATCCGCCCGCTGCGGAGGCCCTCCTGGCGCAAGTTGCCAAAACCGGCTCGCTGCGACTGCCGCTCGATCCGCTGGCCGAGGCAGGTATGGAGGTCCACAGCAAGATCAACGAGCAGGTCTCGTCAAGTGACGAGGTCGCTCAAGTGGTGACGGCGCTGGAGCGCCAGTACGATGCGTTCGTTGCTGCTCAAGAGAATCGGTCCTTGCTGGCGCGCGACGAAGACCTGCCTAGCGGCGACGAACTCGGCGCCGAGTTCGAGCGGTTCCTCGCCGAGCAGACCGGAGACGATTCCGCAGGCGGGGACGGACACCCAGGGATCTAATTGGCCGCTTGATCCAGGCCCCGACGACGGAGTTGGTGATCGTGACGGAGCGAAAGCCCAATCTGCGACCCGTGCGCGAAGTCACCCCGACGCTGCACTACCGGACCATCCACGGGTACCGGCGCGCCTTCCGCATCGCCGGATCCGGCCCGGTCATCCTGCTGATCCACGGCATCGGCGACAACTCCACCACGTGGAGCACCGTGCAGTCGAAGCTCGCTCAGCGGTTCACGGTCATCGCCCCTGACCTCTTGGGCCACGGCAAGTCGGACAAGCCGCGCGCCGACTACTCGGTCGCTGCGTACGCCAACGGCATGCGGGACCTTCTCAGCGTTCTCGACATCGAACGTGTGACCGTCGTCGGGCACTCCCTCGGCGGTGGGGTGGCCATGCAATTCGCCTACCAGTTCCCGCAATTGGTGGACCGGCTGATCCTCGTCGGCGCTGGCGGCGTGACCAAGGACGTCAACGTGGCGTTTCGCATCGCGTCGTTGCCCCTCGGCAGCGAGGCGCTGGCCCTGCTCCGGTTGCCGATGGTGCTGCCCGCCTTACAGGTCGCCGGACGGATCGGTGGCGCGCTGTTCGGCTCCACTGGGGTCGGTCGTGACATCCCCGACGTGCTGCGGATCCTCGCCGATCTGCCGGAGCCGACGGCATCCTCTGCTTTCGCCCGCACGCTGCGCGCGGTGGTCGACTGGCGGGGCCAAGTCGTCACCATGCTGGACCGATGTTATTTGACCGAATCCGTTCCAGTGCAATTGATCTGGGGCTCGCACGATTCCGTGATACCCGTCAGCCACGCCCGCATGGCCCATGCGGCGATGCCGGGGGCACAACTCGAGATATTCCAGGGTTCCGGCCACTTCCCGTTCCACGACGATCCGGACCGTTTCGTCGAGATCGTCGAGAAGTTCATCGGATCGACCGATCCCGCGGTCTACGACCAGGACATGCTGCGCAACCTGTTACGCGTGGGAGCCAGCGAGAACGGCCTCACCGGCTCGATCGACACCCGGGTCGCGGTGCTCGACGCCATGGGGGCCGACGAACGCAGCGCCACCTGACCCGACCGTCGGTGCTCCCGCCGACGTAGCATCGGCTCATGGCCTTGGACGTCACGGTGCTTCGCGTGTTCACCGACGCGGACGGCGACTACGGGAATCCTCTCGGCGTCGTCGACGCCAGTCTGGCCGGGCCCGCCGACCGGCAGCGGATCGCCACCGAATTGGGTTACAGCGAAACCATTTTCATCGATCTACCCGGACCGGGCGCGAATACCACCACGGCGCACATCTTCACCCCGTCAGTGGAGTTGCCCTTCGCCGGGCATCCGACGGTCGGCGCGTCGTGGTGGCTGAGAGAACGGGGCACCCCGGTCAAGACGCTGCAGGTGCCCGCGGGCGTCGTGCAGGTCTCCTTCGATCACCGGCCCGACGGTGAGTTCACGGTGATCAGCGCACGCGCCGAATGGGCGCCGGACTTCTCGATCCATCACATGGAGTCCGTCGACGACGTGCTCAACGCCGATCCCGACGACTACGGCGATGCCCTCGAGCACTACGTCTGGGCGTGGATCGACGAGTCCGAGGGGGCCATCCGGTCGCGGATGTTCGCCAACGACCTGGGCATTCCCGAGGACGAGGCCACCGGCGCGGCGGCCGTCCGGATCACCGAGTACCTCAGTCGCGACCTTGCGATCACGCAGGGCAAAGGATCTCAGCTGCGGACCAACTGGACCGCCGACGGCTGGGTGAAGGTCGCAGGACGCGTCGTCGACGACGGAGTGCGGCGCCTCGACTGACCCTCAGCTCGACGAAACGCCACGATGGGCGCGCAGTGCCTCGATCTCGCGCTCGAAGTCGGCGGCCGAGGAGAACGACCGGTACACCGACGCGAATCGCAGGTAGGCGACCTCGTCGAGGTCACGCAGCGGGCCGAGGATCGCCAGGCCGACCTCGTTGCTGGGTATCTCGGGTGAGCCTGCCGCTCGAACGGCATCCTCCACCTGCTGCGCAAGCAGATTCAGGGCGTCGTCGTCGACATCGCGCCCCTGGCAGGCACGGCGGACGCCCTTGACGACCTTTTCGCGGCTGAATGGCTCCGTGACCCCGCTGCGCTTGACGACCGCGAGGACGGCGGTCTCCACGGTGGTGAATCTGCGACCACATTCCGGGCACGATCGGCGGCGTCGAATCGCCTGACCCTCATCGGCTTCCCGGGAGTCGACGACCCTCGAGTCGGGATTACGGCAGAACGGACAGTGCATATCCGCTCCTTCGCCGCGTGCGCCTACTCCGGTCGCATACGAGCGTACCGTTGCACGGCAGCGATATTCACGGCGCATGCCGCGGATCAACCAACCGGCGCGATGAGCGTCTGCCCGGCGTCGACCGCCGCCGTGCGCAACTCGTTGAGATCGCGGATCTGATCGACGACGGATCCGACCGAGGCATCCGGTGCGATCCGTTGCGCCAGCTGCTCCAGCGACTCCCCTGCCTGAACCTGGACGACCGCCAGTTTCGCTGGCGACGGGGCGGGGGAATCGTGCGGTGCACCCAGTTGCGCGACGAGTCCGAGCCAGACCGTGATGGCAGCGGCGATCAGCGCCAGGACGACGGTGGCCAGCGGGGTCACCGGCTTGCGGCGGTGCGACGCGCGGGACATCAGCACACCGGTGCCGCGGTAGTTCAGCGGCGTTCCCGCGGGACGGTGTGGCCGGGGGCCACGTCGCGACGCTGCCGTCGAGCGGCGAACCGGCCGCATGGGACGCACGACGATGTCGGTGGGGTCTTCTCGGGTGATGATCGTCATCTCGCGGGCCTTTCCTGTGGTGTCCATTCGCTCTTGTGTTCGAATACTAATCGCTCAGGTGTTCGATGACTAGAACACGTGATCGAACTGTTGCAAACGCTAACTCGACCCACCGACAAGTCCGGCCGTCTGAAAATCCTCGGCGACACGCCTCGAACACATGTTTGATTCTGTCGGCACGGGCGACTACATTCGGCGCCATGAGTGACAGCAACGACACGGTCCTGACCGAACGTCAGCGCACCATCCTGGAGGTCATCCGGAGTTCGGTCACGACGCGCGGGTACCCGCCGAGCATCCGCGAGATCGGCGACGCCGTGGGGCTGACCTCGACGTCGTCCGTCGCGCACCAGCTGCGCACACTCGAACGCAAGGGCTACCTGCGTCGCGACCCGAACCGACCGCGAGCCGTCGACGTCCGGGCGTCCGACGATCCCGCCAGGCAGCCCGCACCGACCGTCACCACGGAGGTGGCCGGTTCGGACGCCTTGCCCGAACCGACCTTCGTCCCGGTGCTCGGACGCATCGCCGCCGGCGGCCCGATCCTGGCCGAAGAGGCCGTGGAGGACGTGTTCCCGCTGCCGAAGGAACTTGTCGGCGAGGGCTCACTGTTCCTGCTCAAGGTGGTCGGCGAGTCGATGGTGGACGCCGCGATCTGCGACGGTGACTGGGTGGTGATCCGTCAGCAGAACGTGGCCGACAACGGTGACATCGTCGCGGCGATGATCGATGGCGAGGCGACGGTGAAGACCTTCAAGCGGACGAGCGGTCAGGTGTGGCTGATGCCGCACAACCCGGCGTTCGATCCGATCCCGGGCAACGATGCCGCGATCCTCGGCAAGGTCGTGACGGTCATCCGCAAGATCTAGGACCCGCCCGGCTAGCCCTTGGTGAATCCGTTCGTCAGCGCGAATTCCTCGCTGGCAAACCAGATCTCGGCGCGGACATCGTCATACCGATCACTGCTGGGCGTCCAGTACGTCCCGGTCTTGGTATCGGCCTTGATCAAGTAGCCGCGCGGTGCGTTGAAGGGGTCGTCGGTGGCCAGTCGCAATGACGTCTCCACCACGACCGGCTCCTCCAGCTGGATGGCCGCATGTCGGCCGCTCGGCGGGCCACTGTCCAGTTCTGGTTCCGCCTCGGCCTCAGCCTCGGTGTGAACGTCGCCGTCGGGGTCGGGCCCGTGGTCCTCGGGATCGGGCCCGTGGTCCTCGGGATCGGTTCCGTGCTCGTCGTCGTCGTGCTCGTCGAGGTCGGGGAACGGCGGGCTATCCGGCGTCGCGTCGGACTCCGAGACGATCGGGGTCGGAGCTGTGTCGATGGCGTCCTGGTTGGTGGACAGATCGGCCGCGAAGCCCGCGGGCACACCTCGCCGGTGCTCGTCGGCCTGCTCGCCGTGCTCGTCGGACACGGCCCAGCCGCTGCGCTCACCGCCGTCCCCGCCCAACGCGATGGGTCCCGACTCGAAGTCGCGGTCGTCGTAGTCGTCATCGTCGATGGCGTCGTCGTCGAATTCGTCGACCGACGGGCGATCGTCCTGCCTCCTGCGGTTCAGCAGGACCGCGGCCGCCACCACGCCGATGAGCACGACCACGGGCACGATGCCGAGCAGCCACCACAGCGTCGGATGGAACCAGTTGGAGCCGCCCGAGGACGACTCGGCGGCAGGCGTCGACTGCGGAGCGTTGCCGCCCGGCACCTGAAGCCCCTTCAGCTGGGACGCGAGACCGGGGGGCTCCGTGGTGAACTCGTTGGTCGACTTGTTCCAGGAGATGGCGCCGCCGTTGAACTTCTGCGTGACGACGTCGCCGTTCTCGGTCTGGTCCGCCGTCGGTGCGCCGAGGTCGCCCTTCGCGCCGCCGAGCTTCGCCCACGCCGCGTTCATGGCGCCACGCACGATCACGGCGCCGAAGTCGGGCGTCCAGAAGATCACCGGTTGATCAGCGGCGGCGAAGCTCGCGATCTTGCTCATCGGGGCGAGGCCGCCGTCGTTCTCGTTACTCGTCGGGAAGCCGAGATCACCCTCGGGGCCGCCGACACTCTCGTACTTCGCCAGCACCTGGCCGGTCAGGACGTTGGCGCCCGTCGCGGGGCTGTAGAAGATCTTCCCGCCGGCAAAGTTCTGCCCGGCTCCATCGGTGCCGATGGTGTACTGCCCGCCATCGGGGGCGCCCAGCGGCCCGAGTGGACCACCTGCTGCGCGGCGCGCTGCGGCGATGGCCGTCGTCACGTCGCCGGGAATCTGCAGGCCCACGAGCTGATCGGCCAGTTCCGGCGGAGTCGTCGTGAACGTCTTGGTCTTGCGGTTCCACGTCAGGTCACCGCCGGAGAAGGTCTGCCTGACCGTGTCGCCGTCGTAGGTCTCGTCACCGGTGGGGACGCCAAGCACGGCGGCCGAGCCGCCGAGCTTGTCCCATGCGGCGTTGAGTGCCCCCCGCACCACGTGCGCGCCCGTATCCGGCGTCCAGAAGATCACCGGTTGGTCGGCGGCGCTGAAGGTGGTGTTGCGGCTACCCGGGGCCTTGCCGTCGCCCTCGTCGATGGTCGGGAAGCCGAGGTCGCCGTCCCCGGGGCCGCCCAGTGACTGGTACTCGTCGAGTATTGCGCCCTGCATCGCGTGCGCGCCGGTCTCGGGGGTGAAGAACATCTTGCCGCTTGCGAAGTTCTGGCCGAAGCCCGCGCCGACCGGGTAGACCCCGCCGTCCTTGGGACCCAGCGGCCCGGTGGGTCCGCCGCCCGCATCCCACGCCTGTGTGATGGCGGCGTCGGCGTCACCGTCGGGCGTCGCCGCCGCGATGGGTGCGGCGAGCAGGGCGGCAGCCATCATCGCGACGGCCCCAGCACCAGCGCGTCCGATCGTCGTGCCGAGCCGGGTTCGAAGCCCCGTCATTGCATCCTCCCAGCGAGCTGCGCCGGACTCCCTTGAGTTCCGCGTGCGTCAACTCTGCGTCAGTCGACGTCCATCTTGGGGGATATCCAACCCGTCTGGGAAAAGTGTCGCCCGGTAGAGGGACTGTGGCGGGTCGGTCAGACTCCGAGACTCCTGCCGATGATCTCCTTCATGATCTCCGTGGTGCCGCCGTAGATCGTCTGGATCCGCGAATCGAGGAAGGCCCTGGCGACGGGGTATTCGCGCATGTAGCCGTACCCGCCGTGCAGTTGCAGGCAACGATCGTTCAGCCGCACCTGGGCCTCCGTGGAGTACCACTTGGCCATCGCGGCCTGCTCGACGGTCAGCTTCTCCTCGAGGTGCAGCTTCAGGAACTCGTCGACCATCATGCGCACGACCGTGGCCTCGGTGGAGAGTTCCGCCAGCGTGAAGCGGGTGTTCTGGAAACTGCCGATCGGCTTGCCGAACGCCTTGCGGTCCTTGGTGTACTGGAGGGTGTCCTCGAGCACGGCCTCCATGCCCGCGGCGGCCATCACGGCGATGCTGATCCGCTCCTGGGGAAGGTTCTGCATCAGGTAGACGAAGCCGGAGCCCTCGTCGCCGAGCAGGTTCTCGGCGGGCACCTTCACATCGGTGAAGGACAACTCGGCGGTGTCCTGAGCGTCGAGACCGATCTTGTCGAGGTGGCGGCCGCGTTCGAAGCCCTCCATCCCCCGCTCGACGACGAGCAGCGAGAAGCCGAGGGCGCCCTTCTCGGGGTCGGTGCACGCCACGACGATCACCAGGTCGGCATTGATGCCGTTCGTGATGAAGGTCTTCGAGCCGTTGAGCACCCAGCTGCCGTCCTCCTGCTTGACCGCGCGGGTCTTGATGCCCTGCAGGTCGCTACCGGTGCCGGGTTCCGTCATCGCGATGGCGGTGATGAGCTCGCCGGAACAGAAGCCGGGCAGCCAGCGCTGCTTCTGCTCCTCGGTCCCCAGACGCAGCAGGTACGGCGCGATGATGTCGTTCTGCAGCGGGAATCCCAGACCGCTGTAGCGCCCGGCCGTGGTCTCCTCCGTGATCACGACGTTGTAGCGGAAGTCGTCCACACCGCCGCCGCCGTACTCCTCCGGCACGGCCATGCCGAGAAAGCCCTGCTTGCCCGCTTCGAGCCAGACGCCGCGGTCGACGATCTTGTCCTTCTCCCACTGCTCGTGGAACGGCGCGACGTGGCGCTCGAGAAACGCGCGGTAGGAGTCGCGGAACAGCTCGTGCTCGGGCTCGAAGAGGGTGCGGTCGTACTTGATGGCGCCCATGAGTGACCTCCGGATCGGCGAAGCGGGATTTGCCAACGACGATATACCACCCAACCGGATGGTTGATACCGGTGGTACCGCTGCCGTCGCACCGTGTCGCCGCCATCGGGGGACGCCTCGAGTGCTCGCGACGGCCATAGGATTGGCGCAATGCCGAAGTCATCGACGTCACTCACGCACTGGGGCGCCTTCACCGCCGACGTGCGCGACGGTGACATCGCCTCGGTCCGGCCGTTCGACGGCGACTCGAACCCCTCTCCCCTGCTGGGCAACCTCGCGGGGTCGATCCGCCACAGATCGCGGATCACGACTCCGGCCGTCCGCCGGGGTTGGCTCGACGACGGGCCGGGACCCACCACGCGACGCGGCGCCGAGGAGTTCGTCGCGCTGTCGTGGGACGAACTCACCGAACTGCTGGCCGACGAACTGCATCGCGTCGTCGACACCTACGGCAACGAGGCCATCTACGGAGGGTCATACGGCTGGGCCAGCGCGGGACGGTTTCACCACGCCCAGAGCCAGGTGCACCGCTTCTTGAAACTCCTTGGCGGATACACCTTTTCAAGGCACTCCTACAGCCTCGGCGCAACCGGGGTCATCATGCCCCGAGTCGTCGGCACCCACGACGGCCTCTTTCAGCGCTCCACGTCGTGGGACGTCATCGCCGAGAACACCGAGCTGGCGGTGTGCTTCGGCGGCGTCGGCGTGAAGAACTCGGCGGTCAATGCGGGCGGCACCACCGATCACCCCACCCGCGGGGCGCTCCAAAAGCTCCGTGACCGTGGCGGACGGGTCGTGTCCTTCAGCCCGGTGCGCGACGACACCGACGGTGACTGCGAGTGGTTGGCCCCGGTGCCCGGTACCGACGTCGCGATCATGGCCGCGCTGGCGTACGTGCTGGCCACCGAGGGACTGGCCGACCGCGCCTTCCTCGACACGTACTGCACCGGCTACCCACAGTTCGAGCGCTACCTGCTCGGCGCCGACGACGGCGTGGCCAAGTCCCCGGAGTGGGCGGCGACGGTCTGCGGCCTGCCTGCCGACGTCATCGTGTCGCTGGCCCGGCGGATGGCCGCCCATCGCACCATCGTCATGGTGAGCTGGTCACTGCAGCGCGTCCGCTACGGCGAGCAGGCCCCCTGGATGGGATTGACCCTCGCGGCCATGCTCGGCCAGATCGGGCTTCCCGGAGGCGGTTTCGGCCACGGCTACGGTTCGCAGAACGAAGTGGGCATGGCGCCGCTGCGTTGCTCGCTGCCGACGTTCCCGCAGGGGCACAATCCCGTCTCGACGTTCATTCCCGTCGCGGCGATCAGCGACATGCTGCTGCACCCCGGCGAGCAGTTCTCCTACAACGGCAGGACACTGACCTACCCGGACATCAAGTGCGTGTACTGGGCGGGGGGAAACCCGTTCCACCACCACCAGAACCTCCCGCGGCTGCGACGGGCGCTCGGCAGGGTCGACACGGTCGTCGTGCACGATCCGTACTGGACGGCGATGGCCAAGCACGCGGACTTCGTGGTGCCGTCCACCACGGCGTACGAACGCGAGGACTATTCCGGGTCGAAGAACGATCCGCTCCTGGTGGCCATGCCGGCACTGGCCGAACCGTACGCGGATTCGCGCGACGACTACAGCACCCTCGCGGCGCTTGCGGAACGACTGGGCTTCGGCGAGCAGTTCACCGAGGGCCGCAATGCGCGGCAATGGCTGGTCCACATGTACGAGAAGTGGTCGGCCCAACTCGATTTCGACGTGCCGTCCTTCGACGACTTCTGGGCGGCAGGCCAACTGCGGTTGCCGACCGAGACCGGGCTGTCGCTGCTCGCGGACTTCCGCGCCGACCCCGTCGCCCACCGGCTGGGCACGCCGAGCGGAAGGATCGAGATCTTCTCACGTGACATCGCCGGTTTCGGGTACGACGACTGCGCGGGTCACCCGAAGTGGTTCGAGCCGGATGAGTGGCTGGGCGGCGTGCGCGCCGCCGACTATCCCCTGCATCTGTTGGCCAACCAACCCGCCACGCGATTGCACAGTCAGCTGGACGGCGGCAAGGCCAGCCTGGACTCCAAGGTCCAAGGGCGCGAACCGATTCGAATGCATCCCCTGGACGCCCAACGGCGCGGCCTGACCTCGGGAGACGTGGTGCGGGTGTTCAACGACCGCGGCGCCTGCCTGGCGGGCGTGGTCGTCGACGACCGACTCCGCCCAAGCGTGGTGCAGCTGTCCACGGGCGCCTGGTACGACCCTCAGGACCCGGCGGAGCTGGATTCGATGTGCGTACACGGCAATCCGAATGTGCTGACCGCCGACACCGGCACCTCGTCACTCGCGAAGGGCTGCACCGGTGCCCACGTGCTGGTGCAGATCGAGAGATTCGAAGGTCGGCTGCCGCCGGTGCGGGCGCACCAGCCGCCGACGATCGTCGAACGGCGTGGTGCACGCCCGCAGGCCGGAGTCTAGGAGCTGGTCTGAGCCCGGCCGGAACCGGACCTCGGGCGACGTGGGCCGCCGCCACGGCGGGCGTTGCCACCCGAGCCTGCGGGACGGGCGCCGGAGCTGGGCCCACCACGATGGGACCCACTGCCGCCGCGGCCTGAACCGCCACGGCTCGAGCCGCTGCCGGTGCGGGCCGGAGGGGCCTGGCGTGGCGGGGGCTCGCGATGCGGGGCGATCTCGCCGACGAGTTCGAGCACGCTCGCCGAATCGGCGCGCACCTGTTGCGGCTGGGCCGAGATACCGGCCTTGCGCAGCAGCTGCTGAGTGTCCCTGCGCTGTTCGGGCAGTACCACGGTCACCACGTCACCCGCGCTTCCCGCCCGCGCCGTACGACCGGAACGGTGGAGGTAGGCCTTGTGCTCGACGGGCGGGTCCACATGGACGACGAGTTCGACGTCGTCGACGTGCACGCCTCGGGCCGCGATGTCGGTGGCGACGAGAACGCGGGCATCACCCGAGCTGAACGCGGCGAGGTTGCGGTCGCGGGCCGGTTGAGACAGGTTGCCGTGCAGGTCGACCGACGGCACACCGGCGTCAGTGAGCTGCTTGGCGAGCTTGCGGGCCTGATGCTTGGTGCGCATGAAGAGGATTCGGCGCCCGGTGCCCGACGCCAGCCGGTGCACCAGCTGGGTCTTCTCCTGCGCACCGGAGACGTGGAACACGTGGTGGGTCATGGCGACCGGCGGTGCGTCGATCTCGTCGACGGAGTGGGTGACCGGGTTGCGCAGGAAGCGCTGCACCAGCTTGTCGACACCGTTGTCCAGCGTCGCCGAGAACAGCAACCGCTGCCCGCCCGCAGGCGTCGCCGCCAGAATGCGCGTCACGCCGG
>JAOPUT010000245.1 GCA_025963385.1 Mycobacterium sp.
GTGCCCTCCCGCAGCGAGCGCACCGGTCGTGACGGGGCCAGTCGGCCAAGGCGTTCCAGGAGCTCGGCGACCTCGGTCCCGGCCAGGCGGTAGTAGCGATGTCTGCCCTGACTGTGCACGGTCAACAAGCCCGCCTCGGTGAGCTTGCCGAGGTGGCTGCTGGCGGTGGACCGGCTCACACCCGCTTCGTCGGCGAGCACACTGGCAGGCAGCGCCCGGCCGTCGTCGAGCGCGAGGAGCACCTTGCATCTCGCCGGATCGGCCAGCAGTGACGCCAGCGCGGCGATGTCCGCGTCTCCGGTCGCGGGAAGGTCGGCGGGTTCACGCATGACTGTCCTCCTTCACAGGCACACGCTAGTTCCGAAATGATTCGACGCCGATCGAACCAACGTCAGGTGACGTCGCGGACCAGCAGGTCGTCCCAGGTGTCACGGCGCACCACCAGCCGCACCGTACCGGCGTCGGCGAACACCACCGGGATGCGGCGGGCACCGTTGTACTGGTTCGACATCGTGTAGCAGTACGCGCCGGTCACCGGGACCGCCACCAGATCGCCGACCGCCGGATCCTGCAGTGCGACACCGTCGATCAGTTGGTCGCCGGACTCGCAGTGTCTGCCGACCAGGTTGACCGTGGTGCCCCCGCCGACCCGGTTCACGACGGTGGCCTCGAAGCGCTGCCCGTAGAGCGCGACCTCCAAGTTGTCGCCCATGCCGCCGTCAACGGCGACGTGGGTGAGCTCGCCGTGCTTCACGGTCGTCACGCGGTAGACGGTGCAGGCGCTGGTCGCCACCATGCTTCGGCCCGGTTCGACGATGACCCGACTGGCCTTCGGCAGCAGCGCGTCGGCGGCCGCGACCATCGCGTCGGCGTACTCGGCCACCGACGGCGCGTGTTCGTCGTAGGTGTAGCGGACTCCGAGGCCGCCACCGAGGTCGTAGACGTCGAACGTGCCGAGGGCGGCCAGCGGAGCGACGGCAGCCGCCAACTGCTCGACGTTGAGGAGCTGTGAGCCGACGTGGGTGTGCAGGCCGTCGCAGCGCAGCACCCCGCTGCGTTCGATGCGGGTGATCGCGGTGCGGGCGTCGTCGGGCATCAGACCGAACTTGGAGCCCGCGTGACCGGTGGCGACCGAGGCGTGGGTCGCGGCCTCGACGCCGGGGATCACCCGGACCAGGCAGGCCTGTGTGCGCCCGGGCGGCACGATGCGCTCCAACCGGTCGATGTCGTCGAAGTTGTCGACGACGACCAGCCCGACGCCCTCGCGCACGGCGAGTTCGAGTTCCTCGTCGCTCTTCGCGTTGCCGTGCAGGACCAGTCGTCCCGGGTCTGCGCCCGCCGCAAGGGCGGTGATGATCTCGCCGCCGCCCGCGACGTCGAGGTGTAACCCCTCCTCGGTCATCAGTCGTTGAATGGCGGTGCAGGGGAAGGACTTCGACGCGAAGGCTACGTCGGTTCCTTGCCGACGACTGCGGAACTCGTGCAGGTACTCGCGGGCGCGCCTGCGCAGGGCGCCCTCGTCGACCACCATCACCGGGGTGCCGAACTCGGTGGCCAGGTCGTCGAGGCGGCATCCGCCGACCACCAACGTGCCGTCGCCGTCGCTGTGGGTGCCCGGTGGGAACAGGTCGACCACGTCATTGCCGGCGTCATTACCGGTGTCGTTGCCGCTCACCACTGACACGCTAGCCGCGGTCGGGCAGCGCGTGTTCGACGATGAGGCGCCTACGGTGGGGTTCGCGCTCACGGCGTTTCGCGGCGAGGTACACCTGCGCGGTCTCGGCGGCCACCGTGTGCCAGTCGAAGGCCGAGTCGAGACGCTTGCGGGCCGCCACCGCGCGGCGCTGGGCTGCCGCGGGATCGTCGAGCACGGCGCGCACCGCACCGGCCAGGGCGGCGACGTCGCGGGGTGGGAACGACATCCCGGTCTCGCCGTCGAGTACCGCTTCGCCGAGTCCGCCGACGTTGGACGTCACCAGCGGGGCGCCGGTTGCGGCGGCCTCGAGTGCGACGATGCCGAACGGCTCGTAGTGGCTGGGCAGCACCGCCGCGTCGCAGTCGTGCAGCAGTGCGACGAGTTGCTGATGGTCGACGCGGCCGACGAAGTCGATTGCCTTGAGCACCTTGTGCTTTCGCGCGGTCTCGAGCAGCCAGTCCTGCTGGGTGCCGTCGCCTGCGATGGTGAGCGTGGTGCCGGGGTGGGTGCGCCGGATGCGCGGCAGCGCGGCGATCGCGTCGTGCACGCCCTTCTCGTACTCTAGGCGCCCGAGGTACAGCAGTCGCGCGGGCCCGCGTCGGGTCTTGCGGCGGGCGTACGGCCAGAGGCCCGCGTCGATCCCGTTGCGGATGACCCGTGACTCGGCCAGCCCGGGGCCGAACAACTCGGTGATCTCCTCGCCCATCGACGCCGAACACGTGATGAGGGAATCGGATTCACGTGCCAGCCACGCCTCGACGGCGTGGACCTGGCGGCTGATCTTGCCGGACACCCAGCCCGAGTGCCGTCCCGCCTCGGTGGCGTGGATGGTGGAGACCAGCGGAACGTCGAAGTGTTCGGCGAGCGCGATCGCCGGGTGCGCGACCAACCAGTCGTGGGCGTGGACGACGTCGGGAATCCACGGCGTGGAGGTGCGTCCCTCGCGCGTCTTCAGTGCGAGTCCTGCGCGGATCATGGAGTGCCCCATGGCAAGCGTCCACGCCATCATGTCCGTGCCAAAGTCGAACTCGTGAGGGTCCTGGGCGGCGGCAACCACCCGGACGCCCTCGCTGACGTCGTCGCTGGAGGGGTGGGTGCTCGGATCGGTGCCCGACGGTCGCCTGCTCAGCACGACGACCTCGTGGCCGGCCTCGGCGAGCGCGGTGGCCAGGTGATGGACGTGACGTCCCAGCCCGCCGATCACCACCGGCGGGTACTCCCACGACACCACGAGGATCTTCACGGGGCGCTCACCGCCAGCTCCGCATCCCGCACGAGCGTGCGCAAAGTGCGATTTTCGTACGGCGTTTCGGGCGCAGACACGCACGCTCGCGGAAAGGGGGGCGGGGGTGTCATCGGGGGAGCCGCCTGGCGTCCAGCGCTCCGAACAGCCCGTCGGCCCGGTTCCAGTTGCCCGCCAGCCGTTCGGCGTGCTCGCGCCTTCCCCCGGCCAACGCGTCCGCGATCTCCCGGGCGGCGTGGGCGTGCACGTGCGCGCGGTAGCGGGCGTACTCGGCGGCGGTGTCCTTGCTGACCATGAACGGCCAGTCACTGGACACCGTGAGCAGGGCTTCGCGCAGGATCTGGTCGGCGACCGTGTCACGCGGGGTGGGCACCCCGACGGCGGCGTGCTGGGTGAGCGCCTTGTCGACCGTCGAGAGCGCCGTATCGACCACCTCGGCGTTGAGGTGCACCAGGTCGGCGACCTGCTCGCCGTTCCACACCTGCCAGTCCTTGCCGGAACCCCATGAGCTGGGCGGCAATTCGACGGGCGTGCCGACGTAGCCGCCTGCCATGGCGTCGGACAGCGTGCCGACGCGCACCCCGGCCTCGGGCAGCGCACGCAACACCCTTTCGAGCCAGACGGGACCCTCGTGCCACCAGTGGCCGAAGAGCTCCGTGTCGAACGCCGCCACGACGTGGGCGGGCCTGCCGATGCGCTGGGACTCCGAGGCGAGCCTGCGTCGCACCGTGTCGACGAAGTCGGCGACGTGGATGTCGACGGCGTGATCGGCGCGCTCGGGCTCGTAGGGCGCCTTGTCCTCCGAGGGCACCGCGCGCCCGGTGACGCGCGCGGGCTTGAGACCCGTGAGGTGGTCGTAGGTGTGGAAGTCGCGGTAGGCGGCGTGGCCCGGATATCCCGACTTCGGCGACCAGACCCGGTAGCTGACCTGGAGATCGCGACCGAAGGCGATGACGTCGGAATCGCCGACCGGGCGGCCGAGCGCGGTGTCCCCGTGCAGTGTCGGACCGTCGACCATGAAGTGCGTGACGCCTGCGTCGGCGTACCCGATCTCCAGTCCCGGCGAGTAGGCGCACTCCGGGGCCCAGATGCCGCCGGGGACGTGGCCGAACCGCTGACCCGCGTCGGCCAGGCCCTCGCGCAGCGCGAACTCGCGCAGGCGAGGGTGCAGCAACGGCTGGAACGGATGCGCCAGCGGACCACCGAGCAACTCGATCGCCTCGGCGTCGACGAGCGTGCGCAGTAGCGGGCTGCCGCCGTGACGCCAGGCGACCGAGAAGTCCTCCAGTGCCCGGCTGGCCTCCTCGTGCTCACGGACTCCGAACGCGCGCAAGGCTTCCGGGGCGGCATAGCCGGTGCCGTCGCCGCAGCGCTGGACACCCGCCTCCTGCCCCCGAAGCTGCCAGTTCGCCAGCCAGTGATGCATGCCGTCGAGGCAGTACGGGTCGTCGAGCTGGGCGGCGACGACCGGCGTCATGCCGAGGGTGATGAGGTGGCTGCGCCCCTCGTCGGACAGCCTGCCCAGCAGCTCGACCAGTGGCAGGTAGGCCGCGGCCCAGGACTGGTACAGCCATTCCTCGCCGACCGGCCAGCGGCCATGGTGGGCCAGCCACGGGAGGTGGGTGTGCAGGACGAGGGTGAAGAGCCCCGGTACGGGGGCCCTCTTGTCCGTCACGGTCGCACCGCGATGGCCACCAGATCCAGGCTCTCATCGATGCTGGGGCCGTTGCTTGCGCCAGTCTCGAGCAGGTCGAAGTCTTCGGTGCGGACCGACTCGACGTCGGCCAGCAGGTCGGCGGGCCACGGTGCATCGGCCAGGGCGCGCGCGATCTGCGCGTCGATGATCGATCCACCGTGTCGGGCGTCGAGCACCTTCAGGCGTGCGCCGTGGAACACCCCGAGCATGGCCTCGACCCGGAAGCCCGAGTCGGTCAGCAGTTCGGTGAGCTCGGCCGCGTTCAGCTCGCGAGTGTGGAAGGGATTGATCGGGGTGTCGCGACCGGGGGAGAACGTGATCCGGTTGGGCGTCGACATCAGCAGGACGCCAGGCGGCCGAAGTACGCGAGCGCACTCGTCGACGAATTGTGTCTGGTCCCACAGGTGTTCGATCACCTGGAAATTGACCACCACGTCGACGCTGGCGTCGGCGAGCGGTAGCTCGGCAAGATTTCCCTGGCGCATGTCGACCCGGGGGTACCTGGCCCGGACGTGGGCGACGGCGGAGTCGTCGTAGTCGAGGCCGATGACCGTGCGGGCGACGTCGGCGATCAGGTCGGCGCCGTAGCCCTCACCCGATCCCGCCTCGAGCACGTCGCGTCCCTCGCAACGGTCAAGCAACCGCTGGTAGACCACCTCGTGGCGGCGGAACCAGTAGTTCTCCTCGGCCAGTCCCGGGACGGTGCGTTCCCCGGTCAGGGGAAGGACGTCCGCACTTGAGGAGGCGGAGTCGGATGGCTCGGGATAGGAAAATGCGCTCATTGCCAACGCAGGCTAACCCAGCAGTGGCGATTGTCACTCGTTCGGTAACGGTTCAGACACCGGTGGGGAGGGCAGAAGGTTAGACAACACCAGTTATGGTGTTCCTGCATACCGCCCCAAGTTACTGACTAGTAACATGATGGCTGTTGTATCAATTGTGATATGGGCAGGCCGGCTGAGGCCTCATCGAGGAGGACGAACCACACTCATGACGAACATCGTGGTCCTGATCAAACAGGTTCCTGATTACGAGGACCGGAAGCTCACCGACGGCGACTGGACGCTGGATCGGGCGGGCAGCGATCCGGTGCTGGACGAGATCAACGAGAAGGCCGTCGAGGTCGCGCTTCAGCTCAAGGAGAAGCACGCCGACGCCGACTACAACGTGGTCGTCCTCACCGCCGGACCCGCGGCCGCAGAGACGGCGATCCGCCGCGCGCTGTCCATGGGTGCCGACTCGGCCTACCACCTGGCCGACGAAGGCCTGGCGGGCTCGGACATCGTGCAGACGTCCTGGGCCCTGGCGCGGGCGCTCGGTCAGATCGAGGACATCGGCGTGGTGATCGCGGGCAACGAGACCAGTGACGGCGTCGGTGGCGCCGTGCCTGCCATCCTCGCCCAGTTCCTGGGCCTGCCGCAGCTGACGGCCATGCGCAGCATCGACATCGCCGACGGCAAGGTCACCGGCGAGCGCGAGACCGACGACGGTGTCTTCGGACTCGAGGCCACCCTGCCCGCGATCGTCAGCATCAGCGAGAAGATCGTCGAGGACGCCAGGTTCCCCTCGTTCAAGGGCATCATGGCGGCCAAGAAGAAGCCTGTGGAGAGCCTCACGCTCGCCGGAATCGGCGTCGAGAGTGACGAGGTCGGTGGCGCCAACGCCGCGTCGACCGTGGTGTCGGCAACGCCGAAGCCACCCAAGACGGCCGGCGAGAAGGTCACCGACGAGGGCGAGGGCGGCAAGCAGATCGCCGACTACCTCGTCGCGCAAAAACTTCTCTGAGCTGCGTCCGATCCCCCCAACCACACCTTTCCCCATTCGAGAGAGCGACCAAGAGGCAATGGCAGAAGTACTCGTGCTCGTCGAGCACGCTGAAGGCAATCTGAAGAACGTCACCGCGGAGCTCATCACCGCTGCCCGCGCGCTGGGCGAACCGTCCGCGGTGGTCATCGGCGCTCCCGGGACGGCCGAGACGCTGACCGACGGTCTGAAGGCGGCAGGCGCCGAGAAGATCTACGTCGCCGAGTCCGACGTCGTCGAGCAGTACCTGGTCACCCCCAAGGTGGACGTGCTGAACGCGCTGGTCGAGTCGGCGTCGCCCGTCGCGGTGATCGTCGTGGCCAGCGCGGAGGGCAAGGAGATCGCGGGCCGCGTCGCGGCTGAGACCGGTTCCGGTGTGCTGATCGACGTGATCGGCGTCAAGGAGGGTCCCATCGGCATCCACTCGATCTTCGGTGGTGCGTACACCACCGAGGCGAAGGCCGACGGCGACGCCCCCGTGCTCGCGCTGCGTCCCGGTGCCGTCGAGGCCGAGCCGACCGCAGGAGCGGGCGAGGTCGTCACCGTCGAGGTGCCTGCACCGGCGGAGAACGCCACCAAGATCACGTCGCGTCAGCCTGCGCAGAAGAGCGCGCGTCCCGAGCTGACCGAGGCGAAGATCGTGGTCGCGGGCGGTCGTGGTGTCGGCAGCAAGGAGAACTTCAACGTCGTCGAGGATCTCGCGGACGCCTTCGGTGGCGCTGTCGGTGCCTCCCGCGCGGCGGTGGACTCCGGGTTCTACGAGGGTCAGTTCCAGGTCGGTCAGACCGGCAAGACCGTGTCCCCGCAGCTGTACATCGCCCTCGGCATCTCGGGTGCCATCCAGCACCGCGCAGGCATGCAGACGTCCAAGACGATCGTCGCGGTGAACAAGGACGAGGAAGCGCCGATCTTCGAGATCGCCGACTACGGCATCGTGGGTGACCTGTTCAAGGTGACCCCGCAGCTGACCGAGGCCGTCAAGACCCGCAAGGGCTGATTCACGCGAGCAAGCGCGAAAACCCCGGTGCACCTGGTGCACCGGGGTTTTCGCGTATGAACCCCCGGGCACTGCCTTCCCGCCGACGACTACGGACTCTCAAGGGCGCGACCACGGGGTGAACGCGCCATCCTGAAGAGGTCAAGCAACACAGCGAGAAGGGTGCGCGGAGATGTCGGATTCCTTGAAGATCACGGTGGTCGGAGCGACCGGTCAGATCGGCGCGAAGGTGGTCGAGTTGCTCACCGCCGCGGGCCACGACGTGGTCGCCACCTCCCGGGCATCGGGGGTGGACGTGCTGACCGGTGATGGGCTCGACGACGCGCTGGCCGGAGCGCAGGTGCTGGTGGACGTGACGAACTCACCGTCGTTCGAGGACGGCCCGGTGATGGAGTTCTTCACCGCGTCGTCGGCGAATCTGGTGGCAGCCGCGAAGCGGGCGGGCGTCGGTCACTACGTGGCGCTGTCCATCGTGGGTGCCGACGGTCTGCCGAAGAGCGGCTACATGCGGGCAAAGGTCGTGCAGGAGAACGCCATCGTCGGGTCGGGGTTGCCATACACCATCGTTCGCGCCACGCAGTTCCACGAATTCGCCGAGATGATCACCGCCTCGCTCACCGTCGACGGCGAAGTGCACGCCCCGGATGCCCGCATCCAGCCCATCGCGGCGGCCGACGTCTCCGCCGTCGTGGCACGGGTGGCCGCGGAGCCGCCGGTCAACGGCTTCCTCGACATCGGCGGGCCGGACAAGATGTCCTTCGCCGATCTGGCCCGTGCGGTGCTGGCCAAGGAGGGCTCGCAGACGCCCGTCGTGATCGACTCGGGAGCCACGTACTTCGGCACCCCCGTGGACGCGACCAGCCTGGTCACCGGTGACGGCGCCGAACTGGCTCCGACGCACTTAGCCGACTGGCTCGCGGCCAGATGACCGGCCAGATCCCACGACCGAGGAGATTCCGATGAACGACGCGCGCATGCAGAAGCTCGAGGGCGCACTCACCGTGATCCAAAGCGTCACACCACCATTCATCCCCGCCAGCGCGGAGGTCATGACGGCCGTGATCGAGTGGCCCGCGGGCGATCCGGGTGCGCCGCCGCACCGGCATCCCGGTGGCCCCGCCTTCGGGTACGTACTCGAAGGCGAGATGCTCTTCGAGCTCGAGGGTGAGGCGCCGCGGGTCATCACGGCCGGTGAGGCGTTCTGGGAGCCCGGCGGCGACGTCATCCACTACTCGGACGCCAACAACCGCTCCGACGTGCCGTTGCGCTTCGTCGTCACCATGATCTGCGTGCCTGGCTCTCCGATGCTCGTCTTGGTCGACGACGACGAACTCGAAGCGCGCAAGGGCGCCCGGGTCCCGCGTTAGGACCGGTCTGATCACCCGCGGGGGCACACGGTGTTCGGCCGTGGACGTAGGGTTGCGCGGTGGACCTGCTTCTCGGAATCGACATGGGCACCGGGAGCACGAAGGGCGTTCTGGTGGACACCGCGGGTGCCGTCGTCGCCTCGGCGACCATCTCGCACTCGATGAACCTGCCGCGTCCGGGGTGGGCCGAGGTCGATGCCCAGTCGATGTGGTGGCGCGAGGTCTGTGAGATCAGCAACCGCCTGGCGGCCGAGACGCCGACTGGATCACGGATCGCCGCGATGTGCGTCAGCGGCGTCGGCCCCTGCCTGGTGATGTGCGATGCGCAGCTGACCCCGTTGCGGCCCGCCATCCTGTACGGCGTGGATACCCGGGCGACGGCTGAAATTCAATTGCTGACAGAGGAATTCGGTGCCGACGCCATCCTCGAACGGGCAGGCACCCTGCTGTCCAGCCAGGCCGTCGGACCCAAGTTGGAATGGGTTCGGCGACACGAGCCCGAGGTGTTCGAGCGGGCCGCCGGGTGGTACGGGTCGAACTCCTACATCGCCGCCAAGCTGACCGGCGAGTACGTGCTCGACCACCACACCGCCAGCCAGTGCGATCCCCTGTACGTGACGAGCGAGTTCGACTGGAACACCGAATGGGCGAAGCGGATCTGCGGACACCTGCCGCTGCCGCGCCTGGTCTGGCCCAACGAGGTGGTGGGCACCGTGCACGCCGAGGCCGCCGAGGCCACCGGCCTCCCGAAGGGCACCCCGGTCGTCGCGGGCACCGTCGACGCCTACTCGGAGGCGTTCTCGGTGGGCATCCGCAGCCCCGGCGACCAGATGCTGATGTACGGCTCGACGATGTTCCTGGTCCAGCTCATCGACGAGTACCACAGCGACCCCGCCCTGTGGACCACGGCGGGCATCGAGCCTGGATCGCTGGCGCTCGCTGCCGGCACGTCGACCGCGGGCAGCATGATCGGCTGGCTCCAGACGATCACGGGCGGCGCGTCCCTCGAGACCCTGATGGCAGAGGCGTCGGCGGTGCCCGCGGGCAGCGAGGGGCTGATCGCGCTGCCGTATCTGGCGGGGGAGCGGACCCCGGTGTTCGACCCCAACGCGCGTGGCCTGTTCGCCGGGCTGACGCTGCGCCATGGCCGCGGACACCTCTTCCGGGCGGCCTACGAGGGAATCGGCTTCGGCATCAGGCAGATTCTCGAGAGGTTCGACGACGCGCACACCGGTCGTCGGACGGTCGCCGTCGGCGGTGGGTTGCGCAGCCCGATCTGGGCCCAGGCTGTCAGCGACATCACCGGGCGCCCCCAGCTGGTGCCCGAGCAGGCGATCGGCGCCAGCTACGGGGACGCGCTGATGGCTGCGGTCGGCGTGAATCTGGTTGCCCCGGAGACGGATTGGGCCAGAATCGAACGAGAGATCATGCCCAACCCGGCCAATCGGGCACTCTACGACGAGCTGTACGGCGTCTGGTGCGAGCTCTATCCGGCCACCAGGGACCTGGTGCACGAGATCGGGGAGATCGGCGGACGGGAGCAGCCTGCGCTAGGCGCGGGCGAGCCTGCCCCGTGAGATCAGCGAGGTAGAGGTGTGCTGTAGGTCCTGCTACTTCCCGAGGGTGGGGCTGGCCAGGATGTCGGCGGCGGTCACGGGGTCGGTGACGAGGTGATTGAAGTAGCCGCCGCGCGCACCCGCGATGACGGAGTCGACCTTCTCCTTGCCGACCGCGACGGCGATCGTCACCGGAATGTGGCGCAGCGCATCGAGTTCCAGCGCGATCAACCGCTCGCCGTCCTCGAAGTCCACCGGCGCGCCGTCACGGTCGAAGAAGCGGGAGCACACGTCTCCGACGGCGGCCCGTAGTGAGCTGGATCCGGTGGGGACGAAGCGCGGAATGTCCGATCGGGTCAGGGGTGGGGCCCCGACGCCCATGAGGGCACACCGCGCGCGTGGCCAGAGGTGCAGCACCTTCTGGATGCTCGGGTCGTTCAACAGCGACTGATACAGCTCGACGCCGGGCAGCGCGGGGGCGAAGAGGTAGTTCGCCCGCCCGCCAACGCGATTGGCGACCAGCCTGGTGATCTCGTTGGTCTGGTACCACTCCTCGGGCTGATCGTTGCCCCCGACGGTCGGGGCGACGACGACACCGGGCAGGGGAGCGAGCTCGAACTGCGCGACCTCGTACACCGTGCGCCCCGACGACACCAGCAGCACGTCACCCGGCAGGAGGCCGGCCTCGCCGAGGGCGCGGCCGACGGCGGGTGCGAGCACCCGGCCCATCACGTCCACGAGCGTGCGCCCCGGGCCGGGCGTCGGGAGCTGCGGACTGAGATACACCGACGTCAGGTTGAGCGCCCTGGCCAGCCGGTCGGCCAGATCGCCGGGGCGGGCCTCGGCGGGCGGCACCACCTCGATGCGGACGATGCCGCGCCGCTTGGCCTCCGACAGCAGCCTGCTCACGGTGGCGCGGCTGGTGCCCAGTTTCTCGGCGACCTCGGCCTGGGTGGCGTCGTCCTCGTAGTACAGCCGGGCCGCCGTGTAGAGCAGCGACGGCGGAAAGTGGCTGCTCTCAGCGTCCTGCGAGCCAGCGTCACCGACCTGGCTCATCGGCGTGTGCGGAGCCGACCGAGGCATGAAAGCGAGTATGGCATTGGACATCTGTTCTGGAAAGAATTTTCGTGAACATTCGTTCTGGACAAATGTGCAGGCACTCGATACTGTGACCGGAGCCACAGATGAAGGAGTGTCGTGATGACCGAGCAGATCCCCGAGAAGATGCAGGCCGTCGTCGTTCACGGGCCGAACGACTACCGCCTCGAAGAGGTCGCCGTCCCGCAACGCAAGCCCGGCGAGGCGCTCATCCGGGTCGAGGCCGTCGGCATCTGCGCCAGCGACCTGAAGTGTTATCACGGCGCGGCCAAGTTCTGGGGGGACGAGAACCGTCCGGCGTGGACCGAGACGATGGTCATCCCCGGCCACGAATTCGTCGGCCGCGTCGTCGAACTCGACGATGAGGCCGCCAGCCGGTGGGGCATCGCCGTCGGCGACCGCGTCACCTCGGAACAGATCGTGCCGTGCTGGAAGTGTCGCTTCTGCAAGCGCGGGCAGTACCACATGTGCCAACCCCACGACCTCTACGGCTTCAAGCGCCGCACGCCGGGCGCCATGGCGTCGTACATGACCTATCCCGTAGAAGCGTTGGTGTACAAGATCTCCGGTGACATCCCGCCCGCACACGCCGCATTCGTCGAACCGCTGTCCTGCGCACTGCACGCCGTCGAGCGCGCCCAGATCACGTTCGAGGACACCGTGGTGGTGGCCGGCTGCGGACCCATCGGCCTCGGCATGATCGCAGGCTCCCGCGCCAAGAACCCCATGCGGGTCATCGCGCTGGACATGGCCCCCGAGAAGCTCGAACTCGCCAAGAGGTGCGGCGCCGACCTCACCATCAACATCGCCGAGGAAGACGTCGAGAAGATCGTCAAGGACCTCACCGACGGTTACGGCGCCGACGTCTATCTGGAGGGCACCGGCCACCCGTCGGCCGTGCCGCAGGGGCTCAACTCGCTGCGCAAGCTGGGGCGCTACGTCGAGTACGGCGTCTTCGGCAGTGACGTCACCGTCGACTGGAGCATCATCAGCGACGACAAGGAACTCGACGTCCTCGGCGCCCACCTCGGCCCGTACTGCTGGCCCGCCGCCATCAAGATGATCGAGTCCGGCGTCCTGCCGATGGATCAGATCTGCACCCACCAACTTCCGCTGAGCGAGTTCCAGAAGGGTCTCGACCTCGTCAGCAGCGGCAAGGAATCGGTCAAGGTCTCCCTGATCCCGGCGTAGTCCAGACATCCCCGAACCCGCCCAACGAAGGACGAAGACACGATGAGTCGAGATCGCATGACGGGTCCGCAGATGTCGCGGCGAAACATGTTGGCGGCGTTGGGCGTTGCGGGCGCGGCGGCTGCCAGCCTGCCCGTGCTCAGCGCCTGCGGCGTCGGCGGCAAGGCCAGCGCACCGAACGGAGCGTCCGCGGTCAGCGGCGGCTTCGACTGGAAGAAGGCCTCCGGGCAGACCATCAACATCCTGCAGACCCCGCACCCGTATCAGCTGTCGTATCAGCCTCTGCTGGCCGAGTTCACCGAACTCACCGGCATCAAGGTGAACGTCGACCTGGTTCCCGAGGCGGACTACTTCACCAAGCTGAACACCGAGCTGGCGGGCGGCTCCGGCAAGCACGACGCATTCATGCTCGGCGCCTACTTCATCTGGCAGTACGGGCCACCCGGATGGATCGAGGATCTGAACCCCTGGCTGCAGAACAGTTCGGCCACCAGTGCCGAATACGACTTCGAGGACATCTTCGAGGGCCTGCGGACCTCCACCCGGTGGGACTTCACGCTGGGAAATCCTCTCGGCACCGGAGGGCAGTGGGCCATCCCGTGGGGTTTCGAGAACAACGTGGTCGCCTACAACAAGCGGATCTTCGACGAGAAGGGCATCACCAAACTGCCCGATCGGCTCGACGACTTCATCCAGCTGGCCGTCGACCTGACCGACCGCTCCCAGAACCGCTACGGCATCTCCACCCGCGGGTCCAAGTCGTGGGCGACCATCCACCCCGGGTTCATGACGCAGTACTCGCGGGAGGGAGCCGTCGACTACAAGTTCAACGGCTCAGAACTCATCGCCGAGATGGACAGCGACAA
>JAOPUT010000259.1 GCA_025963385.1 Mycobacterium sp.
CGCGCCAACGGCGCCGGAACCAACAACGATGAGCTTCTTCACTTCTAGCCCTATCTGTCCGCGGAGTCGCAATGCCTTGCTCGCGGGATAGTACCGCCGTCCCAGCGTGCGCGCAGCACTCCTACGGGTAGTTGTACGTTTACGTCTGCGCGGACTAAAGGCTGTGGAAGAGCTGGTATTTACTCGCCAGCTTGCTGTGCATCAGTGGCAGCGAGTTGCTCGTCCTGCGCCTGCTGCGCCGCGGCCGCCTGCTGGGCTTCCCGTGCCTGCTTTGCTGCCAGATCGGCCTGATAGATCTTCTGACCCTCGGGGCTCTGGATCGAGAATCCGGGCCACAAGCTGGTCGAATACTTCGCGTAGCAGTTCAGATTGACGTTCATCTTGCCGTTGGTCTGGTTGCCGAAGCCGTCGATGCCAGGCGCGGGAGTTGCACTGGTGACGAGGCAGTTGTCCCAATCCTTGCGATCCCCAACGGTGGATGCGACGACGGGCGTCAGACCGCGCTGGCTGAGAGCCGCCTTGGCGTCCTTGTAGGTTTGCCCCACGATGCCGTCGTCAGCCGCGGCGACGCCACCACCCAACGCGAGGGCCACCGCGGCGGAGCCGAGTGCGCCGACACTGACAAGCAAGATCTTCTTCACGGATGTGGGACCTTTCGTCGTCACCTTGGCGCAGAGCCGGCGAAGCGTGTTTGCCAGGACGGGGATGTTCTCCGCCGGATACTACCCTTCCTGTGCGGTCTCCTGTGAGCTGTCGACAGCAAGTGGGGCGACACCCCGCGACGTAGAACTTGATGTCACCGCGGGACACAGATATATTGCGTGCTACCAACAGATACAGATAACTGTGAGGGTTCCCTGCACCAAGGAGGACATAAGGGTATGTCGACCGAGTTGACCGACCTTCAACTTCTGCACGAACTCGAACCGGTGGTCGAGCAGAACATCAACCGCCACATGCGGATGCGCAAGGACTGGAACCCGCACGACTACATCCCGTGGTCGGACGGCAAGAACTACTACGCGCTCGGCGGTCAGGACTGGGATCCCGAGCAGTCGAAGCTGTCCGAGGTCGCGCAGGTGTCCATGCTGCAGAACCTCCTGACGGAGGACAACCTGCCGTCGTACCACCGCGAGATCGCGATGAACTTCAGCATGGACGGCCCCTGGGGATTCTGGGTGAACCGCTGGACGGCCGAGGAGAACCGGCACGGCATCGCCCTGCGCGACTACCTCGTCGTCACTCGCGCCATCGACCCGCTGGAACTCGAGGAGCTGCGCATCGAGCAGGTCACCCGCGGCTTCAGCCCCGGCCAGGGCCAGCAGGGCGACATGTTCGCCGAGAGCCTGTTCGACTCGGTCATCTACGTCACGTTCCAGGAACTGGCGACCCGCGTCTCGCACCGCAATACGGGCAAGGCGTGCCAAGAAACCGTCGCCGACCAACTGCTGCAACGTGTTTCGGCCGACGAGAACCTGCACATGATCTTCTACCGTGACGTGTCGGCCGCAGGCCTCGACATGGCCCCCAACCAGGCGATGAAGTCCCTGCACCGGGTGCTGCGCAACTTCAAGATGCCCGGGTACACCGTGCCCGAGTTCCGGCGCAAGGCCGTCGTCATCGCCGTCGGTGGCGTCTACGACCCCCGCATCCACCTCGACGACGTCGTGATGCCGGTGCTCAAGAAGTGGCGCATCTTCGAGCGCGAGGACTTCACCGGCGAGGCCGCCGAGATGCGCGACGACCTCGGCAAGCTCGTCGAAGAGCTCGAGGACACCTGCGTGAAGTTCGAGGTGGCCAAGGAGCGCCGTCTCGAGCGCGAGCGCAAGGTGGCCGAGAAGAAGGCCATGAAGAACCTCCTGGTGACGACATCAGCGTCGTAACCGAAACACGCGTCCCGGCCCGGTCTGCACTGCAGATCGGGCCGATCGCGTTGCGCAGCCCCGTCGTCCTCGCCCCGATGGCCGGCGTCACGAACGTCGCGTTCCGCACTCTGTGCCGCGAGCTCGAACTCGCCCGCGCCGGCACGGTCAGCGGGTTGTACGTCTGCGAGATGGTCACGGCGCGTGCGCTGGTGGAGCGCAATGAATCCACGCTGCACATGACGACGTTCGGCCCCGAGGAGTCGCCGCGGTCGCTGCAGCTCTACACCGTCGACCCGGCGACCACCTATGCCGCGGCGAAGATGATCGTCGACGACGACATGGCCGACCACATCGACATGAACTTCGGCTGCCCAGTGCCCAAGGTCACTCGGCGCGGTGGCGGCGCGGCCCTGCCGTACAAGCGCAAGCTTTTCGGCCAGATCGTGGCAGCGGCGGTACGGGCGACCGCAGGCACCGGGGTCCCGGTGACCGTGAAGTTTCGGATCGGGATCGACGACGATCACCACACCCACCTCGACGCGGGCCGGATCGCCGCCGAGGAAGGTGCGGCGGCCGTCGCGCTGCACGCCCGCACCGCCGCCCAGCGGTACTCCGGGACCGCCGACTGGAACCAGATCGCCGAACTCAAGCAGCACGTCACCGACATCCCCGTGCTGGGCAACGGTGACATCTTCGACGCCGACGACGCGCTGAGGATGATGGCCGTCACGGGGTGTGACGGAGTCGTCATCGGTCGGGGCTGCCTCGGCAGGCCGTGGCTGTTCGCGGAGCTGTCCGCGGCGTTCACCGGTAACGAATGCCCGACGCCGCCGACGCTGGGCGAGGTCGCCGCCATCGCCCGTCGCCACGGCGAGCTCCTTGCCGATCACTTCGGTGAGGACAAGGGCATGCGCGACATCCGCAAGCACGTGGCCTGGTACCTGCACGGCTTTCCTGCGGGCGCCGAACTGCGGCGGTCGTTGGCACTGGTCAAGACCCTGCACGAGCTCGGCGAACTGCTGGCGCAGCTTGATCCCGACGTGCCCTTCCCGGTGGCCGCCGAAGGCCCGCGCGGCAGGCAGGGCTCGCCAGGGTCGGTCACCCTCCCGGAGGGCTGGCTGAGCGATCCCGACGACTGCACGGTGCCTGCCGGAGCCGATGTCATGCACTCCGGCGGCTGATCCGTCTCGCAGACGAGACCTCTTCGAGACTGCACTGACGCCTGCGCTGACTGGCTCCATCTCAGGTTGTCTCAGTACGATGAGGATCCACTACGACGGGTTCCGACTGGCGGAGCCCCTAACGTGCTGCTACAAGACTTAGAGCAGCGTTCCCGACAGTCGGAGGCCGATAGGACATGAGTGACGGCGACAACGCCGCTCCCGGTCATCGGTCACCGGAGCCACCCGACGACGCCGAGCCGGGATCCTCCAAGCCCGTCAATGACTGGCTTACCCGATCCGTACGGCCCGCACCAGGCGCCGCGCCGTGGGAGCGCTCTGGAATTTCCGATGAGCCATCGTCGGCCCCGGTGGGCAACCACACCGACGGCGTGACGGTCGCCGACCTGATCGCCAAGGTGTCGGGAATCCCCCACAACGACACGAAGCAAGAGAAGCGCGACGAACCTCGCCGTCGCCGAGACACCGCCGCCCAGGACGCCGAGACCGACGTCATCCCGGTCGTTCCCTCCTACGAATCGGAACTCCCGGACCTGACTGGGCTCCGCAGGGAGCCCGCCACCCCGGAACGGGTCGGCGCCCCCCACGAACCACTCAAGGTCCCCTCGCATCGCGGCAGGCACACGGCGATGGTGATGGGACGCGTCGCGGCGGCCGTCATCGCCGTCTTGGCGCTGGCCCTCACCGGCGCGGCCTGGCAGTGGCAGGCGTCGAAGAACAGCAGCCTCAACAAGGTGGCCGCGCTCGATCCCAACTCGCGCGACATCGTGGACCCCGGCGCACAGTTCGGCGACGAGAACTTTCTCATCGTCGGCACCGACAGCCGCTTGGGCCAGAACGCCGACATGGGCGCGGGCACCACCGACGATGCCGCGGGTGCGCGGTCGGACACCATCATGCTGGTCAACATCCCGGCGAACCGGAAACGTGTTGTGGCAGTGTCGTTCCCGCGCGATCTCTCGATCACGCCGATGGAGTGTGAGCACTGGGACCCGACCACCTTCACGTACGGACCCGCCACCGATCCCGACTCCCCCGTCTACGGCATGGACAAGGTCTACACCGAGACCAAGCTCAACTCGGCCTACGCCGTCGGCGGACCGAAGTGTCTGGTGAAGGTCATCCAGAAGCTGTCCGGCCTGTCGGTCAACCGCTTCATGGCCGTCGACTTCAACGGCTTCGCCAAGATGGTCGACGCGTTGGGCGGTGTCGAGGTCTGCAGCACCACCCCGCTGGAGGACTACGAGCTCGGCACGGTGCTGGCCAACGCGGGCAGGCAGGTCATCGACGGGCACACCGCGCTGCAATACGTCAGGGCCCGGCAGGTCACCACCGAGACCAACGGCGACTACGGCCGGATCAAGCGCCAGCAGCTGTTCCTGTCCTCGCTGCTGCGGTCACTGATCTCCAAGGACACCTTCTTCTCGCTGAACAAGCTCAACGACGTCGTGAACATGTTCATCAACGACAGCTACGTCGACAACATCCAGACCAAGGATCTCGTCGATCTCGGCCAGTCCGTCCAGGGCGTGAACGCGGGCCGCATCACGTTCGTCACGGTTCCCACGGTCGGATATGCCGACGAGTACGGCAACGAGGTGCCCCGCAACGACGACATGCGCGCCCTGTTCGACGCGATCATCAACGACGACCCGTTGCCCGAGGAGAAGAACGCCGACAACACGCCGGTTCCTTCGACCCCGCAGGCAGCGGCGCCTGCGCCCGCTCCCGTCGACGCCAAGGGTGAGCTCGTCGACGCGGTGACCACGAACCCCGCCGACATCACGGTGCGCGTGTCGAACTCGACCGGCGAGGACGGCCTGGCATCGACGGCGGCGAGCGATCTTCAGCAGCACGGCTTCAACGTCGACACCCCCGACGACTACCCCGGCCCGCTGGACGCCACGACGGTGTTCTTCTCGTCGGGCAACGAACAGGCCGCCGCCACGGTCGCCTCCTCGTTCGCCAACCCGGCCATCCCGACCATCGAGCGCGTCTCAGGCATGGGGAACGTGATCCGGGTGGTGCTCGGGTCCGACTTCAACTCGGTCAATGCCCCGTCGCCGAGCGGCTCGTCGGTACAGGTGAAGGTGGTCCACGACCGCAGCAGCGAAACCACGCATCTGCCCGAGGACCTGACGGTCACCAACGCCGCCGACACCACCTGCGAGTGACGCTCCAAGGGCGCCACCGACGAGCGCTTGCGCGAGGAGCATTCGGCATCGTGGCAGGTGGCATTCACCTTTCGTTCACCCGCGCGGCCGTGCCGATCTTGGCGAGCAGCCCGTAGGCTTGGCACATGCGTACCGCGTACCACGAGCAACTGGCTGCCCTGACAGACCAGCTCGGTGAGATGTGCGGGCTTGCCGGCGTCGCGATGGAGCGTTCGACTCAGGCCCTGCTGCAAGCCGATCTGGCCCTGGCCGAGCAGGTCATCACCGACCACGAGCAGATCGCCGCGATGAGCACGCGTGCCGAGGAGGCTGCCTTCGTGCTTCTCGCGCTGCAGGCGCCCGTGGCAGGCGACCTCCGTGCGATCGTCAGCTCGATCCAGATCGTCGCCGACGTCGACCGGATGGGCGCGCTGGCCCTGCACGTCGCCAAGATCGCCCGCCGCCGCCACCCTCAGCACACCTTGCCGGAAGAGGTCAACGGCTACTTCGCCGAAATGGGCAGGGTCGCAGTCGATCTCGGCCACAGCGCCCAGGAGGTTCTGGTGACGCGGGATCCGGAGAAGGCTGCGCGCATCCGCGAAGAGGACGACGCGATGGACGATCTCCACCGCCATCTGTTCTCGGTGCTGATGGATCGCGAGTGGAAGCACGGCGTCACGGCGGCCGTCGACGTGACGTTGCTGAGCCGGTTCTACGAGCGTTTCGCCGACCATGCGGTCGAGGTCGCGCGTCGGGTGATATTCCAGGTGACGGGCCGTTTCCCGGACGAGGAAGCCATCCCCGCTCCTCAGTGACGGGTGATCCGCACGCCGACCTTCGTGGTCGACAGCAGATCTCGAAGGACCTTCTCAAGCACCTGGAGCTCGCCGCCGCTGTAGGTCTGCAGGAAGAGAGATGCCGATGAAGGCAGCAGTGGTCGAGCAATGGGGTCATCCGCCCGTCTACACCGACCAGCCCGAGCCCCTCGTCCGCGACGGTGCGGTCGTCGCCACCGTCGAAGCATCCGCGCTGACCAACCTCACCCGTGGGCTGATGTCGGGAAAGCACTACGCCAGCAACGAAATCGACCTGCCCGCGATCCCAGGCGTGGACGGCGTAGCCCGTCTCGAGGACGGCACCCGCGTGTACGCCGGTGCCGTCAAGCCGTACGGCATGATGGCCGAACGCACGCTGGTCGACCCGGGCGGTGCGCTCGTCCTGCCCGACGACGTGGATTCCGTCACCGCTGCGGCCATCCCCAATCCCGGCATGTCCGCGTGGATGTCCCTGGAGTACGCGGCCGCGGTATCGCCCGGCGACAACGTCCTGGTCCTGGGGGCGACCGGTGTCACCGGCGCGATCGCGGTCCAGCTCGCCAAGTCGGCGTTTGGTGCGGGTCGGGTGGTCGTCGTGGGCCGGGACACCGCTCGACTCGACTGGCTACGGACCGTCGGCGCCGACGACTCCATCGCGCTCAAGTCCGAGAGCCTCAGCGAGCGGGTCGCGGCACTGCACGCCGAGCGCCCCTTCGACGCGGTGCTGGACTACCTGTGGGGCGAGCCCGCCGAGCAGACGCTCACGGCGCTGGCATCCAGTCACCCCGCCGCACACTTCCACGCCACCCGATTCGTCCAGATCGGCTCCATGGCCGGAATGACGATCGACCTGCCCGCAGGAATCCTGCGCAGCACCGGAATCACGTTGTCCGGCATCGGGATTGGCAGCGTGCCGCCCGATGTCATGGCCCGGGCGCGGACCGAGGCGCTCCCGCGGATGTTCGACATGATCGCCAAGGGCGAACTTCACCTGCGCACCCAGGCACGTCCGCTGGCCGACGTCGAGCGGGTGTGGGGCGCGGCGGAACCGGCGGCCACCCGGGTGGTCTTGACGCCCTAGCCGAAGCGACCGGAGATGTAGTCCTCCGTGGCCTTCTGCGTCGGGTTGGAGAAGATCTTCTCGGTGTCGTCGATCTCGATCAGCTTGCCCGGCTTGCCCGTCGCCTCCAGGTTGAAGAACGCGGTCTGGTCGCTGACGCGCGCGGCCTGCTGCATGTTGTGCGTGACGATGACGATCGTGAAGTCCTGCTTCAGCTCGGCGATGAGGTCCTCGATCGCCAGCGTAGAGATGGGGTCGAGCGCCGAACACGGCTCGTCCATCAGCAACACGTCGGGCTGCACCGCGATGGCGCGGGCGATGCAGAGACGCTGCTGCTGGCCGCCGGACAGCCCGCCGCCCGGCTTGTCGAGGCGGTCCTTGACCTCGTTCCACAGGTTGGCGCCCTTGAGCGAACGCTCGGCGACCTCGTCGAGTGCCTTCTTGCTGTGCCTGCCCTGCAACTTCAGGCCTGCCACCACGTTGTCGCGAATCGACATGGTGGGGAACGGATTCGGGCGCTGGAACACCATGCCGATGGTCTTGCGCACACCGACGGGGTCGACGCCTGCCCCGTAGATGTCCTCACCGTCGAGCAGCACCGAGCCTTCGACGCGGGCACCGGGAATGACCTCGTGCATGCGGTTGAGGGTGCGCAGCACCGTCGACTTGCCGCAGCCCGACGGACCGATGAAGGCCGTCACACTGCGCGGTTGCACCGACAGCGCGACGTCGGCTACGGCGTGGAACGACCCGTAGTAGATGTTGACGTCTTTGAGATCGAGGCGCTTGGCCACGGTAAGCTCCTAAACCTTTTTGGGAGAGAAGATCTTTGCGACAAGCCGTGCCGCGATGTTGAGGATGGCGATCAGCAGGACGAGCGTCAGCGCCGCGCCCCACAGCCGGTCGGTCGGGATCGGGTTGGCACCGGCACCTGCCGAGATCTGGTCGTACATCATGCCGGGCAGCGAGCCCATGAAGCCGCCGAACATGTCGAAGTTGATGGACGCGGCGTAGCCCACCAGGATCAGCAGCGGGGCCGTCTCACCCATCACGCGGGCCAGCGCAAGCATGATGCCGGTGACGATGCCCGACAACGCCGTCGGAATGACGATGCGGACGATGGTCTTCCACTTCGGTACGCCCAGTGCGTAACTCGCCTCGCGCAGGTCCATCGGCACGATGCGCAGCATCTCCTCGGTGGCGCGCACGATCACCGGAATCATCAGCAGCACCAGGGCCAGCGAGACGGCGAAGCCCGACCGCTCGAACCCGAGCGTGGCCACCCAGAGCGCGTAGATGAACAGCGCCGCCACGATCGAGGGAACACCGGTGAGGATGTCGACCATGAAGGTGGTGACCTTGCCCAGGCGCGTGCCACCGCCGTACTCGACGAGGTACACCGCGACCATCACGCCGATCGGGATCGAGATGATCGAGCACACCAG
>JAOPUT010000255.1 GCA_025963385.1 Mycobacterium sp.
GGGTCGGCCCGTGTGCGCGGACCGACTGCCCGCTGCCCGTCGGTGAGCAAACATTCGATGCTCAGGCGGAGACGAGTACCGGCTGGTCGCGCGAATCCTCTTCGGACTGCTCGATTTCGCGCACCAGGGGCAGCACGTTGGCGCCGAAGTACTCGATCTCCTCCTGGAAGTGGAGGAACCCGCCGAGGATCAGATCGACACCGCGTTTGCGGTAGGCAGCGATGCGTTCGGCGATCTGTTCCGGCGTACCGATCAACTGCGTGCGGAAGCCGTCGTTGTACTGCACCAGGTCTTCGAAGCTCGAGTCTGCCCACATCCCCTTCTTGTCGCCGGTCGAGCTGCCTGCCTGCTGAACGGCGCCCCGGAAGCCTTCGACGGCGGGCTTGTTGGCCTTCTCGATGATCTCGCGCAAGGTTTCTCTTGCTTCCCTCTCTGAGTCCCTCGCGATGATGAACCCGTTCAGGCCGACCTTGACCTCGCGCCCCACGGTGCGGGCGTGGTCCCGCACCTCCACGACCTGCTCGGTGATGCCGTCGAAGTCCTTGCCGTTGGAGAAGTACCAGTCGGAGTACAGCCCACCGTTGCGTCGCGCCGCCGTCGAGTTACCACCTTGGAAGAGTTCGGGATTGGGCCGTTCGGGCGTGTTGAGCGGCTTGGGCTTGAGCGTGAAGTCGTGGATCCGGTAGAAGTCGCCGCGGAAATCAACGCTGTCCGTCGTCCAAATCTGACGCAGCACCTGCAGGAACTCGGCGCTGCGGCGGTACCGCTCGTCGTGCTCGAGCCACGGCTCCCCGAGGTGGGTGAATTCGTCCTTGAACCAGCCGGAGACGACGTTGACGGCGAATCGGCCGTTGCTGAGGTGGTCGGCGGTGGCGCCGAGCTTGGCCAGCACCGCGGGCTGCCACAGCCCGGGGTGCACGGCGGCGATCACCTTCAGTCGCTCGGTGGCCAACAGCAGAGCGAGGCTGAAGCTGGTCGACTCGTGCTGATATTCGGCTCCGTAGCTGGCCTCGTAGCGGACCTGGCTCAGCGCGTATTCGAAGCCGTTGTTCTCGGCGGTCTGGGCGAGCTTCTTGTTGTACTCGTAGTTCCAGTCGGTGCGCTGCTCGATGTCGCTGGTCACCAACCCACCACTCACGTTGGGGACCCAGTAAGCGAACTTGACGTTGTCGGCGATGCGTTCGGTCGTCATGGTGTGTCATCTCAACAACCGCCGCCCATCGAGTCACCGGTAACGATCTGCACGAGCACAACACCGCTTGCCGGGCGACACCACGATCGGCGTCGCGGCGATCCCGTTGAACCGGGACGAGGTCACCGCGGTGTAGGCACCCATGACGGGGCTCACCACGATGTCACCGACCGCCAGCGACGGCATCGGATAGTCGCCCGCGACGACGTCGACGCTGTCGCACGTGGGGCCTGCGAGCGTGACGGGTTCGAGCTCCGTGAGCGGTCCGTCCTCGAGCTCGCTCAGCGCGAGGATCGGCGGGTGCACGTCCTCGGTCATGACGTTGGAGTAGCTGCCGTAGAGGCCATCGTCCAGGTAGTGCCAGGTGCGCCCCGCCCTGGTGGCCCTGCCGACGACGCTCGTCAGCAACGTCATGCAGTCCGCGACCACGAACCGGCCCGGCTCGGCGAGCATCGTGTAGTCGTGGTGGCGTCCGAGGACCTCGTCCATGACGTCGCCGATCGCACTGATGGGCGGCATCTCCTCCCGGTACGTCACCGGGAACCCGCCGCCGACGTCGATGGCGGGCACGTGCAGTCCCAGCGCCCGCTCGACGTGTCTGGTCAGGTCGAGCGTGGCGCGTAGCGCGTCGCGGTAGGGCGCGACCGCCGAACCCTGGCTGCCCACGTGAAAGCTGAATCCCGCGAACCGGACTCCGGCGGCGACGACGTGCTTGACCAGGAGTTCGGCTTCGGCGGGATCGGCGCCGAACTTCATCGACAGGTCCGACTTGGCCGACGGGTTCCGAAACGCGAGGCGCACCATGATCTCGACGTCGGCGCCGCGGCCGACGAACTTCTGCGCCTCGATCGGGTTGTCGACGACGAAGGTCCGGATGCCGCGGGAGTAGGCGTAGTCGATGTCCGCCGGCTTCTTGATGGGATGGGTGTAGATGCACCGCGTCATCGGGATGCCGAGCTGGCTGACGAGGTCGACCTCGGCACGGGTGGCGACGTCGAAGCTGCTGCCACTGGCGGCCAGCACGGTCAGCACCGCGGGATGCGGGAGCGCCTTCACCGCGTAGTGCAGATGGAACCCACGGAGGTGCTCGGTGAGAAGCGAATACTGCGCGGCCACCCGGTACGGATCGAGGACCAGCAGCGGGGTGCCGTGGATGGCCACCAACTCGCGCCACTGTCCGGCCCTGGCGCGCAGCTCACTACGCAGCTGCGACCGACGCTGCAGGTTCATGGGGCACCTCCTCGACTTGCTTGCGAACGACCAGCAGGCCCTTGAATCGCTCGTAGGAGAAGATGGCCAGCACGTAGAAGCCGACGTCGGCCGCCAGCTTGGCGAAGATCCAGCCCGCCACCATGCCGCCGAACAGGACCGGCCCGAAGTAGAAGGCCAGCGGCCTGATGAGCAGGCTGTCGACGACCTCGGCGGGGCCGAACTCGATCGCCACGCTGCGCAGCGCCAGGCCGTTGGCGGTCAGTGCGCGCGACGTTCGCGACGATCCACGACGGGCCCGGTAGGCGGTCCGCACTGCCGCGACGTACGCCGCGGCGTAGTAGCCGATGGAGGCGCCGACGGTCGCCACGACGGCGGCCGCGGCGGCGGATTCGGTGAGCGCGTACGCGATCGCCGCGCCACCCATTTCGCACGTCGTGCCTGCGACTTCACACGGAAGGTAGCGACGCAGCCACTCCCGCAGCTTCCTGACTGGCGTTCGATCGGTGTTCATGCGGCGAACTGTTCCGCCCGCGACCACCGCTGGTCGTGAGTAACGAACTACCCGAAATTTCGACGACCGCGCACGCCGGCTGCGGGCCACCTTGCCAAGAAGGACTAGAACACGTTCTAATTCTGGGCATGGACTACGGGCTCGTTCTCTTCACCAGTGATCGCGGCATCGCGCCCGCGTCTGCGGGCAAGCTCGCTGACGACCACGGGTTCACCACGTTCTACGTTCCCGAGCACACCCACATCCCGATCAAGCGCGAGGCCGCGCACCCGACCACGGGCGACGAGTCGCTGCCCGACGACCGCTACATGCGCACGCTCGACCCGTGGGTGTCGCTGGGCACCGCCGCCGCGGTGACCACGCGTGTGCGGCTCTCGACCGCGGTGGCACTACCGGTCGAGCACGACTGCATCACGCTGGCCAAGTCCATCGCCACACTCGATCACCTCTCCGGCGGCCGGGTCAGTCTCGGTGTCGGGTTCGGCTGGAACACCGACGAACTCACCGACCACAACGTGCCACCAGGCCGCCGCCGCACCATGCTGCGCGAGTACCTGGAGGCGATGCGCGCGCTGTGGACGCAGGAGGAGGCCGAATACGACGGGGAGTTCGTGAAGTTCGGCCCCAGCTGGGCGTGGCCCAAGCCCGTGCAGTCGCACATCCCGGTCCTCGTCGGCGCCGCGGGCACCGAGAAGAACTTCAAGTGGATCGCCAAGAGCGCCGACGGTTGGATCACCACACCGCGCGACTTCGACATCGATGCTCCCGTGAAACTGCTGCAGGACACGTGGGCCGCCGCGGGCCGCGACGGCGCGCCTCAGATCGTCGCGCTCGATTTCAAGCCCGACCCCGACAAGCTCGCCCGCTGGGCCGACCTCGGCGTCACCGAGGTGTTGTTCGGGCTGCCCGACAAGTCCGAGGCCGAGGTCGCCGGTTACGTCGAGAGACTCGCAGGCAAGCTCGCCGCCCTCGTCTGATTCGGTGCGACCTCCGACCCGAAGTCGGGTAGTCGGCTACTCACGACCCGGTCACCGCTGACGACGACAGTTCGTGGGCATGGGAACCGCGCCCGCGGTTTCCTCGCGTGAAGGGAAATGCCATGCCCAGCATCAGCACACTCATCGTCCGGGTGTTCGACGAGCCACGGCCCCGCCGCCGCCGCGTCAGGCAGACGGAGGAGGAGTCCCGCACCCGGTTCGAGGCCAAGGGCCTGCGGTCACGACGCCAGCGCGGCTAGGTTCGTCCCGTCCTCGGTCGACTTCACCGAGATGCGGGCGCCCAGCGGGTCGCCATCGCACATCAACGCCACCAGGTCCTCGTCCTCGGTGAGCGCCATGAACCGGCTGCCGTCGGCGTCGAGCCTACCGATGATGACGCCGGTGGTGACGGGCCAGTCGTAGCGCACCGAGTAGGTCTCGATGGTGCCTGGACCGTCGGCGTTGCGGGTGACCGCAACCTTCGGCAGTGCCTTGATGTCGTCCTGCAGCGACGTGCTGCGGTCGGCTGCCCACTCGGCGGGTTCGGTGGAGTAGATCCCCACCGAATACTTGCTCATGACGCCGCCGTTGGCGCCGACGAGCCCGAATGATCCCGGCCTGTCCCGCATCTGGGCGACGGTCTCGGCGATGCCGTGCAGCGAGTAGCTGTTGCCCGGACCGCCGAAGTACGGCAGGCCGCCGGTGAGTGTCAGCCCGCGCGGGTCGTCGCCCGCGAGCCCGAACTCGTCGCACACCGCGAAGACCGGGAACGGGAAGCAGCTGTACAGGTCGAACGTCGCAATGGCGTCGATACCGACACCGGCGACCCGAAGCGCTTCTGCCACGGCGACTTTCGCAGAATGGCTGACGCTGGTGTCGACGCGGTCCAACAGGTCCTGCTCGGTCTGGTCGGCGTGCCCCCGCAGATACACCCACTTCTCCTCGGCCACGCCGAGCCGGCGCGCGGCCGCCACCGACATCATCAGCGCGGCGGCACCCTGGTTGACGGTGTCGCGCGCCACCAGCAGCCGCGGATACGGGTCGCAGATCATCCGGTTGTCGTCGGTGACGGTCTCGATCTCCTCGACGGAGCGTTCCACCGGCGAGGACGAGAAGGGGTTCTTGGCGGCGACCTTCGAGAACGGCGCGAAGAGTTCGGCCATCGCGCGCCGGTAGTCGGCGACGCTCAGCCCGAGACGCGCCCGTCGTGCGTTGTCGAGCAGCCCGTACTGCACGGGTGCCCCCGTCAGCGCGTGCTTGGCGGTGTACTCACTCATGTACTGCTCGAAGCCGTAGCCACGGTCCTCGAGCTGGCCACCGACGTGCTCGGTGAAGTCCGGCTTCTCGAACCGCTCTCCCGCCGCTTCGCCCGCCCTGGCCTGATCGGCGAAGTACTTCGCCGTCGACCCCGGCTCGGAGCCCAGGATCAGCGCCACCTCAACGTCACCCGCGGCGATCGCGCCCGCGAACTCGGTCATCAGCTTCTGCGGTCCGTTGCCCCCGATGGGCTCGAGGATCGCGCGTACGGGATCGGCGCCGACGCGGCGCGCCACCGACCGGACGTAGTTGTCCGAGCAGCCGAGCGGGGGCTTGCTGAACGGCGTGCAGATCTCGAACTGCCGCAACCCCGCGAACACCTCGATCGCCGCTGCCACGGCGGCCACGTCGGCCCCGGTGTCTTCCAACGCGGCCCGAGTGGCTTCGGTGGCCAACTCGACCGACGACATGCCGCGATAGTCGGCGTCGTCGATCCGTTCGGTGAACTGACCGACGCCGACGATGACGGGGGTGCACGGATCGACCTGCATTACAGACCTCCTGGCGGGTGTTACTTCGTCACGCTAACGGAAAACGAGAACGCGTTCCAATTCGCGCGCAGCGTACAACCTGATTGACGTACATCAATATTGACGTACATCACGTCTGACGTAATACTGGTCCACGTGTCCTATCCTCCGCGGCCGATGTCCCTCGTCGTCGGCGGCATCGTGCGTCCCGACGACGTGGTGGGTCGATACCGCGACGCCGAGGCCGTCGCCGCATCACTGACACACAGCGGCGCGGTACTCGTCGGTGATCGCAGGCACGGCAAGACGTCACTGTCGCGGGTCGTCCAGCAGAACGTAGGACGGGCGGGCGCCGTCGTCATCGCCGCCAGCGCCGAGCGCGAGACGTACGCCGACTTCGTCGCGGCACTCGCCGCCGAGCTGGCGAAACTGGAGCCGGCCTGGGCCAAGGAAATGGCCAGACTCCGGGTCACGCTGTCCGCGGGCCCGGTCAAGATCGAGCGCGACGGACGGGCCGCGGCCGCACTGGACGACCTGCTCGGTCGCGCCGTCGACCGCGCCGACGGCCGCCAGGTGGTCCTCTTCATCGACGAGGTCACGGTGCTGGCCCGCAATCTCGAGCGCCAAGCGCCTGGCGCGGGCGACAGCTTCCTCCACACCCTGCGTCGCTTCCGGCAGGAGCACGGCGGACGGGTCGCCACCGTGCTGTCCGGTTCGATCGGCTTCCACCACGTGTCGGTGGACGCGCCGAGCACCGTCAACGACATCCAGAAGATCACGGTGGGCCCGATCCGCACCGACCACGCCACCTACCTCGCCGAGTGCCTGCTGCTCGGGGTGCGAGTGAACCCCACCGACGCCCGCCTCATCGCCCCCGCCATCGCTGCCGCCGCCGAGAACGTGCCGTACTACATCCAGCACCTGGTGGCGGCGTCGGTGCGTGCGGGCCACGACGCCAGGACGCTGCCCCGGCCCGATCAGATCCCCGATCTCGTCACCCGTGCCATCGAAGATCCCACCGACCCGTGGGACCTCAGGCACTACCGCGACCGGCTCGGCCACTACTACGGCGACGACAGCGTTGCGATCGCAAAACTGCTCGACGTCTACGCCCACGCCACCGGCCCCCTCGGCGTCGAGGAAACCCTTGCGCTGCTGCGCGGCGAGGGCAATCCGATCAGCGATCGCGACCAGCTGGTGTCGTTCATCGAACGCCTCGAACTGGACCACTACCTGGTGCGCCAAGACGACGCAGATCGGTTCGCCTCCAACCTGATTCAGCGTGCGTGGCGGACGATGCGGCGATGAGGGCCGACGAGCTCGATGCGATCACCGTGGGCCGCGAGGAACTGTTCGAGACGCTGGTGCACCGGATCACCTCGGCAGCGCGCGACGGCTCGCGACCGCACACGCTGCTCGTCGCACCCAGGGGTGGGGGCAAGACGCACACCCTCCAGGTCGCCGTCCGGCGCAGTCTTGCCGATACCGATGCGTCGGAACACTTTCTCCCCGTGCTGATCCCAGAGGACGCGCTGGCGATCGGGTCGTATCTCGACCTGCTCGTCGAGGTCGCCAGGACCATCGACGACGAACTGGGCGAGACGGCCCGCGCCCTGCGCCGTGACGACGATGCCATCGGCATCGAACAGGCGATCACAGCCATGGCCGCAGGGCGAATGATCCTGCTGGCCATCGAGAACCTCGACCGGGTGTTCGACGCGTTGGGTCAATCGGGGCAGGGCAGCCTGCGCGCCTGGGTCGAAACCTCCACTTCCGTCATGCTTTTCGCGACCGCACCCATGCTGTTCCCGGCGGTGTCGTCCCGGTCGTATCCGTGGTACGGCTCGTTCATGGTGGAGACCCTGCCGGAGTGGAGCGTCGACGAGGCCGCCATCATGCTCAGCCGCGCGGCGCACGCCCGGGGCGACGAAGACCTTTCGGCGTTCATCGCCACGCCGGCAGGAGGCGAGCGGCTACAGGCGATACGCCGGCTGGCGGGCGGATCACCCCGGCTGTGGCACATCCTTGCCGAATACGTCGACGCGCGCTCCCTCGATGCGCTGGTGCCCGCAGTGGCGGCGCTCCTCGACCGGCTGACGCCGTACTACCAGCAACGTCTGTGGCAGCTGCCGCCCGGCGAACAGCGCATGGTGGTCGAACTGGCGCGCGGTTGGGCGCCCAGGACGGTGAGCGATCTCGCTGCGGCGGTGGGGGTTTCGAACCAGTCGGCAGCCACGGCGCTGGGGCGGCTCGCCTCGTCGCACTGGGTGACGTCGGCCAAGGCGCGTGACGGTGACAAGCGAGCGTCGTGGTACGACCTGACCGAGCCGCTGCTGCGGTATCAGCTGCGCTATCGCGAGGAACCCACCGATTCGGTGATCCGCGAGATCCTCCAGCACTCCACCCCTACCCCGGGCAGTCGTAGAAGCCCCTGAGTCTCGAGGAATCAGGGGCTTCTACGACTGCTCGCGCAGGGAGACTACAGGCTTTCGAGAAGCTCCCTGGCCAGCGCGGCGGTCTCGGACGGCGTCTTGCCGACCTTCACGCCCGCGGCTTCGAGTGCTTCCTTCTTGCCCTGGGCGGTGCCCGCACCATCGGAGACGATCGCGCCCGCGTGCCCCATCGTCTTGCCTTCCGGCGCAGTGAATCCTGCGACGTAGCCGACGACCGGCTTGGAGACGTTGGCCTTGACGTAGGCCGCTGCCTTCTCCTCGGCGTCGCCGCCGATCTCGCCGATCATGACGATGATCTTGGTCTCGGGATCCTTCTCGAACGCCTCGATGGCGTCGATGTGGGTGGTGCCGATGACGGGATCGCCGCCGATGCCGATGGCGGTCGAGAAGCCGAGATCGCGCAGCTCGTACATCATCTGGTAAGTCAGCGTGCCGGACTTGGACACCAGCCCGATCGGGCCCTTGCCGGTGATGTTGTTCGGCGTGATGCCGACCAGCGACTCACCGGGGGTGATGATGCCGGGGCAGTTGGGCCCGATGATGCGGGTCTTCTCGCCCTTATCCACGTTGTAGGCCCACGCATATGCGCTGTCCTGCACAGGGATTCCCTCGGTGATGACCACCAGCAGAGGGATCTCGGCGTCGATGGCCTCGATGATCGCGTCCTTGGAGAACGCGGGCGGCACGAAGGCGATCGACACGTCGGCGCCGGTCTCCTTGATCGCCTCGGCGACACTGCCGAACACCGGCAGATTGACGTCCTTGCCGTCCTTGTCCTTGTGGGTGACCTCAGTGCCGGCCTTGCGCGCGTTGACGCCACCGACGACCTGGGTGCCCGCCTTGAGCATCAGCGCGGTGTGCTTGGTGCCCTCGCCGCCGGTGATGCCCTGGACGATGACCTTGGAGTTCGCGTTTAGGAATATGGACATAGGTCATTGCTCCTTAGGACTTGTTCGCCAGCTCGGCAGCCTTGTCGGCGCCGGAGTCCATGGTGTCCGCCTGGATGACCAGCGGATGGTTGGCCTCGGCGAGGATGCGCCGACCCTCCTCGACGTTGTTGCCGTCAAGACGCACGATCAGCGGCTTGTTGGCCTCGTCGCCGAGGATCTGCAGCGCCTTGACGATGCCGTTGGCGACCGCGTCGCACGCGGTGATGCCGCCGAACACGTTGACGAAGACACTCTTGACCTGGCTGTCGCCGAGGATCACGTCGAGACCATTGGCCATCACCTCGGCCGAGGCGCCACCACCGATGTCGAGGAAGTTGGCGGGCTTCACGCCGCCGTGCTTCTCACCGGCGTACGCGACCACGTCGAGGGTCGACATGACCAGACCCGCGCCGTTGCCGATGATGCCGACCTCGCCATCGAGCTTGACGTAGTTGAGGTCGTTCTGCTTGGCCTTGAGCTCGAGCGGGTCCGTGGCGTCCTTGTCCTCGAACTCCGCGTGGCCCGGCTGCCGGAAGTCGGCGTTGCCGTCGAGGGTGACCTTGCCGTCGAGCGCCAGGATCTGATCGTCCGGGGTGCGAACGAGAGGGTTCACCTCGACCAGGGTGGCGTCCTCACCGACGAAGACCTCCCACAGCTTCTGGATGGTCACCGCGGCGGCGTCGAGCACCTCGGCGGGCAGGTGGCCCTGTTCGGCGATGGACCGCGCGAAGGCCAGGTCGACGCCCTTGACGGCGTTGACGGGCACCTTGGCGAGACGGTCGGGCTTGGTGGCGGCGACCTCTTCGATCTCCATGCCACCCTCGACCGAGCACATCGCCAGGTAGGTGCGGTTGGAGCGGTCGAGCAGGAAGGAGATGTAGTACTCCTCGGCGATGTCACTCGCCTCGGCGACCAGCAGCTTCTTCACCACGTGGCCCTTGATGTCCAGGCCGAGGATGTTCTGGGCGTGGGTGAAGGCGTCCTCGGGGGTGGCCGCGTACTTCACGCCGCCCGCCTTGCCGCGTCCGCCGACCTTCACCTGAGCCTTGACCATCACGGGCTTGCCGATTTCCTCGGCGATCGCCTTGGCGTCCTCCGCCGTATCGGTCACCCGACCCGGTGTGGTGGGCACGTTGTGCTTGGCGAACAGCTCCTTCGCCTGGTATTCGAAGAGATCCATGGGCTCACCGTCTGTCTGCTTTGACTGTTGGGACTGACTGCCTACGCTTGCGCGCTACCTACGCTTGCGCCGACTGGCTCTTGGGACTTTATCCACACCTGCGGATGCCGCCGACACCGCCTACCGCTCATGTGGCCCATCTCACCGAGGCCCTTGTAGTGATACAAGTCACAATATTGGCCGGAATTAGTTCCCGGGTTGCCACCAACATTGGATTTTCGTTAACGTGCCTGGGTCTGAGTAACGGTATGGTCACGGCGCGAGGGACATTTCGGTTGGCTGAGCAAGGTTCGTCACGAGCATCTCGTGGAACCCCATCGACCCCCTACGACGCCACCATCACCGACATCATTCCGTTCAACGAGTTCGGCGATCTCGACGATCTAGAGTTCAGCAACACCTCGGCGTTTGATCGCGAGTCGCGGGTCATCCGTGCTCCCGAGCTCGACGACATGCACGACACCGACGACCTGACTCCTCTCCGGCTGGCCGTGCCTTCGCAGTTCCGCCCGCGCGCCGGCGAGGAGCGCCGGTCGACGCACGCGTACCGCGACAGCCACACCGATGTCAGCGCCGGCATGGAGGACACCGACGTCATCGACATGTCGGGGCGTCGTGGGCTGCACCGCAAGGTCGGCGACGGCGCCGTCAAGGCCCGCCTCGTCGCGGCGGCCATGGCTGCGGGCGCGACGGCGGCAGCCGCCTACTCCGTGGTCAACTCCACCGACCAGGCCCCTGTCGATCAGATGGTCGCGGCGGGCCCCAATGCGTTCGTCGACGGCGGCGCCATCTCGGGTTCCTCCGACGGCATGCAGATCGTCACCGTGGCTCCCGCCGCCAGCGAGGCGGTGCACAGCCAGGAGTTCGCCAACGGTGCCGCGTTCGCCGCGGAGCGGGCTCAGCGTGAGGCGCGCCTCGCCCGACCGGAGTTCGTCTTCCCCGCCAAGGGCGTGTGGACGTCGGGCTTCGGCTATCGGTGGGGTGTCCTGCACGCCGGCATCGACATCGCCAACGCGATCGGCACCCCGATCCTGGCCGCGGAGGACGGCGTCGTCACCGATGCGGGTCCCGCCGCAGGCTTCGGCGCCTGGGTCAAGATCCGCCACTCCGACGGCACCGTCACGCTCTACGGCCACGTGAACACCTGGCTCGTCAGCGTCGGCCAGCGGGTGATGGCGGGCGATCAGATCGCCACCATCGGCAACCGCGGTCAGTCGACTGGGCCACATCTGCACTTCTCGGTGCTGAAGAACGGCACCGACTACATCGATCCGGTGCCGTGGCTCGCCGCCAAGGGCCTAAGCCCCGGCAACTACGTCGGCTGACCGGTGACGTCGAGCGGACCTCCATCCGAGCCGACCCGCATCATCCGGCGGCAGCCCGACGCCGTCCCACCGCCGCCTGCTGATCCCTCGGATCTGCAGACCGGCATCATTCGCCGCCACCCGACGGGATCCTTTCCGGCGGCATCCGCCGAGCCCCCGACCAGTTTCCTCCCCCGCGCGACTCCCCTCGCCGCCGGTGCGCAGACCCCTACTCGTCCCTCACCCGCCGCCGCCTCCGCTGCCGCCGCGGTCAGCATCCTGAGCGGATGGGCCACCGCGGTCATCGCGACGTCGCTGATCACCGGATGGTGGCACACCGACGAATTGTTCTGCATCGCAATAGGTTTCCTGTCCGCCGTATCGGCGGCGGCCACCATCGGCGGACTCATCTCCCTGCTGCTGCGTCGGCGCATCGGCCGACTGCTGATCGTCGTCGGTGCCGTCGTGGCCCTGATGATCTTCGCCGGCCTGTTCGTCGCGGGCGCCGA
>JAOPUT010000313.1 GCA_025963385.1 Mycobacterium sp.
ACAACACCCGCGACGACGCGGTGAACAAGATGAAGAACTGGATCACGGCATTCGGTGGCCAGATCAACGGCATCGTGGCGCAGAACGACGACATGGGCCTCGGTGCGCTGCAAGCCACCAAGGAAGCGGGCGTGAAGATCCCGATCGTGGGAATCGACGGCATCGAGGACGGCCTACAGGCGGTCAAGAGCGGTGAGTTCATCGGAACGTCGTTGCAGCACGGCACGATCGAGCTCGCCGACGGTCTTGCGGTCGCCAACAAGATCGCCAAGGGTGAGACGGTGAAGAAGCAGTGGCTGTACACCATGCCGCCGGTGGACGGCTCCAACATCGACGCGGTGCTGCGCAATGTCGTCACCGACCGGCAGTCGCTGCTGGAGCGCCTCCCCGAGGTGATCGACAGGAATCTCCAGACCGGCGACATGGCGAACGAGAACTAGGGCTGAGTCGATAGGCTCCCGTGGCGATCGCACGACGGGCACGGCGGGGAGGAGCTGGGCAGATGGAGGTAGCAGGCAAGGCCGCGTCGCGGCAGGCCCAGCGCCACCGGCTCCTCACCGAGGCCGTCATGGCCGCAGGCACCGTGACGATCGAGGACCTGGCGCGAACGCTGAACGTCAGCGTCATGACGGTGCACCGCGACCTCGACCAGCTCGAGGCTCAGAACGTCCTGCGGAAGTCGCGGGGCGCTGCGACCGCGCTGCCGTCGAGCACCGTGGAGTCCAACGATGCCTACCGCCGGAGTCAGCAGCGCGCGGAGAAGGCGGAACTTGCCTCTGCGGCAATGGCTTTCGTGCAGCCCGGGCAGACGGTGATGCTGGACGACTCCACCACGCTGCTGCCGTTGCTCGACCAGTTGGGCACCAGGGCTCCGCTGACGGTGGTGAGCAATAGTTTGAGCGTCACGAACGCGCTCGTCGACGCCGAGGACGTCAAGCTGGTCCTCGTCGGCGGCGAGTACCACGGCTGGTGCAATGCGTTCATGGGACAGATGGCGAGCGACGCGATCTCGGCGCTGTACGTCGACGTCCTGATCATGTCGACCTCGGCGGTCATCGACGGGGCGTGCTACCACCAGCAGCAGGACACGGTGTCGATCAAGCGGGCCATGATGAGCGTCGCCAACAGCAAGGTGCTTCTGGTGGACCACACGAAGTTCGAGCGTCGCGCGATGTTCCGGCTCTGCAGGCTCGACGAATTCGACCACGTCGTCGTGGATTCGAAGACGCCCGTCGACGTCGTCGACGACATTCGCAAGCTCGGCGTCGACGTCGTGGTCGCGCCCCGCCCGCACTGATCGCGCGCAGCGTCGGTGGGCGAATGGTCTTCACATAAAGTGTTAGATCAAACGGAATAAATGTTATATTTGACGCCCGGCGGTCCGACCGCTCGACGAAGGGAATGACCGACATGCGTGCCGCAGTGTTCTACGGGCCCGGTGACCTCCGCATCGAAGAGATCGAGTCGCGCGAGCCCGGCCCCGGCGAGATCGCCGTGACCGTCCACGGTGCAGCCACCTGCGGCACCGACCTGAAGGCCTACCGCCGCGGTCACCACAAGCTGTTCAAGAGCTACCCGGCGCCGTTCGGCCACGAGTTCGCGGGCATCGTGTCCCGCGTCGGCGAGGGCGTGACGGCGTTCGAACCGGGTATGCGGGTCGTCGCCGCCAACTCCGCGCCATGCGGCGCCTGCTGGGCGTGCAACGCCAACCGGCAGAGCCTCTGCGAGAACCTGCAGTTCCTCAACGGCGCGTTCGCCGAGGAGGTCGTCATCCCCGCGCCCATCGTCGCGCGCAACACGTACCAGATCGCGGACAGCACGTCGTTCGCGTCGGTGGCCCCGCTGGAACCACTCGCGACGGTCGTGCACGGCATGTACGTCAGCGACATCGAACTCGGTGACGTCGTCGCGGTGAACGGTTCGGGGCCGATCGGCCAGATGTTCATCAAGCTGGCCACCCTTCGCGGCGCCCACGTGATCGCCGTCGACCAGTCGCCCTTCCGGTTGGAGGCCGCCAAGAAGATGGGCGCGAAGGAGATCGTCGACATCTCCCAGTACAACGGGGCAGACGAGGTCGCCGAGGCCGTCCGCGCCATGACGCCACACGGCAAGGGCGCGGACGTCGCGATCGAAGCCGTTGGCCTGCCTGCGGTTTGGGAGCAGACCGCCAAGTGCATCCGCCCCGGCGGCACCGCCGTCATGTTCGGTGGGCCGCCCGTGGGTGCGCACTTCTCGTTGAACGCCAACGACATGCACTACTTCGAGTACACGATCAAGGGCGTCTTCCACCACGAACCACTCTATGTTCAGCGTGCGCTGCGGCTCATCGAGAGCGGCCAACTCGACGGCCAGGACCTGATCACCGAGGTGCGCACCCTGGACCGACTGGTGGAGAGCCTCGAGGACATGGCGGTCGGCAGGGGCAGCAAGTACCTGATCGACCCACGGCTGTCATAGGCGGCTCGCTCAGCAGCGGCCGAACGCCAACGCGGGTCAGCGGGTTCTACCGACAAGGAGGTCCCCTCCATCCGCCTGATGGAGGGGACCTCGGTCTTGCGTGTCAGCTACGAAGAACTGCCCTTCGAAGCGGCACTCGCGCCGGCATCGGCACCCTTCTCCGAGCCTCCGGTGGAGGACGTCGCGGAGCCCGCGGACTGACCGGCCGAGTCCTTGACGGCGGTCGAAGTGGTGGACCCGCCCGACTTCGGGGCGTCCGATCCGGCCGAGGTCTTGGGCTCGACCTTGTTGCCCGTCTTCACGTCGACGTCGGATCCGGTCGAGGTCTTCCCGGTCGACGACTCGTCCTTGGTGCTCGTGTCCTTGGTGCTCGAGTCCTTGGTGCTCGTGTCCTTGGTGCTTGAGTCGGTGGTCGTCGAATCCTTTGTGGTGCTGGCGGATTCGTCCGCGTCCTTCGTGGTGGCAGGCACGCTTGCCGCTGCGTCCGAGGTGTCCTTGGCGGCGTCGGTGCCGGCCGGCGTCCCGGTGGACGGCTTGTCCGTGGCGGTCTTCGTGGTAGCGGCGTCGGTCGCGGTACCGGCATCCGTGGTGGCGGTCTTCGCCGGTGCCGTGGCGGTCGTCAGCGTCACCGTCGCGGCGTCGGCAGCGGGTATGGCCGCGATGGCCGCGGTGGTGGCGGCCGCCGCCGGCTGCGGTGCGATCGCGTCGGTGATCATCTTCAGCACCTGCTGCAGGGCATAGAGCGGACCGCCGGTGCTGATGACGAAGTTGCCGGTGACGGGATCGAACGCGCCCGTACTGGAGCTGAGGAGGCCGCCGGCGACGACGCTGATGCCCGATCCGGCCGGGATTCCTGCCAGCGGTCCCAGATCGGGGCCGTAACCGCCGTTGAGGACTCCGTCGGCGATCGTGGCTGGCGCCGAGATGATGGCGTTCGCCACCGTACCGAGGTCACCGGTGCCGACGGCGTTGATGATGTTTTGAACGGCAGCTGCGGCGGCCGCCGGCGCGCTGATCAGCGGTGCGATGAAACCGCTGACGGCCAGCAGGGTGCCCAGCGGGTCATGGGTGAACGCGTTGATCACGTTCGTCAGGTTCTCCAGCGGCTTGGTGAGCACCGTCTGCAGCACCGGCAGCAGGTTCAGCGCAGGCGAGATCACTCCGAGGGGGACCGTGAGCAGGGTGTTCACCGCTCCCGAGACGTTGCCCGCGGCGAGCTGGTTGACCGCGGTGACCAGTTCCGCAGGAACCTGAGTCGCCGCGTTGGCGATGCCGCCCCCTGCGGTGGACAGCCCGTTGAGCAGGGTGGCGGCGCTTCCGACCTGGTTGGCGAGTAGCTGGTTGAGGAGTTGGCCGGGAACCGTGTTCTGGACCAGGGTGTTGACGTTGGCGAGCGCGTTCTGGAACACCTGGGCGTACGTCTCGAGCGGATTGGCCAGTGCCGCGAGGTGAAGATCCGCCATGTGCACCGAGGGCAGCTGAACGTCCGGAAGATGGATGTCAGGCAGCGGCGTGACGGCTGAGGCGGCGATGACACTCGCTCCGACGAGCGCGACCCCTGCCGCGAAGTGTGGACGACGAGCAGCAACTTGCATGGGAACCCCTTGACTGGATGTGAGCTCCGACACAGCGGAACTTACTTGCGAGTAAC
>JAOPUT010000263.1 GCA_025963385.1 Mycobacterium sp.
TCGCCGACTTCGTCAAGCGCCAGAACCTCGGCTCCTTCACCCTTGGCCCCATCGAGGTGAACCCGCTCGAGTTGTCCAACGTCGCCGCGACGCTTGCCTCGGGCGGCACGTGGTGCCCGCCGAACCCCATCGACAAGGTCTTCGATCGCAACGGCAAGGACGTCTCGGTCACCACCGAGACCTGCGAGCAGGTGGTGCCGGATGGACTGGCCAACACGCTGGCCAACGCCATGAGCAAGGACGACCAGAGCGGTACGGCGGCCAGCGCGGCGAGCTCGGCCGGGTGGTCTCTGCCCGTCTCAGGCAAGACGGGGACCACCGAGGCGCACAGGTCGTCGGGATTCTTCGGCTTCACTAGCGACTACGCCGCCGCCAACTACATCTATGACGACTCGAGTTCGCCGTCGGACCTGTGTTCGTTCCCGCTGCGGCAGTGCGGGTCGGGAAACCTGTACGGCGGCAACGAGCCCGCCAGGACGTGGTTCACCGCGATGAAGCAGTTCACGCCGGATGACGTCCAGCTCCCCCCGACGGATCCTCGCTTCGTGGACGGGGCGCCGGGCTCCAAGGTGCCCAGCGTGGGCGGAATGACCCAGGATCTGGCCCGTCAGCGGCTGAAGGACGCCGGCTTCCAGGTCGCCGACCAGGCCACCCCGGTCAACAGCAACTCACCGGCAGGGGCCGTCGTCGGGACCTCACCGGCGGGTCAGACGGTCCCCGGCTCGATCATCACCATCCAGATCAGCAACGGGATCGCGCCTGCGCCGCCACCTCCGCCTCCCGGCGCGCCACCGTTCGACCCCAATGACCCCAACGCGATTCCTGCGCCGGTGGGTTCGACGGTCGTGATGATCCCCGGTCTTCCGCCGATCACCGTTCCCGTGCTGGGTCCGCCGCCACCGCCGCCACCTCCGTAAACGGCCTGTGGGGTTGATAACGGACCGACCTGAGACGCAGTGCCTGCCGCGATGTGGCAGTAGGCTGCGTTCATGCTCGCCCGTTCGACGGTTCTGAAGAATTCTGCCGCTGCCGCCGCCGGTTCACTGGCCGCCGGGATCGCCTACGCGACGTTGATCGAACGCAATGCGTTCGTCGTGCGGGAGACCACCATGCCGGTGCTGACGCCGGGATCCTCGCCCCTGAGAGTGCTGCACCTCAGCGACTTCCACATGACGCCGGGCCAGCGCCGCAAACAGGCCTGGATTCGCGAGCTCGCGAATTGGCAGCCCGACCTCGTCATCAACACCGGCGACAACCTGTCGCACCCGAAGGCCGTGCCGTCGGTGGTGCAGGCGCTCAGCGACCTGTTGGCGGTACCCGGGCTGTTCGTCTTCGGCAGCAACGACTACTTCGGGCCGACGCCGAAGAACCCGACCCACTACATCTTCAAGCCATCGCACCGCATCACCGGCGAACCCCTGCCGTGGCAGGATCTGCGGGCCGCGTTCACGGAGCGCGGCTGGCTGGACATGACGCACACCCGCCGCGAGATCGAGGTCAAGGGGCAGCTCATCGCCGTCGCAGGCGTCGACGACCCCCATCTCTCACGCGATCGCTACGAGACCATCGCGGGTCCGGCAAGTCCGGCGGCCAACCTCACGCTCGGCCTGACCCACGCGCCGTACACCCGGGTGCTCGACCGATTCGCGGCCGACGGCTACCAGCTGGTGCTGGCGGGCCACACCCACGGCGGGCAGTTGTGCCTCCCGTTCAAGGGCGCCGTGGTGACCAACTGCGATCTCGACCCGTCGCGGGCCAAGGGACCGTCGCGCTGGGGTGCGCACATGCAGCTGCACGTCTCGGCGGGGCTCGGCACGTCGCCGTACGCCCCGTACCGGTTCTGCTGCAGGCCGGAGGCGACGCTGTTGACGCTGGTGGCCGCACCTACCGGGGGCGGAAGCCTCGGCAGCCGGGCAGGCGTGTCGCACCCGACAGTATCGGCGCGGTGACCGACCGGACCTCCGTCGCCGTCCGCAAGCATCCCCGCGAATGGGTGGACAACGCGGTACGACTCATCGAGGCCGACGCCCGACGTAGCGCGGACACCCATTTGCTGCGGTACCCGCTGCCCAACGCGTGGTGTGACGGCGTCGGTGACGTCCGGGTTGCGCTGTACCTCAAGGACGAGACCACCCACATCACCGGAAGCCTGAAGCATCGGCTGGCGCGATCGCTGTTCCTCTACGGACTGTGCAACGGCTGGATCGGTGAGGATACGACGATCGTCGAGGCGTCCTCGGGATCGACGGCCGTGTCGGAGGCGTACTTCGCGGCGCTGCTCGGCGTTCCGTTCGTGGCGGTGATGCCGTCCACGACGAGTGCCGCCAAGATCGCGCTCATCGAATCACAGGGTGGCCGTTGCCATTTCGTGGCCGAGTCATCTCAGGTGTATGCCGAAGCCGAGCGTCTCGCCGACGAGACCGGCGGGCACTACCTCGACCAGTTCACCAACGCCGAACGGGCCACCGACTGGCGGGGCAACAACAACATCGCCGAGTCGATCTTCGATCAGATGCACGACGAACAGTTCCCGATCCCGGAGTGGATCGTCGTCGGCGCGGGAACTGGCGGCACCAGCGCGACCATCGGTCGCTACCTGCGCTACCGGCGTCACCGCACTCAGCTGTGCGTGGTGGATCCGGAGAACTCGGCGTTCTTTCCGTCGTACGCGCAGGGACGTCGCGACGTGGTGGGCGCCTCGTCCCGGATCGAGGGCATCGGTCGACCGCGCGTGGAACCCTCGTTCCTCCCCGACATCGTCGACCGCATGGTGGTGGTGCCCGATGCCGCGTCCGTCGCGGCGGCGCACCACGTCAGTGCCGTCCTCGGCCGCAAGGTCGGGCCATCGACGGGAACGAACGTGTGGGGCGCGTTCGGCCTACTGGCCGAGATGATCGCCGAGAAACGCAGCGGCTCGGTGGTGACGCTGCTCGCAGACAGCGGTGAACGCTACCGCGACACCTACTTCGACGAAGGGTGGCTCAAGAGCCAGGCGTTGGACCCGTCGGAGTCGGTGTCGGTGCTCCACGAGTTCGAGCGCTCGGGACGCTGGGTCTGATCGCCGCCCTGGAAGGCGCTGCGGCTGAAACGGTCGGACGTCGCGAACAGCCACAGCGCGGCGATGGCGAACAATCCGAAGTAGATTGTGGCTCCCAAGCCGGTCATCTGTAGGCCTCTCTGCGAGTTGATCTGGGTTGAACTTGCTGACTACAACGCCGCGGGCGTGACATTCCATCCCGTTTCGCCGTGGCGGTCTTCGCTTCGTCTACCCATCCCGGACGGATCCGTAACGCCGACCCCCTGGTGGCGCTGGGCGTTTGGCTTCCGGCTGGCTCGGTGCGATACGCTGTCGTGGCTCAACGCGGGGTATGGCGCAGCTTGGTAGCGCGCTTCGTTCGGGACGAAGAGGTCGTGGGTTCGAATCCCGCTACCCCGACCGCGAAGGCAACGAAAAGGCTCCGACCGAATCGGTCGGAGCCTTTCTTCATGCCTCGAGCTACGACAGGACTTCGATGCGCGCTTCCTCGTCGGCGCGCTCGTGCACCTTGGCGTACATCGCGAACGAGCTCAGCTCAGCCAGGCCGAGCAGGATCACTGGCCAGACTGCACCTGCAGCCAGGCTGAGTCCGATGCGTTCTCCCGTCGGCCTGCGCTCGTCCCCGAGACGGGCACTCACGGCGAAGACGACGGCTGCCGCCATGACCGCCACGGCGCTGTATGCGATCAGAATTGTCCAGGCCACTGTTACCCCTTAGTGAGTTGGCTGCGAGCGACTGGGTTTCCCAGAACGACTCGGCTCAAACCACGAGTTCTCAGGCCGCGGCCGAGCGCAGTTTCTCCAGCAGCGGATGGGCGGCCTCCTTCAGGAAGCGGTCCTGGCCCTCATCGCCCACCTGGACCAGCGCAATGTCGGTGAA
>JAOPUT010000264.1 GCA_025963385.1 Mycobacterium sp.
ACCACCACCGACATAGTCACTCAGCCGACGAACTCGTCCACCAGATCGTCGGTGGTCCACTCCCGTTGCGGCAGAACATCTCTCAACAGATCCCAACGCGGGATTGGTGCTGTCCCCCGCCATGCGGCATCGAGTTCGACCGGCCGCTCACGGAAGACGCCGATCGACCGGAACACCACCCCCTCAGGGTGCCATGTCGCTGCCGACGCGGGCACCAGCGCGTCGCGGAGGACTCGACATTGTCGGCGACGAGGTCAGGAAGGCGGCCCGGCGCTCCGAGCTGGTGGCGCGGTGATCGTCGGAGGCGGCTGCTGCCGACGCGCACGCGGTCTCGACGTGGGTGTCGTCGCCGTGGCGGTAGCCCGGTTCGAGAACGGTGCCCGCCACGGGATCGAAAGGCTTGAACCTTGGTGCCGGTGCCCGCGATCGGATCGCCGGCGATGAGCATCCGACCGAACAGGGTGTCCGTCTGTAATTCCGCGGTTTGCGGTCATCGCTAGGTCTCGGATCAAGACATGTCCAAGACCGATAAGGGACCGACTAATGCAGTAGCCGCACCAGTCGGTGAAGGCCGTCAGGCGGTTTTCCGGCCGCGCAATGTCAGTCGATTCAGGACGTCGCGACCCAGGCCGCGCAGGTCGACGCGGGGTGAGGCGGCGATCAACGTCACGCCGTCCGCGACACCCGCGGCGTCGATGTCGGCGATCAGACCCGTCAGCCCGTCGACCGTCCCGGCGTACCGAAGCGTGCCGTCGTCGACGGCAGCGAGGTCGCGCACGGTGTGGAAGTCCGAGGCGACGGCGACCGTGACGTCGAGGATCACCTCGACGTCGCCCCGGTCGGACCGGATCCGCGCCCGCCCCCGCTGGGCACGCTGGAGATCGGGCGCCGCCAGTCGGACGGTGGCCTCACCGCCAGACGTCAGCTCGGTCCAGTCGTCTCCAGCCCCATCCATCACGAAAAGCCGCACCCCGGCGACGGTAGGCGCGTCCGAGCCCGCCGACGATGGTTGCAATCACACGGAATCGATTGGAATGACGCGCGGCGGAGCGGAGTGGGCTGCTTGGGCTTAGTAGTTTGTAGGCGTGACAACGGACCCTCGCCCGGACATTCCCGCGCAGTACCTGTTGTCCCAGTCAGCGCCCGAGCCCCGCACGTTGATCGACGTGCTGCACGCCACCGCCGCGCGCCATCCCGATGCCCCCGCACTCGACGATGGCGAGGTGCAGCTCACCTACGCGGAGTTGATCGCCGACGTCGAGGAGAGCGTGGCGTGGCTCGCCCAGCGCGGGATCGGTCGCGGCGACCGCATCGGCATTCGGATGCCGTCGGGCAGCTACGCCCTCTACGTCGCCATCCTTTCGGCCCTGGCCACCGGCGCCGCCTACGTGCCGGTCGACGCCGACGATCCCCAGGAGCGGGCGGACCTGGTGTTCGGCGAGGCGGGGGTGGTGGCGATCATCACCGAGCAGGGGCTCGTTCGCGGGCCAGGCTCGTCCCGCGGCTGGCGCGCCGGTCCGCCGATGGTCCGCGACGACGCCTGGATCATCTTCACCTCCGGTTCCACCGGCACCCCGAAGGGTGTCGCGGTGACGCACCGCAACGCCGCCGCGTTCGTCGACGCCGAGGCCGAGATCTTCCTCAGGGACAACCCGCTCGGGCCAGGCGATCGCGTGCTGGCGGGCCTCTCGGTGGCGTTCGACGCGTCGTGCGAGGAGATGTGGCTGGCGTGGCGGTACGGCGCGTGCCTGGTGCCGGCCCCCCGCTCGCTGGTGCGCAGCGGCATGGACCTCGGCCCCTGGCTGGTGTCGCGCGACATCACCGTGGTGTCGACCGTGCCGACGCTGGCCGCGCTGTGGCCCGCCGAGGCCCTCGAGGCGGTGCGGCTGTTGATCTTCGGCGGCGAGGCGTGCCCTCCCGAACTCGCCGAACGGCTCGCGATCGAAGGCCGCGAGGTGTGGAACACCTACGGCCCCACCGAGGCGACCGTCGTCGCGTGCCTGGCCCGGCTCGGGGGCACGGGTCCCGTCAGCATCGGTCTGCCGCTGCCCGGCTGGGATCTGGCCGTCGTCGACAAGGACGGCGACCCCGTCGGAATCGGTGACGTCGGCGAGCTGGTGATCGGCGGCGTCGGACTGGCGCGCTATCTCGACCCCGACAAGGACGCCGAGAAGTACGCCCCGATGCCAACCCTGGGGTGGTCCCGCGCATACCGCAGCGGCGATCTCGTCCGGCTCGAGACCGACGGACTGTACTTCCAAGGCCGTGCCGACGATCAGGTCAAGGTCGGCGGACGGCGCATCGAACTCGGCGAGGTCGACTCGGCACTGGTGCACCTGCCTGGCGTCAGCGGCGGCGCGGCGGCCGTGCGGCGGACCGCGAGCGGCACTCCCCTTCTGGTCGGCTACATCGCCAGTGCCGACCCCGACTTCGACATCGCCGCCGCGCGCGCCCACCTCGCCGAATCACTGCCCGCCGCGCTGGTGCCACGGCTGGTGCTGCTCGACGAACTGCCGACGAGGACGTCGGGCAAGGTCGACCGCAACGCCCTGCCGTGGCCAGTGGCCGACGACGGCGGCGACGACCCCGAACTGGCGGGCACCACCGGCTGGCTCGCCGGGCTCTGGCGCGACGTGCTCGCCGCCCCCGTCGGCGGTCCCGAGGAGGACTTCTTCGCACTCGGCGGCGGCTCCCTGTCCGCAGCACAACTGGTGGCGGCGCTGCGCGCGCGCTATCCCGAGGTCACGGTCGCGGACCTCTACGACCATCCCCGGCTCGGTTCGCTGGCGGGTTACCTCGACGAACTCGACCCCCCGGCGGCCGTCGAGACCCGCGTGGTGACACCGGTCTCGCGGTTGACGGAGCTCGTCCAGGTGGTGTCGTCGGTCCCCCTTGCCACGCTGGCAGGCATGCAGTGGGTGGTGTGGCTGGCGCTGCTGAACAACCTCGTCGCCAGGTGGTGGCCGCTGCCGTGGACCGTGACGGTGAACTGGTGGCTGTTGCTGGCGGGGTTCCTCGTCTTCGTGACGCCGCTGGGCCGCATGACCATCGCGGTGCTCGGTGCACGCATCCTCATCGGCAGCCTGGCGCCAGGCACCTACCGCCGTGGCGGTTCCGTCCACCTCCGGGTCTGGCTCGCCGAACGCCTCGGCGAGGCGAGCGGTGCCGGAAACCTGGCAGGCGCACCATGGTTGGTGTACTACGCCCGCGCGCTCGGCAACAGGGTGGGCAAGGGCGTCGACCTGCACTCGGCGCCGCCGGTCACCGGCATGCTGACGCTGGGCCACCGCTGCTCCATCGAGCCGGAGGTCGACCTCACCGGGCACTGGATCGACGGTGACCTCTTCCACGTCGGCGAGATCACCATCGGCAACGACGCCACCATCGGCGCGCGGAGCACCCTGCTGCCCGGCGCCACGATCGGCAAGAACGCCGACGTCGCCCCCGGCTCCGGTGTGATCGGCAAGGTCAAGGCCGGGCAGTACTGGAAGGGCTCGCCCGCCATGAAGTCGGGCAAGGCCCGCCACCCGTGGCCCGACGAGCGTCCCCCCCGCGCACCGCTGTGGGTGGCGATGTTCGGCGTGACGTCGATCCTGCTCGGCGCCGTACCCCTGCTGGCGCTCGGCGCCGGCCTTGCCGTGGTGGGCTGGGCGGTGCGCAACACCACCTCCCTGACCGACGCGATCGCGCCGGCACTGGCCTGGACGCCCGTCGCCACGGTGGTGGCCGTCGTCGTTTACGCCGCGTTGACGGTGCTCGGCGTCCGCCTGCTCTCGCTGGGCCTGCGCGAGGGGTACCACCCGGTCCGCAGCCGGGTCGGGTGGCAACTGTGGGCCACCGAGCGGCTGATGGACGCCGCCCGCAACTACCTGTTCCCCGTCTACGCGAGCCTGCTGACACCGGCGTGGATGCGGCTGCTCGGCGCGAAGGTCGGTCGGGGCACCGAGATCTCGACGACGCTCATGACGCCCAAGTTCACCGTCGTCGAGGACGGCGCCTTCCTGGCCGACGACACCATGGTCGCGTCGTACGAGCTCGGCGGCGGCTGGATCCACGTCGCTACCGCGACCATCGGTAAGCGCGCGTTCCTCGGCAACTCGGGCATCACCCAGCCGGGACGGCGGGTGCCCGACGATGGGCTCGTCGCCGTGCTCAGCGCGACCCCGCACAAGGCCAAGGCCGGGTCGTCGTGGCTGGGCAGCCCACCGATTCGCCTGCGCAGGCAGCCGACCGCGGCCGACGCGCTGCGCACGTTCCACCCGTCGCGCAAGCTGAAGATCCTGCGCGGCATGGTCGAGACGTGCCGGTTGCTGCCCTTGATCGTCACGTTCGCGATCGGCGTCGCGGTGCTCGGTGTGCTGCAGGCGCTCGCACTCCACGTCGGTTGGGTATGGACGTCGCTCGCGGGTGGGCTGGTGCTCCTCGTCACCGGCGCCGTGGCGGGGACCATCGCGGTGATCGCGAAGTGGCTGTGGGTGGGCCGCATCGAGGCGAAGGAACATCCGCTGTGGTCGTCGTTCGTGTGGCGCAACGAGGTGTCCGACACGTTCGTCGAGACCGTGGCCGCGCCGTGGTTCGCGCGGGCGGCGAGCGGGACACCGGTGATGAACCTGTGGCTGCGGGCGCTCGGTGCGTCGATCGGTCGCGGGGTCTGGTGTGAGACGTACTGGCTGCCGGAGGCCGATCTCGTCACCGTGGGCAAGGGCGCCACCGTGAGCCGCGGATGCGTGGTGCAGACCCACCTCTTCCACGACCGCATCATGCGGCTGGACACCGTCATCCTCGCCGACGGTGCGACGCTCGGGCCGCACTGCGTGGCGCTGCCCGCCGCGAAGATCGGCGCGGGCGCCACGGTCGGACCCGCATCGCTGGTGATGCGCGGTGACGAGGTGCCGCCGTCGACGCGCTGGCAGGGCAACCCCATCGCGCCGTGGGGCGCCAAGCGGAAGAAGCGCGGCGGCTCGGCCCCCAAGCCGCAGAAGAACGCCGGAGTAAGCGCCGCGTGACGCGTTTCAAGAAAGCCACGAAGGGCACCCCACCAGTCATCGACCCATACCTCCCCAGCAACGGCAACTTCGGTTACCGCGTGTCGCGCTACGAGCTCGACATCGAGTACAAGGTCAACATCAATCGGCTCGCCGGGTCGGCCACCATCACCGCGGTGACGCTGGCCTCGCTGAAGACCTTCAGCCTCGACCTGTCGGATGCTCTTGCCGTGTCCAAGGTTTCGGTCAACGGCCACCGACCCGCGAACTTCGGCAGGTCCAGGGGCAAGCTGAACATCACGCTGTCCTCGGCCCTGCCCGCAGGCGCCGCGCTGTCGATCACGGTCCGCTACGCAGGCACCCCGAAGCCCATCCGATCGCTGTGGGGCGAAGTCGGATTCGAGGAGTTGACCAGCGGCGCACTCGTCGCGGGTCAGCCCAACGGCGCCGCGTCGTGGTTCCCCTGCGACGACCACCCCAGCAGCAAGGCGAGCTACCGCGTCGTCATCTCCACCGAGAATCCGTACTACGCGTTGGCCAACGGCAAGCTGGAATCCAAACGCACCAGGGCCGCCATGACGACGTGGACCTACGAGCAGCCCGAGCCCACCTCGACCTACCTCATCACCCTGCAGATCGGCCAGTACCAACACCATCGGATGACGAAGTCGCCGGTCGTGATGAATGCCGTTCTGCCACAACGGTTGCGCCCCGAATTCGACCACGACTTCGGGCGACAGCCGCAGATGATGAAGCTCTTCGTCAAACTGTTCGGACCCTACCCGCTGGCCAACGGTTACACCGTGGTCGTGACCGACGACGACCTCGAGATCCCGCTCGAGGCACAAGGTATCTCCATCTTCGGCGCCAATCACTGCGACGGGGAGCGCGGCGCGGAGCGACTGATCGCCCACGAACTGGCGCACCAGTGGTTCGGCAACTCGGTCACCGCACGGCGCTGGCGCGACATCTGGCTGCACGAGGGATTCGCCTGTTACGCCGAGTGGCTGTGGTCCGAGGAGTCCGGCGGGCGCACCGCCGACGAGCACGCCAGGCACTACCACCTCCGGTTGCGGACCTCGCCGCAGAACCTGCTGCTGTCCGATCCCGGCCCGCGCGACATGTTCGACGACCGCGTCTACAAGCGCGGCGCCCTCACGCTGCACGTCCTGCGGGGCACGATCGGCGACGAGAACTTCTTCAAGCTGCTCCAGGACTGGACCAGCAGGCACCGCCACTCCACTGCCGTCACCGACGACTTCACCGGGCTGGCAGCCAACTACGCCGACGAATCGCTGCGGACGCTGTGGCAGGCGTGGCTGTACTCGACGGCCGTCCCCGACCTGTGACCGACGGCGCGGCGACCGTTCCCAGCCAAGGTCCGGTGGCCAGGGGCAGCGTCGTCAGGGTCGGCGTGGCGACCGTGGTGAGCGCGCTCTGCGGGTACGCCGTCCTCTACCTCGCGGCCCGCGATCTGGAGCCTGCCGGGTTCTCCGTCTTCGCCGTGTTCTGGGGGGCGTTCGGGCTGCTCGCCGGCGCGGCCAACGGATTGCTGCAGGAGTCGACGCGGGAGGTCAGGCAGGCCAGGCAGGCGCCGGAGGCCAGCGGACCGCGCATCCATCCGATCCGCGTCGCCATGCTGGTGGGGGTGTTCGCCGCGGTGGCGGTCGCAGGTAGTGCGCCGCTGTGGGCGGGGCACGTCTTCGTCGAGGAGCGGTGGCTCAGCGTCGGACTGCTCAGCGTGGGCATCGCAGGCTTCTGCATGCACGCGACGCTGCTCGGGGTGCTGGCAGGCGTGAACGGCTGGGCCCAGTACGGATCGCTGATCATCGGTGATGCGATCGGTCGGGTGTCCGTGGCGACCGTCGGCTTCCTGGTCGGCTGGGGGCTCGGCGGCTACCTGTGGGCCACGGTGGCGGGGTCGATCGCGTGGCTGGTCCTGCTGCTGGCCTCGCCGACGTC
>JAOPUT010000038.1 GCA_025963385.1 Mycobacterium sp.
CCTGAGCGTGCCAGAACGACCCCGGACGTCAGTCGGAATTCGCGTAAACACGGCGACCTGCCAGGTACGTCGCCCGCACCTCGAGGTCTGCGATGGTCGCAGGCGACACCGCCCGCGGATCGGCCGAAAGCACCACCAGGTCGGCGTACTTGCCCACCTCGAGAGAGCCGATGACGTCGTCGGACTGCAGCTGCCACGCCGCGTCGATGGTCTGTGCCCGGATGGCCTGCTCGACCGTCAGCCTCTGCTCCGGTCCCAGCACGCGGCCGCTCGGCGCGATGCGGGTGGCGGCCACGCTGATGTTGCGCAGCGGCTCCTCCGGCGTCACGGGCGGATCGTTGTGCAGGGAGATGCGCATGCCGGTGGCCGCGGCCGACCCCGCAGGCATCCACCGCTCACCGTGCTCGGGACCGAAGAGCCCGTCGACGACGATGTCTCCCCAGTAGTGGATCTGGTCGACGAAGATGCTGCACGTGACGCCGAGCGCGTGGGCGCGGTGCAGCTGCGCGTCCGAGATGGCGCCGACGTGTTCGAGCCGCAGCCGGTGATCGTCGCGCGGATTGGCTTGCAGCGCTTGCTCGTACACGTCCAGGATGGTGTCCACCCCGGCGTCGCCCTGCACGTGGCACGCCATCTGCCAGCCCAGCGGGAAGTAGGCGGCGACGATCTCGGTCAGCTGTTCGCGGGTGTAGTTGGCGTGTCCACAGCTGCCGGGCGTCACGCCGATGGCCCGGGTGGCGTCGCTGTCCAGATACGGAAACGTGAGGTCGATGTTGCCGATCCACGGCGACCCGTCGACCCAGATCTTGATGCCGACCTGACGAACCACGTCGTCGCCGTTGGCAGGCACCGCGGTCGTCGACATCGCTGCGGTCGACATCTCGTAGGTGCGCAGCCGCACCGTCAGCTCGTCGTGCAATCCGTCCAGCACCGGCCGGAACATCGGGTCGAACGCCATCTCCGAGCACGTGGTCAGGCCGGCCCGATTCAGTCGCGCGCACTCGGCGAGCAGCATCGCCGGGTAGCCCTCGGGGTCGATCGCGCCACCGATGAGGGGGAACACGGCGCCGGTCTCCTCGGCGGTCCCGTCGAGTTCGCCTGCGGCGTCGCGACCGTACTTCGCGCCCTTGGGATCCGGGGTGTCGCGGTCGAGGCCGAGCTGCCGGGCCGTCGCCGAGTTGAAGTACGCCTTGTGCCCGGAGTTGTGGACGATCACCAGCGGGGTCTGCGGGGCGACGCCGTCCAACCACTCGAGCGTCGGCTCCGGCAACCCGACCTGGAGCAGCGGGTCCCACCCGTTGAGGTACGCCCCCGACTCGCCCCGGCGGCTCACCTCGGTTCGGATGGCGGCGAGCACGTCGTCGGCGCCGCGCATCGTGACGGGGCGGATGTCGACGATGCGATCGGCGAGCACGATCGCCTCCATCAGCGGGTGCCCGTGCGCCTCGATGAGCCCGGGCATGACGCATCCGTCGCCGAGCTCGACGATCTCCGTATCGGGCCCGACCCAGCTCTCGACGTCGGACCGGTCGCCGACGGCGACGACACGCCCATCCGCCACTGCAAGCCCCTGCGCGGTGGGGCGTGACTCGTCGACGGTCAGCACGGTTCCGAAGAACGCCAGGTCAGCAGCCATCTCGTCATCCTCGCAGAGGCGTACGAGAATTTGCTGGAATCCTTTTCGCCGCCGTGTCGATTTCCGGGGTGTGCCGTTCGACGTACTTGCGAGGGCCAGTCCTGAACAACAATGGACGCGCCCCTTCCCCACCAACAGAAGGAGACATCGACATGCGGTACATGCTGATCATGCGGTCCACCCCGGAAGCCGAGAGGTTCATGGCGGAAGACCCAGAGGCTCCAGACTTCAGCGAGATCATCGCGGCGATGGGCGCTTACAACGAGGAGCTCATCAAGGCCGGCGTGATGCTGGCGGGCGAAGGCCTGACCGGACCCGAGGAGGGTTTCGTCGTGGACTTCAGCAGCGACCCGCCGGTGGTGACGGACGGGCCCTACGCCGAGGCCAAGGAATTGTTCAACGGATTCTGGATCCTGGACGTGTCGTCGATCGACGAGGCCAAGCAGTGGGCGCGCAAGTGCCCGTTGGGCCCCGGCGTGAAGCTCGAGGTCCGGCGCGTGTCCGAGACCGAGGAATTCGACCAGGACAACGAGTGGATCCAGAAGGAGCAGAAGTGGCGAGAGGAGAACGACCCCCGCTACGCGAAGTGACGCACACGTAGTCCCCGGCGGACCCCTCGCCGCCGGGGACTACCTCGCGTAGGCGCCTATCCAGTGGCCGTCACGTCCTGCTCGACGTGGCCGAATTCGACGGTCTTTCCGTTGGATTCGCCCTTGCACGACAGCACCACGTGGTAGGTCGACAACGGAGGCGGGGACAACGTCGTGAAGCTCGTCGAGCCATTCGCAGCGAGCTTGATGGTCTTGTTGACCGCCGGAAGCAACGGCGCGGTGGCACTGTAGGTGCACGTGCCGGGAATGGGTGCGCTACTTGCGATGTCGACCGTCGAGTTCGGCCACGACACCGAGATGTTCATCGTGACGGCATCCACTGGATCGGGAGCTGCGACGGGATCGGCGGGCTTCACGGGATCGGCGGCCTTCACGGGGTCGGGCACCACGACCGGCGCCGGGGCCGGCTTGGCGGGCGCCCCGAACACGATGGTGACGACGTCGACCTCTCGATCCTCGTGACGGATGAAACCCACCCCGAAGTCGGTGAAGTCGCAGTTGCTGATCAATCCGCCCGCACCCCGCGAGTAGGCGCTCGTCGTCGCGGCGGCCTGCGGGTCACCCGAACCGAGGAACGCGAGCGTCCTGCCGTTGTAGCCGGCGGGCTGACCGTCCACCGGATTCTCCGAGCGTGCATACGCCTGGGCGGCCCCCTCGAGCATTCCGTTGTCGTAGTTCAGCGCCGGGCAGCGGGCGGGACGGTCGTGCTTGACCGTGTTGATGATCGAATCGAGTGGGTCGGCATGGGCGACGGGCATGGCCAGCAGGCCCGACAGTACGGATGCGCCAACGAAGGTGGTCGCGAAGGCAAGTGATGCAGATGCGCGGATGGTCATCGAAGTTCCTCTTCAGTCCGGGGCAGGCCGAGTGCCTGCCTTTCGTGAAGGGTGTCGAGTTTCGGCTACGTCATCGTGAGTAGTTCACTACCTGATTTTTCGGTCGGCGATCTACCTGGACCTGCGGCGTCAGGTGAGAGCGGCCTGCAGATTGATCGAAAACGGTGGGCGTCGTCGTGGTCGACACGGTTCCGATGCCGATCGGCGGAACCGCTCCGCTGCCACCCCGATCCCGGCTATAGGTGGAATCATGAGCGACACCGTCACGCCCGCCTCCACGGACCGTCACCCAGAATTGGACGGTCAGACCGTCGTCCTGATCGGCGGCAGCGCAGGCATCGGGCTGGAGACCGCTCGGCGCGCGAGGGCCGAGGGCGCCGACGTCATCCTCACCGGGCGCAACGCCCACCGGCTCGCCCAGGCGGCCAGAGAGGTCGGCGCCCGTCGCACGGCAGCCTTCGATGCCGACGACCCCGCAGCGCTCAGGCGGTTCTTCGAGGATCTGCCCGATCCGATCGACCACGTGCTGATCACCGCTGGCGGCCCGAGCTACGGACCGATGTTGGAGATGAGCGCCGCACAGGCCCGCGACGCCGTCAGCGGGCACATCGTGCTCGCGCTCGAGGTCGCCCGCCACATCGCGGACAGGATGCGGCCCGGTGGGACGCTGCTCTTGATGGGAGGCACCGGAGGCAGGCGCATCTCACGCAGCCTCGGAATCGTCTCCGCCGCAACCGCCGCGCTGCCGCCGTTCACGGCTGCCCTCGCGCTGGAGTTGGCACCCATCCGCGTCAACCTCATCGCGGCCGGCTTCGTCGACACCCCGCTGTCGGCATCGCTGCTCGGCGACCAGCTCGAGGCGCGCCGCGACGAGCTGCGGGCGAAGCTGCCGATCGGCCGCGTCGTCGGCCCCGAGGACGTCGCCGCACTCGCCGTGCATCTCATGACCAATACGGCACTCACCGGCGCCACCTATGACATCGACGGCGGCCAGCAGTTCGTCTTCTGAGCTGGCGGACATTGCTGATCCTTCGCGAGGCGAGTCATCGAATACGGATCCGGACCGGACCGTGCCACTCGGCGTCGGGGTCGAGCGTTTCACCGCGCTGAGTGACGACGACGTCGCCGGACCTCGCCAGCTCCCTGGCGGTGTCTCGAGCCTGGTCCATGAGGTCGCGCCAGCCCTCGCCGCCGACGGCGCGCGCCGCATCGGACGGGCAGATGGACTTCGAGGGGCCACGCTCGCGCGCGAGCTCGAGTATCGACGCCCGTAGCCGCTCGTTCATTCCCTGAGTGAAGCCCAGTGGAGCGGCCCTTGAAACTATTTCTGTAACACGTTCTAATCTGAACTCATGACCCAGGCTGATGCATCCTCGCGCGAGCGCTCGTCCGACGATCTGCTGCGCCATCCCATCCATTCCGGGCACCTGACGATCGGCGCGCTCAAGCGCAACAAGGACAAGCCGGTGCTCTTCCTCGGCGACACCACGCTCACCGGCGGGCAGCTCGCCGATCGCATCAGCCAGTACATTCAGGCGTTCGAGGCGCTCGGCGCAGGCACCGGAAGCGTCTCGGGTCTGCTGTCGCTGAACCGCCCCGAGGTGCTGATGATCATCGGTGCCGGCCAGACGCAGGGCTACCGGCGCACGTCACTACACCCTCTCGGCTCGTTGGACGATCACGCCTACGTGCTCTCCGATGCAGGCATCACCTCGCTGATCATCGACCCCAACCCGATGTTCGTCGAGCGCGCACTCGGGTTGCTGGAGAAGGTCGACGCCCTCAAGCAGATCCTGACCATCGGCCCCGTGCCGGACGCGCTCGCCGACGTGGCGGTCGACCTGGTGGCGGAGGCCGCGAAGTACGAGCCCAAGCCCTTGGTAGCGGCGAATCTGGCGCCGGATCACGTGGGCGGTATGGCCTATACCGGCGGCACCACCGGCAAGCCCAAGGGCGTGATGGGCACGACCCAGTCGATCACCACGATGACGACGATTCAGCTGGCCGAATGGGAGTGGCCGGAGAACCCCCGCTTCCTGATGTGCACGCCGCTGTCACACGCGGGCGCGGCGTTCTTCACCCCGACCATCGTCAAGGGCGGTGAGATGATCGTCCTGTCGAAGTTCGATCCGGCCGAGGTCCTGAAGACCATCGAGGAGCAGCGCATCACGGCCACCATGCTGGTGCCGTCGATGATCTACGCGCTCATGGATCACCCGGACAGCCACACCCGCGACCTGTCGTCACTGGAGACCGTCTACTACGGCGCCTCGGCGATGAACCCCGTCCGGCTCAAGGAGGCGATCCGTCGTTTCGGTCCGATCTTCGCGCAGTACTACGGGCAGTCCGAGGCGCCCATGGCGATCACCTACCTGGCGAAGGCCGACCACACGACCGAGCGGTTGTCCTCGTGCGGTCGACCCTCCGCCTTCCTGCGCACCGCGTTGCTCGACGAGGACGGGAAGCCTGTGGCTCCCGGCGAGCCCGGGGAGATCTGCGTGGCCGGGCCGCTGCTCGCGGCCGGCTACTGGAGGCTCCCCGACGAGACCGCGGAGACCTTCCGCGACGATGGCTGGATGCACACCGGCGACGTGGCGCGGGAGGACGAGGACGGGTTCTGGTACATCGTCGACCGCACCAAGGACATGATCGTCACCGGCGGGTTCAACGTCTTCCCCCGCGAGGTCGAGGACGTCGTGGCCGAGCACCCGGCCGTCGCGCAGGTGGGCGTCATCGGCGTCCCCGACGAGCGCTGGGGCGAGGCGGTCACCGCGATCGTCGTGCTCCGTGAGGGGGCCGAGCTGACCGACCAGGTGGTCCAGGAGATCAAGGACTCCGTGAAGGAGCGCAAGGGCGGTGTGCAGTCGCCCAAGCAGGTCATCGCGATCGATGCG
>JAOPUT010000338.1 GCA_025963385.1 Mycobacterium sp.
CGGCACCGGGTGGTCGCCGGCCGGGGATTGCCCCGTCCGTCATTCCGGCCGGTCCGGCGCGCGGTCGATACCGGTGAGGCGAGCGAGCGCGGCGTAGCCGTCGTCTGTGCCCGGCCAATGCTGACGCACCGCATCTTGCCCCGCGCGGCGAACGACGCTACGAAGCACGACGGCCACAACGATCGCGTCGTCGGCGTACCCGAGTACCGGGATGAAGTCGGGTATCAGGTCGATCGGCAGCGCCAAGTACGCCAACAGCAGGACCAGCCGAACGCGTACCCCGCGCGGCATTCTCGGATCGGACGCTAGCCGCTTCACCAGTCGGAGCAAGTCGGGCAACAACCGCAGCGCGTCCCGTAGTCCGATTGCGTCCGGTTTGACGAACCATAAGGCGACCACCAGGACTACCCAAATGAGCACCACGCCGCCGACGATGCCAACCACGATGACCCACCAGTCCGACCACACAGGTGCGAATCTAGGCGGTTCCGCATCGCGGCAAGATCGACTGGGTGTCGAGGAAGTCCCACTCGCTGCCGACACCCAACGCAGCGCCGACAACTTGCCGTTGAGCATCCCCCACTCGAACTTGTCGTACGGGCCAACGTCGTTGATCCCGTATGTCGACACGACGCGGGCGCGACCCATCCCGGCGACCTTGCGCAGCCGCTCGACCTCCGCGTAGTCACCGGCGTCCTCTAGCTGCTGCTCAAGGGACATCGAGCGGTCGTACCAAATCCGGTCGAACGTCTCCTGCTCGGCGGCGAGGATCTCATCGAGTCGGCGGGGTTCCTCCTCGAAGTAGTTCTCCTCGACGATCTCGGGCCATTCGTCGCCGAACTCATCGGCGAGGGCTTGCTCTACGCCATCGACGCCGAGCCGGAATGTCGAACGGTCACCGGCGAACAGGTCGGCGAGGTCGTCGTGCGGGAGGCGGTTGTTCACCAGCGTCGCTACGGAGGGGGCCGACCCAGCCGAGTACGGCACCGGGTCCACACCGCCGGAGAGAGGATAATACTGGGTTGAGTGATCAAGTGTCCCTTCGTGTTCAGGTCCGACGACGGCGCCGGGGTGCAACGCCGCGAAGTATGGTTCGACCTACCAAGACCTGAGCCTTGCGGACGCCCGGCACGAATTGGACCCGTCCGTAACGCTTACCCGCGCCGCGCGCGGGGAAATGGTTCGGCATGACCAACAATTACGGCCGCAACGCCCGCCGACACGACGGCCCGTCCCATGAAGATGACCTCGATGACCGCACCAGAGTCACCGAGCAAGCCACCGACACCGGAGCCCGTCCCGATTTGGACGACGACGACCCCGACAGCCCCACCGAACTGTCCAAACCGTCACTGTTCGCGGTCCTCAAACGGGTCGGTCAACAGGTTGGCAACGACGGCCTGACCGATCTGGCTGCCGCTTTAACCTACTACGCCGTGCTGTCGATCGTGCCCGGTCTGATCGTGCTGATCTCCATCTTGGGGTTGCTCGGACCCGACACCGCGACCCAGGTCGCCGACCAGGCGCAAGCCATCGCGCCCGGCTCGAGCGCGAACTTCGTGCACACGCTGATCACCCAGGCCCAAGCCAACAAGGGTGGGGCTGGTCTGAGCGCCATTCTCGGTGTCGCGGTGGCCCTCTGGTCGGCATCCGGGTACGTCGCGGCATTCATGCGCGCCTCCAACGTCGTCTACGGCATCGGTGAGGGCCGCCCGATCTGGAAGACCCTGCCGATCCGACTCGGAGTGACCGTCGCCGCGGTGATCCTGCTCGTCCTCAGCGCGATGATCGTGGTCCTCAGCGGGCCGGTGGCGCACCAGATTGGCAACCTCCTGGGGGTCGGGGACACCGCGGTGCTGATCTGGAACATCGCCAAGTGGCCGGTTCTGGTGGTCCTGGTGTCGGTGCTACTGGCCATCTTGTTCTGGGCCAGTCCGAACGCCAAGCAAGGCGGCGTCAAGTGGGTCAGCCCCGGCGGGGTGATCGCCGTGCTGATCTGGCTGGTCATCTCCGGACTGTTCGCCGTCTACGTCGCCACCTTCGCCTCCTACAACAAGACCTACGGCTCCTTGGCCGGGGTGGTGATCTTTCTGGTGTGGCTGTGGTTGAGCAACCTGGCGATCCTGCTGGGAGCCGAGGTCAACGCCGAACTCGACCACGCCAAGGCCATCGCCCAGGGCCTCCCCGAAGACGTCGAACCCTTCGCCGAACCCCGCGACACCCGAAAACTCGACGACCACCAGAAACACGCCATCGACCAAGCCCAAGCCAGCCGCCGCGACTAACCCGACGACCACCGGCCGCGCCATCGACGGCGCCGACGAATCGTCGGTCCACTCCGCGCAACGTTGAGTGAGGAATGGTTCAGGCGGACCTGTGGCCGTGGCTTGCGACACCGCCGGCGCGGGTGAAGGGCTGGCGGAGTGCGGGGTTCAGGCGGAAGTTTGGCCGTATCAGCCCGGGGCAATGACTGTTGGCGACGCACAATTACGAAAGCAGAACACGGTGACCAAACAATCGAAGACGCGCACCCTTCTGGCGGCCCTACGTCGCATCCGACGCCTGGCCGTACGGGCCGACGCGACGCTGACACTCGCGCCCGTCGTCTTCTGGGTGGCGGTGATCAGCATTGCGGCCGTGATCATCGCCAAACTTCGGCGCCGCTCAGCACGACCCGCGCTGGCGGGTCCCGGCGACGACAAACCGCCCGGCTATGAAAACCCCACCGCCGACGACGTCACCGGCCATACCGCGCCTTAACCCTCGACCCGGGGTAGGGGTCGTACTTTTTGGACCGCACCAGCACGACGCGCGGTCTCAGCCACCGTCCGCCGAGGGTACTAGCGTCTACCTGCCGGGGAATCGGTCTGTCACGATCCGCCGCGCTGCGGGAAGCGAACCTCGTGTCCACGCCCCGGGCCGAAACCAGTCAGGTCGTCGCGGTCCTGGTCCGGCAGGTGGGCGAGCTGTTCCTGCAGCCGATGCTCGACGCGGTGTGGAGGACCGCGCCCGGCGCGACTGATGATGCTCGGCCGCGGTTGCGAATCACGGTCGAAGACTAGGTTGCCTGCGCCACGAAGTGCCTACTGAGACAAGAATTGCATACGCCAGGTCTGTAAGTGTCAGACCGAGCGTCGGGCTCGTTGACTCGCCTCAAAAGCAGGTCACGGCGCTCGACGATGCCTGCCTAAGATCACGATGTGCCCGAATCTGCAGGACAGAGATTTATCCAGAGCGACGGATCGCCGCGAGTGGGATGGTTTCGGTTCTATTTCGACGAGCAGCGCTGGGAGTGGTCGGAGCAGGTGCAACGTCTGCACGGTTACCTGCCCGGGACAGTGAGACCGACCACGGACTTGGTGCTGTCGCACAAACACCCCGACGATCGGAGCAAGGTCGCCGCCACCATCGAAAACGTCGTGCACGGTCGCGCCGCGTTCAGCGGCCGACACCGCCTCATCGACACCGCCGGCATCGTGCACTCGGTGGTGGTCGTGGGTGATCAGCTCTTCGACGACGACGGAAGAATCATCGGTACCCACGGCTTCTACGTCGAGGTCGCTCCCACTGAAGTGGCGCGCGCGGAGATAGACCGGGAGCAACAAGTCGCCATCACTGCTCGGGTCGCTGAAATCGCGGACAATCGCGGTCCCATCGAGCAGGCCAAGGGCATGTTGATGCTCATCTACGACCTCGACGCGGGCACCGCTTTCAGCTTGCTCAAGTGGCTGTCCCAGGAGAACAACGTCAAACTGCGCCTCCTAGCCGAACAGATCCTCACCGACTTCCGCCCCCTGGGCCAGGTCGCAGGGATTCAGCACGCCAGCTTCGATCAGGCGCTGATGACCGCACACCAGCACATCAGCGACAGCGACAAAACCACCCCCACCTGACGCGACACCAATGGCCATGCCCTCGACGTGAGTGGCGTCGTGCTCGCGCAACGCGTTCCGGCACGCCACCTCGTCGCGATGTCGACGCGATCGGATGCGGCGGCAGAGGGCTGACCGTTGGCCATGCGTCTTTGCCCCCAACAGCCGCGGCGGCAACTGGGCCGAGTTCGCCGTGGTGGCTGCCGAGAAGGTCTACTCGTATCCGACAACATCTCCGACGGGCAGATCGCGTCGTTCCTCGCCACCCTGACGATGCGCCACGTCCTGGCCGTCCCGCCAGGGAATGGCTGCTGCACTCCGCGGCCAGCTCCGAACTGGGCCGGATGATGATTGGGCTCGCGAAACGCGACTGCATCCGAACTTTCAACGTGGTACGACGGCCCGACGCGGTCGCCGACCTGACCGCCCTCGGCGCCAATGCGATCATCGTCTCCTTGGACGGTCCGATCGACTAACAGGTTCGCCAGATCGTTGGGCGGCGTGAATTGAGCGCTGGACCCAGTAGCGGGGCAGACCGGAACCGAGGTGTTCCGCTCGCTCGGCGAAAGTGGGCGAATGCTGGTCATCGACCAATGAGCCGGTCAAAGTCGGTCAGGACGCTCGCCTCACCGTGTCCGGCCGACGCACGCTCGAGGTGTATGGCTCGGGTACTGGCTGCGTCGTCACGGTCAGGCGGCACCTGTCGGGCATCGGGATCCAATCCAAGATCGCCCTCAGGGGCCCTCGAGGATTAGACCCAGCTCGCGTCAGTCGTCGTCGCGCAGGGTAGGCGTGTACCGCGTGAACCCGTGGCGCAACGAAACCGAGTCGGCGTCGATTTTGGCGACGTCATCCCATAGCGCGAGAAAGGTGCCGCGGTGCCGCCAGCGCAGCAGGGCTGCCAGCGTCTTGGGCCGCTGTGCGTCGGAGCGTTCGTAACCGAGATACGAGGAGCGGGTTCTGGGGCTGACGAGCAAACCGAAAAGGATTGGTATGTCTGGGTTTTCGTCGAGATCCCCGGTGACTGTGAGACGGATGTCGATGATGGTGCCCAAACGCCCAGCGGTGGCATCGACCACCTCGCGACCGAGGAGCTCACTTAGCTGCACGGCGGCCTCCGGGGATTCGTCCGATCAGATGATCACGCAGCCAATGCTCGACCCACAATCCGTCGAAGGGTTGATCTGTCGGGCCTAATTGAACGACGTCACTGACCTTGGCGATCAGCCGCCACGGTAGGGGCTGGAGCCGCGATCGAGGGGGTTGGCCGCCGAAGATGCGGGTCGCCAACACCTGGCCGGTGAGGATGCCGCTGACCCGCGGGGGTGCCGTACCGCGTCCGATGTCGGCGCCCACGGACACGCCCTGCAAGTCGAGGTCGTCGACGATGCCGACCGGCGTGCCGTGCTCATCGAGCAGTTGACGGTCCAGCAGGTGCAGGCGGGCGTCTAGGAGATGCCCTGCTGGATTGGGTGCGTCGGGAAAGTCGTTGTCGGAGTCTGTCATTGGCCTGCCTGCGTGACGATCATCAAGGGGATGGCGGCGAGGGACGCGACCAGGATGAGGACGAGGTAGACCGATGCCAAGGCGTTGGTGACCCGGCCGTTGACGTGGTCGCCCATGTAGCCGGGATCGTTGGCGACGATCAGGATGGGCAGGTAGGTCAGCGGTAGGGCGATCGCCGAGAACACGACCGAGTATTCGGTGACGAGGATTGGGTCGACACCGGTGAAGAGCACAGCGGCGCAGGCAACGACGACGACCAACATCACTGTGTGGAAGCGGGCGGCTTCGGCGGGGCGGCGGAACTTGCCCCAGGCCCAGCCGAAGAATTGCGCCAAGGTGTAGCCCGAGGACAGTGTGGTCTCCAAGGCTGCGCCCACTGTTGCGGCGATGATGCCGATGATGACGAACGCCAGCGCAAGTTTTCCGCCGGCGACCACGACCGGCATCACGACTTGTGACAGCGAGGTCACGTCGATCTGTGCGGGGAGCAAGACGATGGCGGCGCAGGCAGCGATGGCTAACGACAAGATTCCGCCGAGCGGGAATCCGATCAACACGTTCAACCGGGACGTGCCCAAATCCTTGACCGTCCAATGTTCTTCGACGGCGCCGGAGGAGAAGAAGAACACCTCATAGGGTGTCATCGCCGCGCCGAATAGGCCAATGGCGTAATACCAGTACGTGGCCCCGGACTCGGTCTCGGGGATCGTGGGCGAGATCGCCTGGCGGCCCAGCGCCGCCCAGTCCGGATGAAGCAGGAATACCGCCACCGCGAAGACGATCAAGCTCAAGCCGATGAGGCCGGTGAGGTTCTCCATCACCGAGAAGCCGACCCGCCACACCACGATCCACACGCCGAACGCCGCCACGGGCACCCAGAGCAGCGGGCCGACGCCAGTCGCCAACTGCAGAGCCAGTGAGATGCCGCCGATCTCGGCGGTGACCGTCATGAGGTTGACGAAGAAGGACGCCCCGAGGTTGGCCGCCGCGGTCCGCGGACCGAGACGCTCCCTGATGATCTCGAACGTGGCCCGCCCACTGACCGCGGCGACTCGACCCGACATCTGCGCAAATAGGCAAATCCCGAGCACTCCAACCGGAATGACCCAGGCCAATGCCATCCCGAATCTAGCGCCGACGACGGCGTTGGTCACCAGGTCGCCGATGTCGAGGAATCCACCGATAGCGGTGAGGATGCCCAATGCGACCGCGAAGATCTTCTTCATCAGCGGTAGTCGCGTTCCAGGGCGTCGGCGCCGTCGACGAGGCGTTGTACGACGGCTTGAGGATCAAGTAGCCCAGCAACGGCGCGAACGGCGGCATTGGCCTCGTCGAGAGTGCCGGCCAAGTCGGTCATCCGGCCGGCCAACAGGCGCTGATGGGAAAGGTCGTCCGGGTTGTCTGCCGTGAGGGTCGCGATGTCGTCGTAGGCCTTGACGACTTCGTCGCGGGCATCGGAGAGCTGAACGCACGTCAGGTCGCGGGTCGAGCGATGCCGCGCCCATAGTCGTATTGCGAGTGCACCCGAACGTGCCGCGGATACGGTGTCTTCCTTGGCCGCAGCCAGCTGCCCGGACATTCCGTCCCGGTAGCTGGGGCACGCGGCGAGCACGAACGCCAATACGGCGCCCACCACCGCGAGGCCCACGACGACATGCACCTTCCGGCGAGAATTCACTTCAAGTCAGCCTCGGCGGGGCGGTGCATCGGGTGATGATCCCGCGATTTCCTGAGAAATTCGGCATATTCCGAGGCGTGTCTCGGGTCCACTGGCCTCGGCGGTCACGACTGCGCGTAGACCGTTCTTGGACCACGTGTTTTCGTCCGTCGACACAGGGAATGAAGCACATGGGAATTCAGTCCGAAATCAACGTTTCACTGAGCTCACGGGTGTTGTCGCCGCGACCTCGGTCGCGATCCTCGTCGGCCTTGGTGGCTTGGCTGCCGCCACGCCTCGACCAGTGTTCGGGTCGCGAGTTTCTCCGTGCCGCAGTGGGTCTGGCGACCATGATCTTCGTCGCAGCGCTCGTCGTGGGCCTCTTGGCGAGTGTGAGCATCACCGACAACGGCAACGATGACCACTTTGGCGAAGACGTCTTGGGACCAACACAGTTAGGCGGATTTCCCTACTCAACGGCACTCGATGAACCCGATGCTTTATTCGGGGTTGCGTGGTCCGTCTTCGAACAGGCGCCAGCGGTCGCCGTCGTGAACTTCCATGCGCCGACCATCGTCGGCGGCACCACCGAACCACGTTGCGGCGGCGTTGGCGTCGTCGAATTCCTTCGTGGCCACGACATCGCCCCGCTCGTCGAGAATGCGATAGGTGGTCATCGGCCACCCCACCTGGCCGAGCCGGAGTCTCGAAGGTTCATGGGTGACAGTGTGCACCCTGGGCGTCCAGCCGCCGCAGTGAATGGGCGTGGTTTGGCGCCGATCATGCGCACGGCCCGTTCCCACGGGAGGACGGGCCCTGCGCGTCAGCGGTCAGGAGCCCGCTCGACGTCGCCGCGCCATGCGCCGGTCTCGGTCCCGCGCGCCTCGATGTATTCCTTGAAGTGGTCGAGGTCCGATGACACCTTGTGGTCGTCAACGCCGAGGACCGCGCCCGCCCTCTCGACGAAACCCTCGGGCTCGCAGTCGATTTGAGCAGTGACGCGGGTCTTGGCGTCGTCGAGTCGGTTTAAGGTGATGACCCCGGCATGGGTGGTGCCGTCGGTGCTCTTGCACACGACCTCTCCTCGGGATGCTGCTCGGTGATTTCGTTGTCGAATTCCCGGGTGACCCCGCCGATGCGGGCATGGCCTGCGTCGACCTGCGGAGGCGCCGGGTGGCCGATCTGTGCACCGGAAGTAGCTTCGTCGCGATCAACGCGGCGTCCGCAGGTGCGGGCACGGTCACTGAGTTCGACGTGTCCTCTGCAGCAATGCGTTGCGCGCGGGCGAACGCTCTCGCCGCCGGCGTCCGCGTAGACCCGCATCTGGGCAGCGGGGCGCGGGCCACCGAAGTCGGCCCGTTCGACGTTGTGTTGTGCAACCCGCCTAACGTGCCATGCCCGCCCGGTGGCGGTGCACTGCCGATGCCGCGACCCGCCGGGCCGATGGTCGCGGTGGACGGGGGGAGCCGACGGCGGTTGAATACTGGACCCTCTGTGCGAAGCCGCGCCGCGCATACTCTCCGACGCCAGCACCATGCTGATCGTGCACTCGGAATTGTCCGATGTGGCAGAGAGGTCTTGCCCACGTCCCGGCACCACGGCCCAGATCGTCGATCGATTTGTTTGGCGGTGACCCAGCGGCGTGGGCGGCGTTCGATCCGGAGACGTTGACGAGCAGACACCCTAAAAGGTGTTCCCGAGAAAGGACTCCGGAGAAATGGTCCGCCGCTTCTTCGGTGCCGGTGGAGACGCCGCCGCGGGCCGCACGCAACCCGACGAGCGCTGTGCGTCGTCGAGGCTTGGAGCGCCTTTGTGGGGGTATCTACGCCACCGAGTGGGGCCGCGGATCGAAGGCCACGCCAAGACGAACGGCCCCACTCCCAGCCGACCGACGCCGCGAAGCGGTGCACCCAACCGGAGGAGCCGTCGTGGACCTAGCAGACAAGCGGGTGACGCGCATCGAAGCAACGCGGCTGTTCGATGTCTTGCGCACCTCGGTGCGCTGGTGTGCGTTTTAGGGGGTATTCAACGAGCATGAAGACCATCGAGCCGGCGGCACCGAACTCGGCACTGACCGTGCTCTGCGGTGGTTTGGCCTCGACGCAAGCTGATCGTTGACGAGGACATGTCCATACCGCTGATAGGAGTCGAGGAGGAATACTTTCTCGTCGACCCACGATCATGGACCCCGCGACCCGCCGGCGCCCAAGTGGTTGCAACCGCGCGCGAAACGTTGACCGATCGGGTGTGTGGTGAGTTCACGCAATACCAAGTGGAGGTGAACACGCCGCCGTGTGCCGATGTGAAAGCGCTGCGGGCGAACCTGTTTGGGCTGCGCACCGCGGCTGCAGCGGCGGCCGCCGCGTCCGGTGGATTGCGGATCTATGCATCGGGCACGCCGGTAGTCGCTGGCTGCGCACCGGGCGCTGTGGGCGACCATCCCCGTTATCGCGCCGCGGTCCAGCAGTACCGGACGATGCTCGACGACTTCGCGATCTGTGCCGTGCACGTGCACGTGCATCAGCCCGACGCCGAAGTTGCCGTTCTCGTCGGCAACCACCTCAGACCGTGGCTGCCGTTGCTGGTGGCATTGAGTGCCAACTCACCGTTTGATCAGGGCAGAGACACGGGGTATGCCAGCTGGCGTGCCGTGATCAGGAGTCGGTTTCCGTGTTTGGGGCCGCCCCCGTACGTGGAATCGGTGAGCCATCAACGTCAACTCGCCGAGGCCATGGCCGAATCCGAGGCGATGTTGGACGCAGACACCCCTTACTGGGACATCCGGTTCAATACGAGGTGGTCGACGTTGGAGATCCGGTCGATGGATGTCAATGCCGACATCGATGACACCGTGGCGCTTGCCGTTCTGGTCAGAGCGATGGTGGTAGTGGCGGCGGCGCGCGTAGAGGCGGGCGACCCGGGGCCTCGTCCGTGCAGCGAGCTGTTGCGGGCCGCGTACTGGCGCGCTGCCCGGGACGGTTGGTCTGGCAGCGGTATAGACGCGATGAGCGGACGAATCATGCCTGCCGCCGTGCAAGTCAGACGGCTCGTGGACTTCGTGAAACCCGTCCTGCAGGCGTACGGGGAGTTCGACCTCGTCACGGCGTTCGTGCGGCGGTTGCAAGCGCGGGGCGGCGGTGCGGAACGGCAGCGGGCCAGCGCCATGCGAAATGGCGTGCTGATCAGCGTTGTCGACGATCTTGTCAACCGGACGGCGGCCGTTCGGCACTGAGCGGTAAGTGGTTGGCTGTGCTGGCCCGACGGCGGAGAAGTTGGTCGGCGATCGTGCCGGTCAGTACAGCGTGCGGGTGAATGACCAATGGCGGGTCTGCATCACCTGGAGTGCCAGCGGCGCATCCAATCTCGAACTCGTTGACTATTACTAGAAAGGAGACCTCCATGGCCGACTTCGCCCCCACTCACCCCGGCGAGATACTCATGACGGAGTTTCTCGAGCCGATGGGCATCACGCAGTACCGGATCGCCAAAGCCATCGACGTCCCTGCTCGCCGGATCAACGAGATCGTTCACGGCAAGCGGGCGATCACCGCCGACACGGCGCTGCGACTGTCGCGCGCACTCGGGCTGACGGACATGTTCTTTATCAACATGCAGGCGCACTATGACGCCGAGGTCGCCCGAGAGAAGCTGGCGACCGAACTGGGCGCGATCGAACGGATCGCTTGAGCCACAACGATCGAACGCGACGTCGTCTGGCGCGCGAGGCTCGGAAGTCCGCCAACGCGTCAGCCAGCTTTTTACGCCCCTGGGCATCACGCAGTACGGACTCGCGAAGGCGATCCGAGCCGCAATGTCATTCCACCGTCTTTCGTACGGATTCGCAGTCTCTGTACGGTGTGCACTCGGATCAGGAATGATCACTCGGCATGGACGACAATACGTTTCGTCCCGGTGCACCCGGCGAGACAGCGGTCCCTGCCCGGGACGGCAGCCCGACGTCAACGGAGTTGCGGCGCTGGCGCCGGTACCTGGCCGACGAACGGGCCGAGGCAGCGGTCTACCGGGATCTGGCAGGGCGGCGCAGCGGAGAGGAACGCGAAATCCTGCTAGCCCTGGCCGACGCCGAGGGCCGCCACGAAGACCATTGGCGCACACTTCTTGGCGATCAGGTCGGCAAACCCCGCCGCGCGGCGCTACGTAGCCGGATCCTGGGATTCCTGGCCCGGCACTTCGGGTCCGTGTTCGTACTGGCGCTGGCCCAACGCGCCGAAGACCGCTCGACCTATGACACCGAGGCCGATGCCACCGCCGCCATGGCCGCCGACGAACACATGCACGCCGAAGTGGTTCGCGCGCTGGCCACCCGCGGGCGCAACCGGCTGTCGGGGACCTTCCGGGCGGCGGTGTTCGGCGCCAACGACGGCCTGGTCAGCAATCTGTCCCTGGTCCTGGGCATCAGCGCCAGCGGGGTCTCCAACCACACCGTCCTCGTGACGGGTCTGGCCGGCCTGCTCGCCGGTGCGCTGTCGATGGGGGCGGGGGAATACGTATCGGTGAACTCCCAGCGCGAACTGCTGCGAGCCTCCACCCCAGATCCGCGTGCCGACTCGGCGCTACCCCGCCTCGACGTTGACGCCAACGAGCTAGCGCTGGTCTACCGGGCCCGCGGGATGAGCGAGTCCGAAGCACGGGAGCGCGCCACCGAAGTCCTCACCGCTGGCACACCGGGTTTCTCCGGGCACCCCCGCGACGCGGCGCCCAGCACCGAAGGTCACGACGCGGTCGGCACCGGCATCGGTGCCGCGGCATCGAGTTTCTGTTTCTTCGCCTCCGGCGCCCTGGTCCCGGTGCTGCCCTACCTGTTCGGACTGCAAGGCCTGGCCGCCGTCACCGTCGCCGCCGTCCTGGTGGGGGCCGCGCTCCTGACGACCGGTGTCGTCGTCGGATTGCTCTCCGGCGGACCACCCATGCGGCGGGCGCTACGTCAACTGCTCATCGGCTACGGCGCCGCCGCGGTCACCTATCTCCTCGGGCTGTTGTTCGGCGCGGCCTGAACTCGCCCTGCCCAGGGCCATCCTGGAGAAATGCCCGGAATGCGAATCCCCTGGGGGCTGGAGGCGTATTGTCATTGGCCGCAACATGATTCGCGACGAGCCTTCGAAGAATAGAGGGTAATTAAATCGGCGCTTGTCGTTATGTGGGAGGCTCGTTGCCGAGCAGTTGCGTTGGCGGGCAGTTTGGTGCCGCGGTGTTCGAGATAAAGCTCCAGATACGATAGTCACACCATCGCAACCACCCGCGACAATCGTTCGAGCCGTGTGCGGACCGGCGTGGGTAATGCCGACCGCTCACGACCGCACCTCGACCCATCGGTCATCTGTCCAAGCGCACAACCGCCTCTCCATAGCGGGCCCTTGCCGCGGCGCGCCACGGAATGAAACACCGCGTTCGGACGGCAGGGTCAAGGCCGTAAGATCAGCCCGAGAGTGGCACGAAGCGCTTGAGTTTGCCGCTCGATTGGTTCCTGGTCAAGGTGTCGACCGAGAGCATGCGTATCGACGGCTGGGTCATCCCGTAGCGTTGCAGCGCCGCGACCAACGCCGGGACCAAGTCCTGCACGCTCATGGTGCCGACCACGAGCACGTCGGCTCCGCGCTCGGTCTGCAGCACCTGATACTCGACGATGCGCGGATCGGTGCCGAGCACATGCCGAAAGGCGCTGGCGGGCACCGAGTGTGAGCCATAGACGAAGTCGTCGTCACGGCGGCCACTGATGTCGGCCACCCTAGCAAACGCGCTGCCGCAGACACACGGCTCGGACATGATCGTAATCTCATCGCCGAGGTCGTATCGGACGAAGGGAAACGAGCGGTTCGACAGGCCGGTGGCCAGCGTGCGCACCGCCGGCTCATCGAGCCCGACCGGTACCCCCGCGGCATCGACGCGTTCCAGGATCACCTCGTCCTCACAGATGTGCAGTCCCGATCCGTACCCGCAGCTGACCGCCTGCACACCGAGTTCGGTTGAGCCCCAGAGATTGTGGAGAGGCGCATCCCAGGCTTGTATGATCGCGTCGCGGTCCTCGGGCAAGAGCGGCTCGGAGTTGGTGCTCACCCGACGGGGTCGAATACCGAGGCGACCAGCCAACGTTGCACGAGCCAAGCGGCAGACGACGCTGGCATACCCGACCAGATGCGTTGGCGCATAACGCTCAACCGCGGCGAGGACCTCGTCGAACGGTGCTCCGGCTTCGATGACGGCGGTGTCCATACCCGCGAGGGTGGGGACGTCGAACAGCGGCGTGCTCGCATGCGGTGGGACCCCGGCGGTAAGCACGGCCAACCGCGCAGGTGCCTCCGTTTGGGCGCTGCGTTCGGCACGCGCCTGCATCCGCCACGCCAGGCACGCGGTGGTGACGAAGAATTGCCAATCCCAGACGTACACCCCGCGCACCCCGCTCGAGCCGCCGGAACTGAACACCTGCTGATCATGTCGCGTATAGGAGAACCCGGCCTGTGTGGCGAGAACCCGTTCCGCCTCTTTGCGATTGAGGTCGGGCGTCGTCGCGATTGCGTCCCATTCGTGTTGCGCCTCGGACTTCGTCAGGATCGGAATCGACGCCAGGTCCGATACCGCCACCGACTCGAAGTCCATGCCGCACAACCGCGCGGCGTAGAACGGCGACCGTTCGTGCGCGTAGGCGAGCACTGAACGCAACCTCTCGTCGCGATACCGCCGAATCTGCGCCGCTGACCAGTCCAGGCGACCTATGTGATCGTCGAGTGCGGCGGACACGTCGTGGAGATGAGCGGCGCGGATGCGTTGATATGCAGACGACCCCATGGCGGCTCCCTTCTCTACGCAGCCAGTGTGACCGCCGTACCGGCACGTGACTAGAGGCACGCTCGGGACGTCGCTGTGCATTCGTCATTTCGGACCGAGAAACGCGCTTCCGTACCCAACTTCATCGTCGCGGAGGCCGACATGGGTTTCAAGATTGACGAGGTCATCGAGCACGGTCCCTGGCTGTATCGATCCCACGTGTAGGGGATGGGATCGGACCTGGCACCACCTACACGCGCGTCGTTCTGTCGCGCGCGAGTAGAGATCATCGGCGATCGTTCGCAGTGCCACGTCCACCGATCTGGTTCACGTCCCGTGTGGACATGACCCGGGCGTGGCGCCGCGAGCGTCGACCACTGCCTGACACCGGGGTCGACGATCAGACCGCGACTGTCGTGATGGCCGCTTGACCACAAACTTGACGACAACACTGACGACAGTTGCCCGCCCACCTACGCCAACGACAGACCCCTTCGGCTGTTAAACAGCCTGTTCATGGTCACTGCCTGCTCCTGGCAGTGTCGGGGTCGTGGGTTTCGAATCCCCCTTCGCCCCGCGGGCATAGGTTGGGCTTTTAAGCCTCTAGGCGAGGTCTGCGGAAGCACTGCGGCTGTAATCCACTAGGACCGCGCCACTGCATTGGTCACCGAGTGTTTGAAGCGCGATGTCGGCGCCTTCGCAGGTGAGGCGCACGATCCGTGCCAATTGGCCGGGGGCATCGCATTGCAGGTAGTGATCAGCGCTCGGGACGATCCAGTAGCGGTTCGTGCCGGGTTTGTCTTTGAGAAAGGCTTGCCAGACGTAATTCGCGACCCGCACCGGCGAGATGTTGTCGTGCAGACCCCACACCAGCGTTGTATTGATGTCGCTGGCCGAAAGTGCGGCGAGCCAACTGGTTTCATCGGCAGCGCGCTCGTGCAGGTATTGAATCGTGTCGGGCAGTACGCGGACGCCGTCGTGGCGAGCAAAGCATTTCGCCAGGGCGGCGATCTCGGGGTCGGCCAGGGTGCGCCGCGGCATGAAGGTGCTCGCGCCCAGCCCTGCCGCCAATAGCTCCGGCGTGGTCGCCGCTGCGGTGGCGCGTCCGGTGGCATCGTCGAGCAGCGCCGTCTGGAAGGCGGTGAGGTTGCCCAGGGGAAGAAAGATGTTCGCGTTGGTGAGGATGACGTTGGTGGGTATCGCCTCGTGCTGCTCGGCTGCCAGCATGCCCAGGGCGATCATCCCGACACTGCTGCCGCGGTCATGGGTGATCATCGCGTATTCGGTCAGCTTCCATACCTCGGTGATGGCGTGAACCAGCAGGCGTGCGTCGTCATACAACGAGTAGACATAGGGTGCCGGTGGTTTGTCGGAGCACCCGAAGCCGGGGAAGTCCAGCAGGAAGATGTCGAAGTCCGCGCCGAGTTCACCTACTAGTGCGAAATAGTCGATGCTCGAGGTTGGGAAGCCGTGAACACACACCAGGGCAGGTGCCCCCGGTGTGCCAGCGCGCCGGGTGAACACGGTGACTTCTCGTCCAGCGTTGGTTGGCGTTGACGACCGCCAGCCAAATGTCGTTGCGTCGCTGTACCACTGCGCGAAGATATCCATGAGTGCTCGCCCTTTCCCACCCGCTGTCGATCCTGACCGTAGTTCCGACTCCCGCAGGCTACGGCGGTATCGCGTCCATATCGGATACGTCAAAGTCTCGATCCCAGGGTAGGAATTCTCGAAACGCGACGTGGGGCAGGCCCGGAGGACACTCGGGAGCGACTCCAATATCCAGCCACCCTACAACTGACCTCAGTCCGGGCACTTGACACAGAGAGGCGCCGTCTAGACCCCGGCGTAAGTCTTCTGGTCAATAACGCGGGGTACGGAGGTCGCTCAGGCATATGATCACGCCGGATTGACGAGCACCGGCGCCTTGCACGTCGGCTACGAGCTTTTGTCAGTCATGTCCTTCAGCGCAAGGAGGCCGCATGTCCGGTGAGACGTCGCCCCCAACTCCTGGACGCATTGCTGGGGTCGAGGTGCGCTCGATCGACTATGTGCCGCTCAACGAACGGCACGGCAGGGTATGGAGTCAGGGCCCCCTGTGGTTCATGAGCAACGCCCAGATCGCGACTCTGGCTGTCGGCACATTCTCGGTCACCGGGGGCGGCAATCTGATCTGGTCGATGCTCGCGATTATCGGGGGAGTCCTGTTCGGCACATTCTTCATGGCGTTCCACTCAGCGCAAGGCCCGCAGCTGGGGCTGCCCCAGATGATCCAGTCACGCCCGCAGTTCGGATATATGGGCGCGTTGCTGGTCTGGGCGTTCGCATACCTTCAGTACGCGGGCTTCAACATCTTCAACACTATATTGGCTGGCGACGCCCTCCACTCGACCGTTCATGGTCCCAGCAAGATGTGGATCGTGGTTGCCACCTTGGTTGCTGCGATCGTGGCGCTGGTCGGGTACGACCTCATCCACGGAGTCGAGCGGTGGCTGACGGCGGGCTTCCTCATCATTTTCGGGCTCCTCACGATCGGGGTCTGCACGTTGTCCTATCCGGCGGGCTCCTTCGACCTCGGCGGCTTCAAATGGACTCCCTTCCTCATCCAGTTCGGTGCGGTCGCCGGCTACCAGATCAGCTGGGCCATCTACGTTTCGGACTACTCCCGCTACCTTCCCCCGTCGGTCACGGTCCGCCTCACCTTCCTATGGACGTACTGGGGCTCTGCGCTCGGCGCCATCTGGCTGATGTGCCTGGGTGCCGCGCTGGCCGCCTGGGCAGGCGACAGCTTCGACACGATCGCGTCGCTGAAGGCGGCTGGCGATCACGTGTTTCCGGGCTTCGGAGCTATTGCCCTCGTCTTTTCCACGCTCGGCCTCATTTCGGTCACCGCCTTGAACATGTATGGCGGGTCGCTCACTTTGATCAGTGCGATCGACTCGTTCAAGAAGGTCCGCCCGACGGCCACGGTGCGCATCATCACCATCAGTTTCACCGCGGTGCTCTCCCTCATCCCGGCCTTGCTCATCGGCGAGAACTTCCTCACCAACTTCGAGGACTTCCTGCTCCTGGTGCTCTACCTGTTCGTCCCGTGGACCGCGGTCAACCTGGTCGACTACTACATCGTGCGACGTGGGCACTATGCCATCGCCGAGATATTCAACCCTCATGGCATGTACGGACGATGGGGCTGGCGCGGCATCACGTCGTATCTCGTGGGCTTCGCGGCGATGCTCCCGTTCCTCAGCACCAGCAAGTACACCGGGTTTGTCGCGACCCAACTCGGTGGGGCCGACATCTCAATGTTCATCGGTCTTCCGGTCGCCGGAGTCCTGTACTGGATCCTGGCCAAGTCGGTCGACGTCGAGACCGAGACGAAGGTAGCCCAGGCGGAGGCGGCGGAGTTGGAGCGGTTAGCCCGAGCTCACCAGCGTCCTGAGGAGCAAACTGGCAACGTCACCGGGTGACCCACACGCCTCGCTACCGGGGCCACGGCCAGTGAGTCTCTAAAGCTGCAGCCTGACGATCCTTTTCATCATCAGAGGAGGCCGACCGTCGCCAACGGCTACGGCCTCTGACGATTCGTACCGGTAACCCGCCATATTCGATCTCGCCGTATTCGTCGCGCACGCCGGCTAACCGCCGAGGACCCGGCGTCCCATGGCTACAACGCGATTCAGTGCACTCAGCCCCACTCGAAAGTGGGGCTGATCAGTTTGGCAGGTGCAGGATTCGAACCTGCTTCTGCAGTTGCGCCGAGCTTCGCTCAGCGGGTCAGGCTGAAAACACCGTTAAAACCCTGGTCCCCCGACACCGTTCGAGAGATTCAGCGAAGAACGGGTGGACACGTGCTGCGCCCGTCACACCGTCGTGCATGGATGCCGTAAAGGTCTGGATCCGGGGTGTCAAGGAACCGTCAAGGACGGCGATCGCCGCGGCGGAGGTCGTTAGCTTCGAATCGTGCCGACCCCAGACTGCGATGAGGCGGCACGGAAGTCGGCGAGTCCAGCGTGGCTTGCCCTGTGAATGGAGACGAAATGACGGTGTTGCTGTACGTCGTGCTGACGGTGGCGATCTTCGCGCTGCTGGGCTTGATGCAGAAGTTGGTCGAGGGACTGTGAGCCTCGACAACGTCGTCGGTCTGGTGCTGGCCGCGGGTCTGGCCGTGTTCATGGTTGGTGCTCTGCTCTTTCCGGAGAAGTTCTAATGAGCACCACCACGTCAGGGGTCGTGTTCCTCGCCGTCCTGGTTCTGGCTCTCGCTCTGGTTCACGTTCCGCTCGGCGACTACATGTTTCGCGTGTACAGCGCCGAAAGGCATTCCCGCGCCGAGAAACTCATCTACCGGTCGATTGGGGCTGATCCGAAGGCGGAGCAGACATGGGGCGGTTATGCCCGCAGTGTGCTGGCGTTCTCCGCAATCAGCGTGCTGTTTCTGTTCGTCCTTCAATTGGTGCAGGGCAGGCTGCCACTGCACCTGAACGACCCCGCCACGCCGATGACGCCGGCCCTGGCGTGGAACACCGCGATCAGTTTCGTCACCAACACCAATTGGCAGGCCTACTCCGGCGAGTCGACCATGGGTCACCTGGTGCAGATGACCGGACTCGGCGTGCAGAACTTCGTCTCTGCTGCCGTAGGTATGGCCGTGGCCGTGGCGCTGGTCCGTGGGTTTGCCCGTCGACGCACCGACGAGTTGGGCAACTTCTGGGTCGACCTGGTGCGCGGCACCATACGAATCCTGTTGCCCTTGGCGGTCATCGCCGCTCTCGTCCTCATCGCCGGCGGCGCCATCCAGAACTTCCACCTGCACGACCAGGTGATGAACACCCTTGCCGGCGCGCAGCAGACCATCCCCGGCGGCCCGGTCGCCAGCCAGGAGGCCATCAAGGAACTCGGCACCAACGGTGGTGGCTTCTACAACGCCAACTCCGCGCACCCATTCGAGAACCCCACCGCGTGGACCAACTGGGTGGAGATCTTCCTGCTGCTGGTCATCTCCTTCTCGATGCCTCGCATGTTCGGCCGCATGGTCGGCAGCAAGAAGCAGGGCTACGCGATCGTAGCGGTGATGGGTGTGATTGCCTCGCTGAGCGTTTCGCTGATGATGTTCTTCCAGATCCAGGCTCACGGCACCGTCCCGACGGCGATCGGCTCGGCCATGGAGGGCGTCGAACAACGTTTCGGCGTGCCGGACTCGGCCGTCTTCGCCGACGCGACCACGTTGACGTCCACCGGCGCGGTCAACTCGTTCCACGACTCGTACACCAGCCTCGGCGGTCTGATGACGTTGTTCAACATGCAGCTCGGTGAAGTCGCCCCCGGTGGTACGGGTTCCGGCCTGTACGGCATGTTGATCCTCGCCGTCATCACGGTGTTCGTCGCAGGACTGATGGTCGGCCGCACGCCCGAGTACCTCGGCAAGAAGATCACGCCGCGTGAGATCAAGCTCGCGGCCGCATACTTCCTCGTCACGCCGCTGATCGTGCTGACCGGTACCGCCGTCGCGATGGCCATGCCCGGCCAGCGAGCCGGCATGCTCAACACCGGGCCACACGGTCTTTCCGAGGTGCTGTACGCCTTCACCTCGGCGGCCAACAACAACGGCTCGGCATTTGCTGGCATCTCGGTCAACACCGAGTGGTACAACGTCGCACTCGGGCTCGCGATGGCATTCGGCCGCTTCCTGCCGATCATCCTGGTGCTCGCACTCGCCGGTTCCCTTGCCGTCCAACGCAGTACACCGGAGTCCGTCGGCACGCTGCCGACGCACCGCCCGCAGTTCATCGGCATGGTCGCGGGCGTGACGGTCATCTTGGTCGCCCTCACCTTCCTGCCGATGCTCGCACTCGGACCCCTCGCTGAAGGAATTCACTGAAAATGGCCATGACCAAAACGTCCTCGCCCGTCGAACGTGACACCACTGCGAAGAACGGCGCCAAAGATGACCGTGGCGGCACGTTCGGCGAGAAGACTGCGCTGAAGAAGCGCGTCGGCGGCGGACTACTGGACCCCACGATGCTCTGGCGCTCGACCCCCGACGCCCTGCGCAAGCTCGATCCGCGCACGCTGTGGCGCAACCCCGTGATGTTCGTCGTCGAGATCGGCGCCGTGTGGAGCACCATCCTGGCCGTCGTCGAGCCGTCGTGGTTCGGTTGGCTGACCGTCGTCTGGCTGTGGCTGACCGTGATCTTCGCCAACCTCGCCGAGGCAGTCGCAGAGGGTCGCGGCAAGGCCCAGGCCGACTCGCTGCGAAAGACCAAGGCCGACACGGTCGCCCGACGGCTCAACGGCTGGACATCGACCACGCCAGGCACCGAGGAGGAGGTCGCTGCACCCCTGCTTCGCCAGGGCGACTTCGTCGTCGTCGAGGCCGGACAGGTGATCCCCGGTGACGGCGACGTCGTCGAAGGCATTGCCTCGGTGGACGAGTCGGCCATCACGGGTGAATCCGCGCCGGTGATCCGCGAGTCGGGCGGCGACCGCTCCGCCGTCACCGGCGGCACGACGGTGCTGTCGGACCGGATCGTCGTGAAGATCACCCAGAAGCCCGGCGAGAGCTTCATCGACCGGATGATCGCCCTCGTCGAGGGTGCCAACCGGCAGAAGACGCCCAACGAGATCGCGCTGAACATCCTGCTCGCCGCGCTCACCCTGATCTTCGTCTTCGCGGTCGCCACCCTGCAGCCGCTGGCGATCTTCAGCAAGGCCAACAACCCCGGTGTCCCTGACTCGTTGGCGCTCACCGGCGATGGCATCAGCGGCATCGTCATGGTGGCCCTGCTGGTCTGTCTCATCCCGACGACGATCGGTGCCCTGCTGAGCGCCATCGGCATCGCGGGTATGGACCGGCTGGTTCAGCGGAACGTGCTGGCGATGTCCGGTCGCGCCGTCGAGGCCGCCGGTGACGTCAACGTCCTGCTGCTCGACAAGACCGGCACCATCACGCTCGGCAACCGGCAGGCGGGCGCATTCCTCCAACTCGACGGGGTCACCACCGAGCAGTTCGCCGACGCCGCGCAGCTCTCCAGCCTGGCCGACGAGACCCCGGAGGGACGCTCCATCGTGGTGTTCGCCAAGCAGCGCTTCGGCTTACGGGAGCGTGCGGCGGGCGAGCTGACCAACGCCCACTGGGTCGAGTTCACCGCCGCCACGCGCATGTCCGGCGTCGACCTCGACGACGGTCACCAACTCCGCAAGGGTGCGGCCGCATCGGTCGCCGACTGGGTGCGTGCCAACGGCGGCACCGTGCCACCCGAGCTCGGTGCGATGGTCGACGAGGTGTCCTCGGGCGGCGGCACACCGCTGGTCGTCGGCGAACTCAAGGACGGCGCAGCACGAGCTCTCGGCGTCATCGCGCTCAACGACGTCGTCAAGCAGGGCATGCGCGAACGGTTCGAGGAGATGCGGCGCATGGGCATCCGCACGGTGATGATCACCGGCGACAACCCGTTGACCGCCAAGGCGATTGCCGACGAGGCGGGCGTCGACGACTTCCTCGCCGAGGCCACGCCCGAGGACAAGCTCGCGCTGATCAAGCGCGAGCAGGAGGGCGGCAAGCTCGTCGCGATGACCGGCGACGGCACCAACGACGCGCCCGCCCTCGCGCAGGCCGACGTCGGCGTCGCGATGAACACCGGCACGTCGGCGGCCAAGGAGGCCGGCAACATGGTCGACCTCGACTCCGACCCCACCAAGCTCATCGAGATCGTCGAGATCGGCAAGCAGCTCCTCATCACACGTGGTGCGTTGACCACGTTCTCCATCGCCAACGACATCGCGAAGTACTTCGCGATCATCCCGGCCATGTTCGTCACGCTGTTCCCCGGCCTCGATCTGCTCAACGTGATGCGGTTGCACAGCCCGCAGTCGGCGATCCTGTCCGCAGTCGTCTTCAACGCCCTCGTGATCGTCGCGCTGATCCCCTTGTCTCTGCGGGGTGTCCGCTACACCCCCAGCAGCGCGTCGAAGCTGTTGAGCCGCAACCTCTACGTCTACGGGCTCGGCGGGATCATCGCCTCGTTCGTAGGAATCAAGTTGATCGACAGGTTGATCCAACTCTTCCCAGGGATGTCCTAATCATGAAGTTCTCCAACCTCGCTCGTCAGCACTGGGCAGCCCTGCGGGCTCTGCTGGTGCTCACCGTGATCGTGGGCGGCGCCTACCCGTTGTTCATCTGGCTCGCCGCCCAGCTGCCCGGCCTGCAGGACAAGGCCAACGGGTCGATCGTCGAGTCGGGCGGAAAGCCGGTGGGCAGCAGCCTGATCGGCCAGCTGTTCACCGACTCCGACGGCAACCCCCTTCCGCAGTACCTCCAGAGTCGGCCGTCGGCCGCGGGCGACGGTTACGACCCCATGGCCACCAGCGCGAGCAACCTTGGCCCGGAGAGCATCGTGGACGGACCGGACAAGCCAAGTCTGCTCACCCAGGTGTGCACCCGCAGTGCCGACGTCGCCAAGCTCGACGGAGTCAACGGAGCCAGACCGTTCTGCACCGGCGAGGGCGTCGGGGCGGTCCTGTCCGTCATCGGTCCCAGAGACGCCGCGGGGATCGTCGCCCGCCCCGCCCGGGTCGTCAGCGTCAACGAGCCGTGCGACACCACGAAGATCCCGTTCCTCGCCACCTACGATGGCGTCCGGGTGGAATGCGCGAAAGCTGGCGAGGACTACTCGATCGGCCAGCTGGTGCCGATTCGCGGCGCTGCGTCCGCCGACTCTGCGGTACCTGCCGATGCCGTGACCGCCAGCGGCAGTGGCCTGGACCCCGACATCTCCCCCGCCTACGCCGAACTGCAGGTCAACCGCATCGCCCAGGCGCGCGGTCTGAGCGCCGACGTGGTCAGGAACGTCATCGCCGCCAACACCGACGGACGGGCGCTCGGCTTCATGGGCGAGCCCAGCGTGAACGTGCTCGCCGTCAACATCGCGCTCGACGAACACCGTCCGGGTGGATGATGGGCAGGTGAGTTCCGAGCCCAGGCACCCCACCAAACGGGGTGAGTTGCGCATCTACCTCGGCGCCGCGCCGGGCGTCGGCAAGACGTTCGCCATGCTCGGCGAGGCGCACCGCAGGCTCGAACGCGGCACCGACGTCGTCGCCGCGGTCGTCGAGACCCACGGCCGCAAGCGAACCGCCGAGATGCTCGCCGGCATCGAACTCATCCCGCCGCATCTCATCGCCTACCGTGGCTGCGAATTCCCCGAGCTCGACGTCGACGCCGTGCTGGCGCGTCGTCCCGAGGTCGTCCTGGTCGACGAACTCGCGCACACCAACACGCCCGGCTCGCGGAATGCGAAGCGCTGGCAGGACGTCGACGAGCTCCTCGACGCGGGCATCACCGTCGTGTCCACCGTCAACGTCCAGCACCTCGAGAGCCTCAACGACGTCGTCGCGCAGATCACCGGGATCGAGCAGCAGGAGACCGTGCCCGACGAGGTGGTGCGACGCGCAGACCAGATCGAACTCGTCGACATCACCCCGGAGGCGTTGCGGCGCAGGCTATCCCATGGCAACGTCTACGCCCCCGAACGCATCGACGCCGCGCTGAGCAACTACTTCCGTCAGGGCAACCTCACCGCACTGCGCGAATTGGCACTGCTGTGGCTCGCCGACCAGGTCGATGCCGCGCTCGCGAAGTACCGCGCCGACCACGAGATCAGCGACACGTGGGAGGCCCGCGAACGCGTCGCCGTCGCCGTCACCGGTGGCGACGAGTCGGAGACGTTGGTGCGCAGAGCCTTTCGCATCGCCTCGCGATCCAGCGCCGAGCTGATGATCGTGCACGTGGTCCGCGGCGACGGGCTGTCCGGCGTCTCCGGGCCGCAGATGGGCAAGATCCGCGAGCTCGCCGCCAGTCTCGGGGCGACGGTCCACACCGTCGCGGGCGACGACGTCTCGGGGTCGCTGCTGGACTTCGCCCGCGAGATGAACGCCACGCAGCTGGTTCTCGGCACGTCGCGGCGATCGCGGTGGGCCCGCATCTTCGACGAGGGCATCGGCGCCGCCACGGTGCAGCGCTCGGGGAAGATCGACATCCACATGGTCACCCACGAACAGGCAAGGGGCGGACCGTCGTGGACGGTCTCTCCGCGCGAGCGACGGCTGGCGTCATGGCTCGCCGCGCTGGTGGTGCCGTCGGCGCTGTGCGCGGTGATCACGCTGCTGCTCGACCGATTCCTCGGCATCGCAGGCGAGAGCGCGCTGTTCTTCGTCGGCGTCGTCGTGGTGGCACTGCTCGGCGGTGTCACACCCGCCGCGGCGTCGGCGGTGCTGTCGGGACTGCTGCTCAACTACTTCCTCGTCGAGCCCCGCTACAGCTTCACCATTGCCCAACCCGACAGCGCCGTCACGATCGTCGTGCTGTTCCTCGTCGCCGTCGCCGTCGCCGCCCTCGTCGACAGCGCCGCCAAGCGCGCCAGGGAGGCCCGCCGCGCGTCGCAAGAGGCCGAGCTGCTGGCCCTGTTCGCCGGCTCGGTGCTACGCGGTGCCGACCTCGACGCCCTGCTCGAGCGGGTCCGCGAGACGTACTCGCAGCGCGCGGTGAGCATCCTGCGGGAGAAGGACGGTGAGCAGAACATCATCGCGTGCGTCGGGACCGACCCGTGCGTCGACGTCGAATCCTCGGACACCGCAATCGAAGTCGGCGACGACGAGTTCTGGATGCTGATGAGCGGACGGCAACTGGCCGCCCGCGACCGGCGCGTCCTGACGGCCGTGGCCAAGCAGGCGGCGGGACTGGTGCGTCAGCGCGAACTCATCGCCGAGGCAGGGCAGGCCGAGGCCATCGCGCGGGCCGACGAGTTGCGCCGCTCGCTGCTGTCGGCGGTCAGCCACGACCTGCGGACACCGCTGGCGGGCGCCAAGGCCGCGGTGTCGAGTCTGCGCGCCGGGGACGTCGGCTTCTCACCGGAGGACACCGCCGAACTCCTCGCGACGATCGAGGAGTCCATCGACCAGTTGACGGCGCTCGTCGGCAACCTGCTCGACTCGTCGCGCCTCGCCGCCGGCGTGGTCCGACCCGAGCTGCGCCAGGTCTACCTCGACGAGGTGGTGCACCGTGCGATCGTCGGGATTCCCCGGGGTACCAGCGGATTGGATCGAATCAAGGTCGACGTCGGCAACACCGCGGCGATGGCCGACGGCGGGCTGTTGGAACGCGTCCTCGTCAACGTGATCGACAACGCCATGCGCTACGCCCCCGACGGCATGGTGCGCATCAACGCGGGCCGGGTCGGCGACCGGGTGCTGATCAACGTCATCGACGAGGGTCCCGGCGTCCGGCGGACCCAGATGGACGAGTTGTTCGCCCCCTTCCAACGGTTCGGCGACCACGACAACACCACCGGCGTCGGGTTGGGCCTCTCGGTGGCAAAGGGTTTCGTCGAAGCAATGGGTGGCGGGATCACCGCCACCGACACCCCCGGTGGCGGGCTAACCGTCGAGATCGACCTGGGGGCACCATGACCCGGGTGCTGGTGATCGACGACGAACCGCAGATCCTGCGGGCGCTGCGCATCAACCTGTCCGTCCGGGGCTATGAGGTGCACACCGCGGACACCGGTGCACGAGCGCTTCGGCTCGCCGCCGAGCACAAGCCCGACGTCGTCGTGCTCGACCTCGGACTCCCCGACATCTCCGGTATCGAGGTGCTGGAGGGGCTGCGTGGATGGCTCACCGCGCCCGTCATCGTGCTCTCGGCGCGCACCGACTCCTCGGACAAGGTGGAGGCCCTCGACGCAGGCGCCGACGACTACGTGACCAAGCCGTTCGGCATGGACGAGTTCCTCGCGCGCCTGCGGGCAGCGGTGCGCCGCGGTGCCGCGTCCACGGAGACCGACGAGCCCGTCGTCGAAACCTCCTCCTTCACAGTCGATCTCGCCGCCAAGAAGGTCATCAGGCACGGCGCGGAGGTACACCTGACACCCACCGAGTGGGGCTTGCTGGAGATGCTGGTGCGCAACCGCGGGAAGCTCGTCGGTCGGGAGGAACTGCTGAAGGAAGTGTGGGGTCCCACCTACGCCAAGGAGACCCACTATCTGCGGGTGTACCTCGCCCAGCTGCGCCGCAAACTGGAGGACGATCCGTCGCACCCACGGCACCTGCTCACCGAGACCGGGATGGGCTACCGCTTCGCAGAGTGACCTATTCGTCGACCATCAGCTTCCCGGCCAGGCCGACGAGGGGTTGGTGCAGATCCAGCACCGCCTTCGGATCGTCGTCGAGCAGGGCGTTGGTCACCAGCGTCGAGATCGCGGCGACGACCGCCTGGCAGACGAAACGGTCCTGCTCCAACCTGGCGTCGAACACGGTGGCGACGGCGTCGACGAACTGCTGCTGCATCTCAAGTCGCTTGGCCACCGCCTCGGGCCCCGCCTCGTACACCCCGATCAAGTACAGCCGTGACAACGCAGGATCCCTCGCCATCACGGTGAGATAGGTACGCAGCAGCAGGGCGAACCGCTCCGTCGGAGTACTGGTCGCAGGTGTCTCGAAGATCGCCTTGAGGATCGCGCCCTGTCGACGTCCGTAGCCCGAGAGGAAGCAATCCTGTTTGGACCCGAACAGTTGATAGAAGGTCTGCCGCGAAACCCCGGCGCTCTGGATGATGTCGGCGACGCTGGTAGCGGTATAGCCCTTTGCTGACATCACAGCCTCCAGCGCCGCGAAGATTCGCTCGCGCTGATGGGTCTGGACCTCGTCACGGCTTAGCTGGTGACGTCCGGGTCTGAGTCGCTTGCTGGTGCTCATCTGTCGGCCTGGGTTGGAGGCGAATGCAGGACAAGATCAAATCAGTGTAGGCGGGACTGCAGTCCGCCACAGATTGCCATTCGTGAACAGTCGTGTCTATATTTGCTAAGCGCGGGCGGGTCCAGATGGGGGGACTGGATCCGCCCGGCTCGTGTCCGCCAGTGTGCGACCTTCGCTACTCCGCCGCCTTGACCGCCTGCAGGGTGTACGTCATCGGCAACCGTTCACTCCCCCCGGCCAGGACGAATTCGCCCTCGTGCTCTGGGCTCGCCACCATCGCCTCACCGAAGAAGTTCCACGCCAGCTCCCGGTGTTCCTCGAACCCGGTGATCGTCATCCCGGCCTCGAGGAGTGCGGAGAAGAGCTCGCCGAGCCCGTGGTTGAAGCAGATCGACTCGGGGGACGCGACGGTGCCCGAGCCCGTGTAGCTGTCGTGCTCGACGAAGAGCGTGCCCGACGTCTCGAAGTAGGGGTACTCGATGACGAGCAGTCCGTCGGGCCGCGGATCGCTCATCGCCCACAGCACCGGGTGGCCCTCCCTGATGAAGAGCCGGCCGCCGGGCCGGAGCAGGTTCGCGACGATGTCCGCCCAGCGGCGGATATCGGGCAACCAGCACAGGGCGCCGATACCCGTGTAGACGACGTCGGCGCAGCCCGCACCGAGCGCCTCCACCGCGTCGTCCACGTCCGCCTCGACGAACGTGACGTCGGCGCCTGCGCGAGCGGCCAGGGACCGCCCCGCCTGCACCGCCGACGGCGAGAAGTCCAGCCCGGTGACCGATTTCGCGCCGAGACGTGCCAGCGACACCGTGTCGGTCCCGATGTGGCACTGCAGGTGGACGACGTCGAGCCCGTCGAGCCGCCCGAGGCGGGGCAGGTCGTAGCGCACCACCGCGGACAGGTGATTGGGGTCGTCGAATCCGGCGAGGTCGTAGCCGTCGGGGCCGGTGTGCATCGGCACCCGAGACTCCCAGTTCGCCAGGTTGCTGTTGCGCCAGTCGTCGGTCATGCCCCTACCCTCTCGCGTCTGCTCACGGAATGGTCGCGGGGAGGAGGATCAGCCGGCGGTTTCCTCGGCCAGGGCGATCAGCTTGGCCCTCACCAGGTCTGGGCGCTCGTCGATGACGAAGTGCCCTGAGTCGACTGGGTCGAACGTGTAGTCGTCGGCCTTGGCCGTGGCCGGATCGGCCAGCGAGTGGTGCACGGCGAAGTCGGCCATACCGAACAGCGCGCGGATGGGCACCGTCGCCCGGCGATCCTCGGGTTCCCTTGCCCCCGATGGCAACTCGCGTAGCAGGAAGGTGCGATAGGTATCCGTCGCCGACCGCGCCACCACGGGATCGCGAAAGCGATCCGCATAGACGCGAGCCGACACGGCGTCCACCCGGTGCGCCTTGGGACCGAACGCGAAGATGACGCGCTCGAGGTAGGGCGTCCTCGTCTGCAGGAACATCCCGATCGATGCCACGAACGGCTGGTAGGCCAGGAACCGCCAGAAGTGCGGAAGGATCGTGCGGGGCGTCTGCCACGGGTGGGCCATGTTCATCACCAGATAACCGTCGAACCGCTCCGGCGCGGTCAGCAGCATCCGATACCCCACGAACCCGCCCCAGTCGTGTCCGACGAGCAACACCCGGTCCAGGGCGAGCGCGTCCATCAGCGCGAGCACGTCGGCGGCGACGTCGTCCTTGGCCCATTTGTGCGGCGCCGGGCCCGACCATCCGTAGCCAGGCAGGTCCGGCGCGATGATGCGCAGACCGGGGGGCGGGTCCGCCAGCAGATCCCGGTACACCCAGTGGTGCTGAGGCCATCCGTGCAGCGCAAGGACCGGCCTGCCGTCCTCCGGCCCCGACTCGGTGACGTGAAACCGCACCCCGCGAGCCTCGACGAAAGACCTTCGAACACCCTCGATCGGTGGCACAAGACTAGTCATAAGTCCAGGTTATGGGACCCCCGAAACCAGTACGCTGCCCGGTATGCCCGGCTACCGCGAGTTGTTCGACACCAGCATCGAGGACGCGTGCGCGTTCTGGGCGGACGCAGCCAGGGCAGTCACGTGGACCCGCGCCCCGCAACGCATCCTCGACGACTCCAATCCCCCGTTCTACCGGTGGTTTCCTGACGGCGAGCTGAACACCTGCGCGAATGCGCTCGACCGCCACGTCGACCAGGGCCGCGGGGATCAGGCCGCATTGATCTACGACTCGCCGTTGACCGGCACCAAGCGCACCTATACCTACCGCCAACTCCTCGACGAGACGTCGCGGTTCGCCGGGGTCCTGCGGTCGCTCGGCGTCGAGAAGGGCGACCGCGTCGTCATCTACATGCCGATGGTGCCCGAGGCCGTCATCGCGATGCTCGCCTCGGCGCGCCTTGGCGCGGTGCACTCGGTGGTGTTCGGCGGCTTCGCGGCGAGCGAGCTGGCCACCAGGATCGACGACGCGCGTCCCGCGGTCGTAGTGACGGCGTCGTGCGGTATCGAACCGACCCGCGTCGTCGACTACAAGTCGATGGTCGACGCCGCACTCGACCTCGCCGAGCATGCCACGCCCAAGTGCGTCGTCCTCCAACGCGAGCAGGCGCCGTGCGAGCTGGTGCCCGGCCGTGACGTGTCGTGGACCGACGCGATGGCCGACGCGCAACCCGTCGATCCCGTCCCCGTCGCCGCGACCGATCCGCTGTACGTGCTGTACACCTCGGGCACCACCGGCAAGCCCAAGGGCATCGTCCGCGACAACGGCGGCCACGCCGTCGCACTGATGTGGACGATGCGCCACATCTACGACACCGACCCCGGCGATGTGTACTGGGCCGCTTCGGATGTCGGCTGGGTCGTCGGCCACTCCTACATCGTCTACGGACCCCTGCTGCTTGGCGCAACCACGGTGCTCTACGAGGGCAAGCCGGTCGGCACGCCCGACGCGGGAGCGTTCTGGAGGGTCGTCGCCGAACACGGCGTGAAGGCACTCTTCTCGGCGCCGACGGCCATCCGCGCCATCAAGAAGGACGATCCGGACGCCGCCCACCTCGAGCGCTACGACCTCTCCCGGCTGCGGTATCTGTTCCAGGCAGGAGAACGGCTCGACCCGGCCACGTATCACTGGGCTGCCGAGAAGCTGGGCATCCCCGTCATCGACCACTGGTGGCAGACCGAGACCGGCTGGTCGATCGCGGCAGCGCCGATGGGCGTCGAGGCCATGTCGGTGAAGCCCGGCTCGGCGACCGTGCCCATGCCCGGGTACGACGTTCGGGTGCTGCGCCCCGACGGAACCGAGTGCGACCCAGGCGAAGAGGGCTCGATATGCGTCAAGCTCCCGCTGCCTCCCGGCACGCTGCCGACGCTGTGGGGCGACGACGACCGCTACGTCGCGTCGTACCTGTCGGCGTTCCCCGGTTACTACCTGTCCGGTGACGGTGGCTATCTGGACGAGGACGGTTATCTGTTCGTCATGGGCCGCACCGATGACGTCATCAACGTCGCCGGGCACCGGCTGTCGACGGGGGCGATCGAGGCCGTGCTCGCCACCCACCCCGCCGTCGCCGAGTGCGCCGTGATCGGGGTCGCCGACAGCCTGAAGGGACAGGCGCCGCGAGGCTTCGTGGTGCTCAAGTCGGGGGCGTCGGCCGACGGTGTGGTCGACGAGCTCGTCGCCGCCGTGCGCGAGAAGATCGGCGCAGTAGCGAGTTTCAAGCGAGTGGACGTCGTGCCCGCACTTCCGAAGACCAGGTCGGGCAAGATCCTGCGCAAGACCATGCGCGGCATCGCCGACGGCAAGGACGAACCGGTGCCATCGACCATCGAGGACCCTGGCGTTCTCGAGGCACTGACGGCCGTCCTCAAGTCCTGATACCTGGCCGAGACCTTTCGCGGAGCTGTTCCGCCTCAGCGTGATCGGAACTATTGTCGAATGGTCATATGTCGATAGACGACTGAGTCAGCAGAGGTGGACTGCCATGCGAGTTCCAGACCAGAAGGCCGGCGGCTGTAACTGCCATTGCAACGCGTGCGATGGCGGGCACCATTGCGGAAACCCGCCCAACTGCAACGTGCGGCGCTGAGGCCTTAGCGCCTAACCGAGAGCGGAAAGCTCCGCTGCCGTCTCGGACTCGGTCCGCAACCAACTCGGGAACGGTAGCGGGGTCTCCTCGGAGCGCCTGCTGTCCGCGGTGAAGCACACCATGCTCGCCGCGAAGCTGACGAACGCGACCGCACCGAGAATGCCGCCCATCGCCACGCTGCCACTACCCAGTGCCACCACCGCGATCACGCCGGCGACGACCGCGCCCAGCAGCGTGATCAGTCCACTGGTCGCCAGGATCTCGGCGGTCGGGTCGTCGATGTCTCGGGTTCTCTGCTCGGCCACGGACGGTTTTTACCCCACCCAATCGGCCACGAAACCTTTGCCAGGGATCTCGCGAACGAACCCGACGTCAGGCGATCGAAAGCGCGATGCCGTCGAGAATGTCGTGCTCACTGACCACCAGCTCACGGATTCCGGCGCGTTCGCCCAGTTCACGCGCTAGCTCCTCGACCACGATGGCGCCGCCGCCGATGACGTCGACCCGGCCCTCGTGCATGGGCCCCAACGCCGCCCGCTGACGACGGGTCATCGCCAACAGCCCCTCGCAGACCTTCAGCAGATCGTCGAAGCCGACCCGCGACAGGTGGATGATCTCGGAGTCGTAGGTGGCCAGATTCATCGCCAGGGCCGACAGCGTGGTCATGGTGCCCGCGACCCCCACCCACGTCCTCGCGTGCTCGACGGGCACGGCCGCGAAGGCCGCCGCGAGCCCCTCCCTGACGACCGCGCGCGCCTCCTCGATCTCGGCCGCGGTCGGCGGATCGGATTTCAGGCACCGCTCCGTGAGCCGCACGCACCCGATGTTCGCGGAGTAGCTTGCGTCCACCTCGGTGGTAGAGCCCAGGACCACCTCCGTCGACCCGCCGCCGAGATCGACGACGACGAATGGCGCTGCCTCAGAATCGAGTTCGCCGACGGCTCCGCGGAACGACAGCTCCGCCTCCTCGGTACCCGTGATGACCTCGGCGACCGCGCCGGGCACCGCGACCCCGAGGACGTCGGCCGTCATCGCGAAGAACTCGTCGCGGTTGGCCGCGTCGCGGGTCGCCGACGTCGCGACCATCCGGACCGTCGGGACCGAATACTCCAACAGCAGAGCGGCATAGTCCTCGAGGGCGGCCCGGGTGCGCGCCAAGGCGGCCTCTCCGAAACTCCCCGTCGCATCGACGCCTTCGCCGAGTCGCACGATGCGCATCTCGCGGTGCACGTCACGCAGCCGGCCGTCGGTCACGTCGGCGATCAGCAGCCGGAGGGAATTGGTACCGCAGTCGATGGCAGCCACCCGACTCATGCCGTCCACACCTTTCGATCGAGGAGTCCGGCCATCGCGGGCTCGGCGGCCAGTACGGCCAAGGCCTCGTCGCCGAACGGGTTCACGCCGGGACCCTTGGCCAGCGAGTGCGCGATGACGACGTGCAGGCACTTCACACGGTCGGGCATGCCGCCACCGGAGAACGTGGTACCCAGCGGCTCGACGGCATCGCGCTCGGCGAGGAACGACTCGTGCGCGCGCCGGTAGGCGTCGGCCAGCTCCTGATCGTGTGCCAGTCGCTCGGTCATCTCGCGCATCAACCCCGACGATTCGAGGCGGCTGGCTGCCGCGGTGAGGGCGGGGTGCGTCAGGTAGTACAGCGTCGGAAAGGGTGTTCCGTCAGGCAGTTTCGGTGCGGTCTTCACGACGCCGGGTTGGCCGTTAGGACAGCGGTAGGCGATCTCGAGGACACCGCGCGGCTCACGGCCCAACTGGAGCGCGACGGCGTCGAGATCGGATTGCTCAACCACCGGGCGGCGGCGGGACGGGAGCGGGTGGCGGCGGGGGCAGCTCGGGCGCCTGCGGGATCTGCGAAACCCCGTGTGGCGCATCGGCGATCGTGTGCCACAGCGAGGTGTACCACGGCTGGCCGCTCGGCGGTTTCGCCGGATCGGCGGCACCCGGAACGGCGTCCGGGGTCGCGGCGGCGCCCGGCGGCAGCTGCACCTGGTAGGGGATGTCGCCGGGCATCACGAAACCGAGACGCTCACGCGCCTGCGCCGCGATGTAGACGGGATCGGCCAACTTCACCTTCTGCTGCTGAAGATCAGCGATCTGCGAACGCAATTGGGCTTGCGCGTCGATCAGCTGCTTCATCTCGGTCCGCTGTCCGAAGTACGTCCGCACCGGGCCTGCGATGGTCAGCGTCAAGACGCACACCACGACCGCCAGGATCGCGGCACGCCGCGCCGCCGACCCCAACCGCTGCTCGGACTGCTGCTCGGCCGCCTCGGCGATCGCGCGGCGGATCGGCTCGATGACACCGGTGGGTTGGTCCCCGTCTCTGAGTTGGTCCCCGTGTCTGAGTTGGTCACCGTCTCTGGGTTGGTCGTCTTCCTCGACGTCCGGCACGGCCTCCGGCGCGGGCCGCGCCTCGATGATGCGCGGTTCCCGCCGGATCGGGGATGCCCCACGCGGGCGACCGCCGCCCTTACCCGGTCGCGACGCCGGGGTGCGTCGCTTGGGGTCGGGCCGCTTCGCGTCGGGCATGAATCGAGTATCGCAGCTACTTGGTCTCCAACGAGAAACGCGGGAACGCGAGGTCACCCGCGTACCGTGCAGCGTCGCCGAGCTCCTCCTCGATGCGCAGCAACTGGTTGTACTTGGCGACGCGCTCGCTGCGGGCCGGGGCGCCGGTCTTGATCTGCCCGCTGCCCACGGCAACGGCCAGATCGGCGATGGTGGTGTCCTCGGTCTCGCCGGAGCGGTGGCTCATCATCGTGCGATATCCGCTGTTGTGCGCCAGGGACACGGCGTCCAGCGTCTCGGTGAGCGTGCCGATCTGGTTCACCTTCACCAGAAGCGCGTTGGCGGCGCCCTTCTCGATACCCTCTTCGAGCCGCTCGGGGTTGGTGACGAAGAGATCGTCGCCGACGATCTGGATGCGGTCACCGATCGCGGTGGTCAGCGACACCCAGCCGTCCCAGTCGTCCTCCGACAGCGGGTCCTCGATGGACACCAGAGGGTAGGCATCGAGCAGCTCGGCGTAGAACTCCGTCATCTGCGCGGCGGTGCGGGTTTGCTTCTCGAAGGCGTAACCGGTTCCGTCGGTGTAGAACTCGGTCGCGGCGACGTCGAGCGCCAGCGCCACGTCTGCGCCGAGCTTGAGGCCGGTGGCCTCGATGGCCGAGCTGATCAGGTCGAGCGCCGCTCTGGTGCCCGCGATGTCGGGCGCGAAACCACCCTCGTCACCGAGACCGGTGGCCAGGCCCTGCTTCTTGAGCACCGACTTGAGCGAGTGGTAGACCTCGGCGCCCCAGCGGAGCGCCTCCTTGAACGACGGCGCCCCGATGGGCGCGACCATGAACTCCTGGACGTCGACGCCGGTGTCGGCGTGAGCACCGCCGTTGACGATGTTCATCATCGGGACGGGCAGGATGTGCGCGTTGGGACCGCCGAGGTAGCGGAACAGCGGCAGTCCAGCGGCGTCGGCGGCCGCCTTCGCGACGGCCAGCGACACCCCGAGGATCGCGTTGGCACCGAGCCGGGACTTGTCCGGCGTGCCGTCGCAGTCGAGCAGGGCCTGGTCGACGAGCCGCTGGTCGTCGGCGTTGAGGCCGATCACGGCGGGCGCGAGCTCGCTCAGGACGCCCGCCACCGCCTTTTCCACGCCCTTGCCGCCGTAGCGGTCGCCGCCGTCGCGGAGTTCGACTGCCTCGTGCTCGCCGGTCGAGGCGCCGGAGGGCACTGCGGCGCGCGCGGCCGAGCCGTCATCAAGTGCCACCTCGACCTCCACGGTCGGGTTGCCGCGGGAGTCGAGAATCTCTCGCGCTGCGATCTGCTCGATGACGGGCACTGGCGTCTCCTCGCGTGGTGCTGGCTGCGGTCTGGTCGTGCAAGGACACAGCCTAGAGGCTGTGGTTTCCCACCGCCGAGAGAGCTGCAGCCGAGAGAGTTGCAGCCGACCGAGTTACAGGGAGTGGCCCTCGGCGTAGGCGGTCGCCCAGTCGCGCACCGTGCGGGCGTACTGGTCTGACAGGTTGTAGGCCCGCAGGGCGTCCATCCAGCCTCGCGGTTTGGCCAGGTCCTTGCCGCGCCAGCACAGGTAGCCCGCCGCGGAGAGGGCTGCGTCGTCGATGTTGTCGGGACTGACCTTGCCGTCGTTGTTGGCGTCGACGCCGTACAGCTTCCAGGTCTCCGGGATGAACTGCATGGGTCCCATCGCCCTGTCGAACAGCGGGTCCCCGTCCAGCACGCCGCGGTCGGTGTCCGGGATCGCCAAGTTGCCCATCGAGCCGTCGAGCATGACGCCGCGGATCGGCGGCGTCACGTCCCCATTGGGCGCGATCGTGGCGCCGCGGTAGGTGCCGTGGTGGCTCTCGACCATCCCGATGCCCGCGAGCGTCGTCCACGCCAGATGGCACTTCGGGTTCTCCACCTCGGCAACCCGCGCCGCGTACGCGTACGCCTCCAACGCCGTCGCCGGGATGCCAACGGCTGCCGAACGTTCGGCAGCCCAGGCGCGCAACTGGTCCGCAGGTCTGCCCTTGGCGTGAGTGTCGACCTGCGGCACCGGATCACCGGGTGGCGGCGGCACGCCCTCGGGAATCGGGATGCCCGCCTGCCAGGAGCACGAGGAGGCCATCAGCAGGACCGTGGCGACGACGACCGCGACGGCCCGCAGCCAACGCACTGGCGACACCGGACTCCCTTGACCAACTCGGACTCTGCGACGCGAGGAGCAAGAATCCTTTCTGCCATCGTCCCATGGGTTCCATTCGGAACCTCGCCACCGCATGGCGAGGCGTACCGTTCCCGTACCCACCTTGCTAAGGTGAGCCACACCTATCCATGGGTAGGCAATGCTAGGTAAACCATTCGTAGCAAGGACACGAGCATGACCGCGGTCGGGGACGTTGCAGTGTCGGTTCTGGCTGCGGGTCCCAGCGTCTCGTCCCAGCTCTTCGGCAGCGCCCTGATCGGTGTGCGCGAGGGCCTCGAAGCCGCCATCGTCGTCACCATCCTGGTGGCGTTCCTGGTGAAGTCCGAGCGCCGCGACGCCCTCAAGTGGGTGTGGCTCGGCGTCGGCGGAGCGGTCGTCATGACCATCGCGGTGTTCCTGGCGATCCAGTTCGGCGAGAACACCATCTCCGGTTTGGGCGCCGAAGCCATCGCAGGTGTCGCATCGCTGGTGGCCGTCGTCATCGTCACCACGATGATCATCTGGATGAAGAGGGCCTCGGCCAGCATGTCGGGGCAGTTGCGCGGCGACATGTCCAAGGCGCTCGAAGCCGGGGCGTTCGCCGTGCTGTCACTGTCGTTCCTGGCCGTCGGCCGCGAAGGCGTCGAAACGGCGCTGTTCATGGTCGGCTTCGCCGACGCCAAGACCTTCTGGCCGCTGACGGGCCTCATCGTCGGCGTCCTCATCGCGGTGGCCATCGCCTTCGGGATGTACCGAGGTGCGCTGCGCATCAACCTCGCGAAGTTCTTCTCCTACACGGGCGCGTTCCTGATCGTGGTCGCCGCGGGCATCCTGAGCTACGGCATCGGCGCGCTGCAGACCGTGGGCTGGCTGCCCGGCCTGTCCAGCCGGGCGTTCGACATCAGCTCCTGGTTCGACTGGTCGGCGTGGTACGGCCAGGTCATCCAGGGCGTCTTCAACGTGACGCCGACGCCGACCTGGCTGCAGTTCCTCGGGTGGGCGCTGTACGTCGTCGTGGTCCTCCTCGTCTTCCTGCGCCCCACGAAGGCGCCCGCGAAGCCGGCGGACACCGCGCCGCCGGGCACTCCCCCGGCCAGCTCCAACCTCGTGCCACAAACGGAGCCCTCCACCACATCCGAAAGGTCGACCACGTGATCCTGTCTCCCCTTGCAGCGAGGGCCGGCGTCGCCGCCGCGGCAGCCCTGCTGACCGGCGTCTCCCTCGTCGGCTGCGAGGCCAAGCAAGCCCAGGCCCCCGCGGGAGGCGGTGACGGCGCCGCCGCGCCCGCCGACATCACGGTGAACGCGTCCGACACCGCATGCGAACTGTCCGGCACCACCGCCGTCACCGGACCCAGCACCTTCGTCGTCACCAACAACGGCACCAAGGTCACCGAGTTCTACGTCTACGGCGAGGGCGACCGGGTGATGGGCGAGGTCGAGAACGTCTCCCCCGGCCTCGAGCGCAAGCTCATCGTCCAGCTCACCGAGCCAGGCAAGTACCAGACCGCCTGCAAGCCGGGCATGATCGGCGACGGCCTGCGCGGCGACTTCACCGTCACCGGCGACGCCGTCCAGATCGACACCGAGGGCAAGTTCAAGGACGCCGCCGACAACTACAAGCGCTACGTCAACAGCCAGACCGACGCGCTCATCGGCGCGACCGGCGTGTTCGTCGACGCGGTCAAGAAGGGCGACGTCGCGGCGGCCAAGAAGCAGTTCCCCATCGCGCGCACGTACTACGAACGCATCGAGCCCGTCGCCGAGTCCTTCCCCGACGACCTCGACCCGCGCATCGACCTCCGCGAGGCCGACCTGGAGCCCGGCCAGAAGTGGACCGGTTTCCACGCGCTGGAGAAGCAGCTGTGGGTGACGGGCCTGCAGCCCGACGCCAACGCACTCGCCGACCAGCTCAACGCCGACGTCAAGGAACTCAATGACGGCGTGAAGGCACCCGACTGGACCATCGACTCCACCCAGATCGCCGGTGGCGCACAGGGTCTGCTCGACGAGATCGCGGCCAGCAAGATCAGCGGCGAAGAGGACATCTTCAGCCACACCGACCTGTGGGATTTCGAAGCCAACGTCCAGGGCTCCCAGACGGCGGTGTCGTCGGTGCGGCCGATCCTCGACGAGCGCAACCCCGACCTCGGAAAGCGTGTCGACCAGCGCTTCGCCGAGGTGGAGGCACTCCTTCAGAAGTACCGCCAGGGTGACGGTTTCGTCTTGTACGACACCGTGACCGAACCGCAGCGCCAAGAGCTGTCGCGAGCGATCGACGCGCTGTCCAAGGAGGTCAGCCAGGTGCAGGGTGTCATCGCGGGTCAATAGATGATGCAGGTCAGTAGATGATGCGGGGTCAATAGATGATGCAGGGCAGTAGTGATCCTGGCAGTACGCCGGATGTGACTCCCGCCGCACCGGACTCGGCACCGGATCCGGCGCGCGCAGCACTGTCGCGCCGCAAGTTGTTCGGCGCGGCGGGAGTCACGGCAGCCGTGGTCGGTGCGGCCAGTGCAGGTGCGCTGGCCGGCCGGGCCTCGGCGTCCAACCCCGCCTCCGCCGAGCTGCAGAACGCGGTGCCGTTCCGCGGGGAACGCCAGGCGGGCATCGTCACCGCGGCGCAGGACCGCATGCACTTCTGCTCCTTCGACGTCACCACCGACGACCGATCCGAAGTCGTGGCGATGCTCAAGCAGTGGACGGAGATGGCCGAGCGCATGACGCTCGCCGAGGAAGCCGTCGACAACGGTGCGGTCGGGCTCAACCCGTACGCGCCGCCTGCGGATACCGGTGAGGCCCTTGGCCTTCCGGCCTCCCAGCTGACCCTGACGATCGGCTTCGGGCCGACGTTCTTCACCAAGGACGGCAAGGACCGGTTCGGCATCGCCGACCAGCGTCCCAAGGCCCTGATCGATCTGCCCAAGTTCCCCAACGAGACGATGGACCCCGGCAGGAGCCACGGCGACATCTGCGTCCAGGCCTGCGCCAACGACCCGCAGGTCGCCGTGCACGCCATCCGCAACCTCGCCCGCGTGGCGTTCGGCACCGCGGCCGTGCGCTACTCGCAACTCGGGTTCGGCCGGACGTCGTCGACCACCCGCGGCCAGTCGACCCCGCGAAACCTGTTCGGCTTCAAGGACGGAACGTCCAACCTGAAGGCCGAGGACACCGGTGCGCTCGACCAGCACGTGTGGGTGGCCGACGGTGACGGCCCGTCGTGGATGACGGGTGGCAGCTACCTGGTGACCCGGCGCATCCGGATGCGCATCGAGAACTGGGACCATACGACGCTGCTCGAGCAGGAGCGGGTCATCGGACGCCTGAAGGGCACGGGCGCACCGATCGGGTACGCCGACGAGTTCGACGCCCTGGACTTCACCACCAAGAGCTCCAAGGGCACGCCGCTCATCGACATGGCCGCTCACGTCCGGCTCGCCTCGTCGGACAACCTCGGCGGGATCGAGATCCTGAGGCGCGGCTACAACTTCACCGACGGCACGGACGGTTTCGGCCATCTGGACGCCGGGCTCTTCTTCATCGCGTTCGTGCGCGACCCGCGGACGTCGTTCGTCCCCATGCAGATGGAACTGTCCCGGCACGATGCGCTCAACGAGTACATCACCCACACCGGCACGGCGCTGTTCGCGTGCCCGCCCGGCATTCGGGAGGGCGACTCGTCCGCCTACTGGGGTTCGACGCTGCTGTCCTGATCGTCGGTCTCGTCGGACGCCGACTGCGTATCCTCTTCGTCCACAACGGCTTCGGGCTCGTCGGTCGCCGATTCGTCGACCAGTTGCTCGGCGGTCGGCCAGTGCGCGCGCCACTCCTCCTCGGTGACCACTCCGAGCCGTGCATCATCGAGTTCCTCGGGCACATCGGCGTTGCGCCGGCTGGCGAGCACGCTCTGCTCGACCTTGCGGACGGTGTCCATGAACTCCAAGGTCAGTGTGCGCAGGGCGTTCTCGGGGTCGTCGCCGAAGTCCGCACCGATCGACGCCAGCCCCTCGGGCAGCAGATCGACGGGCAGGCCCGCCGCGGTGACCCGCTCGAAGACCTTCTGCGTCAACGCCAGCGCGGGCTGTGCGGTCGGAACTCCATCCATCGACGACGCGCGTGACTTCTCCTGCCCCTTGCGTTCCTCCCACTGCGCCAGCTGGTCCTCGAGCGAGATCGCTTCTCCGGCAAGCACTGCCGGAACGCGGTTGCCGAGCTTGCGCACCAGTGCGTCGGCCACGTCGTCGATGCTGAAGGGCAGCTCCATCGCATCCTCGGCGATGCGCGCGTGGAACAGCACCTGCAGCAGCACGTCGCCGAGTTCTTCGCGCAGTTCGTCGGCGTTGCCGCTGCGGATGGCGTCGAAGAGTTCGTAGGTCTCCTCGAGCAGATACCGCCGCAGTGAATCGTGGGTCTGCTCGCCCTCCCACGGTCCGGAGGTGCGCAGGGTGTCCATGATCGCGACGGCGTCGATGAGCCGCTCACCGTGACGCGCGGGCGGCGCGGAGATCAGCCTCGCGCCCGCGGCCAGTCGTGCCTTGACGATGGGGTGGTCCGGATCCGACGACAACAGCACCGGCGCATCCTCACCGGTGTACGCCGGCCGTGACGCAGGAAGCGACCACGGCACCTTGATGGGCATCTCCTCGGTGTACTGCACATCACCGGCGAGCAGCACGATGGCTTCCACGGGCACCAGCGACGGGCGCCGCGGATCCACCAGGACGACGGTCATGGTGACCGTTTGCTCTCCACACGAATGCTCATCGGGCGACACCTCCGGTGATCGTTATATCAATTTCCGACTGGGGTTTTCCATCCAGTGCCAGCAGCAAACCGGCCACGACGCGCAGCAATTCGGCGTCGCGGACACGCGGTGCCCCCACGCTGCCACTGACCCGCGGGATCGGAATCGAGATGGTCGACGTCGTGGCGCGGTAGGTGGCCGACGGATACATCCGCTTGAGCCGCATCTGCTGGGAGTCCAGCAGCGTCAACGGCGTGACCCGTATGGTCGACGCCGACGGGGCGCTCACCTCGGTGACTCCGTATTGGCGGCACAGCAGGCGCAGTCTGGCCACCGCGACCAGCAGCTCCGCAGGTTCGGGCAGCGGGCCGTAGCGGTCGACGAGTTCCTCCACGACAGCTGCGATCGCCGCATCGTCCTGAGCGGCCGCCAGCCTGCGATAGCCCTCCAGCCGCAGCCGGTCACTGTTGATGTAGTCGGGCGGCAGGTGCGCGTCGACGGGCAGGTCGATGCGGACGTCCTTGGGCTCCTCGACGGCCGCGACGGTGTTGCCGTCGACCACGGCCCGGTAGGCCTCGACCGCCTCGCCGACCAGACGCACGTACAGATCGAAGCCGACGCCTGCGACGTGACCGGACTGCTCAGCGCCGAGGACGTTTCCGGCGCCGCGGATCTCGAGGTCCTTCATCGCGACGGCCATGCCCGCGCCGAGTTCGTTGTTCTGCGCGATCGTCGCGAGCCGGTCGTAGGCGGTCTCGGTCAGCGGCACCTCCGGCGGGTACAGCATGTAGGCGTAACCCCGCTCGCGGCTGCGCCCGACCCGGCCGCGCAACTGATGCAGCTGAGACAGGCCGAACGTGTCCGCGCGCTCGACGATCAGCGTGTTCGCGTTCGAGATGTCCAGTCCGGTCTCGACGATGGTGGTGCACACCAGGATGTCGAACTCCCGGTTCCAGAAGCCCTCGACGGTGCGTTCGAGCTGCTCCTCGGGCATCTGCCCGTGGGCCACCACGACCCTGGCCTCCGGCACCAACGCCCTGACCTTGGCCGCGGCCGCGTCGATGGAGCGGACCCGGTTGTGGATGTAGAACGCCTGCCCGTCGCGAAGAAGCTCGCGTCGCAGCGCGGCGGCGACCTGCTTGTCGTCGTGCGGTCCGACGTAGGTGAGGACGGGGAACCGCTCCTCGGGCGGGGTGAGGATCGTCGACATCTCGCGGATCCCCGCCAGGCTCATCTCCAGCGTTCGCGGGATCGGGGTGGCGCTCATGGTCAGCACGTCGACGTGGGTGCGCATCGACTTGATGTGCTCCTTGTGCTCGACGCCGAACCGCTGTTCCTCGTCGACCACGACCAGGCCGAGGTCCTTCCACGTCACGCCGGTCTGCAGCAGCCGGTGGGTACCGATGACGATGTCGACCGACCCGTCCTTCATGCCCTCGAGCACGTTGCGGGATTCGGCGTTGTCGGTGAACCGGGACAATCCCTTCACGGTCACCGGGAAGCCCGCCATGCGCTGGGTGAACGTCTGGAGGTGCTGATCGGCCAGAAGCGTGGTGGGCACCAGCACGGCGACCTGCTTGCCCGCCTGCACCGCCTTGAAGGCCGCCCGCACCGCGATCTCGGTCTTGCCGTAGCCGACGTCACCACAGATGACCCGGTCCATCGGGACCGGCTTCTCCATGTCGGACTTGACCTCGGTGATCGCGGTCAACTGGTCGACGGTCTCGGTGAACCCGAAGGCGTCCTCCATCTCCGACTGCCACGGGGTGTCGGGGCCGAACGCGAATCCCGGGGCGGCCTGACGCTTGGCGTAGAGCGTCACCAGCTCACCGGCGATCTCGCGAACGGCCTTGCGCGCCTTGGTCTTGGTGTTGGTCCAGTCGCTGCCGCCGAGCTTGCTCAGCGTCGGCTCCGTGCCGCCGACGTAGCGGGACAGCTGATCCAGCGAGTCCATCGGCACGAAGAGCTTGTCCGACCCGCCGCCACGCTTCGACGACGCGTACTCCAGCACCAGGTACTCGCGGCGGGCGCCGCCGATCGTGCGCTCGACCATCTCGACGAACCGGCCGATGCCGTGCTGGTCGTGCACGACCAGATCGCCGGCGGTCAGCGCCAGCGGGTCGACGACGTTGCGGCGCTTGGCCGCCAGCCGCTTGCCCTCGGTGGCGGCGGCCCGGTTGCCGGTCAGGTCGGTCTCGGTGATGATGACGAGGTTGGCGCCCGGCAACACCGCGCCGTCGCGCAGCGGTCCCTTGAGCACGCCGACCACACCGGGCTTCGGCACGTCGCCAGGTTCGAGAATCGAAGCGGCCGTTTCGGATTCGCCCAACTGCTCGACCACGCGGTGCGCGGTGCCGGTGCCAGGCGTCACGACCGCGGCGAGTCCGCCCGTCATGACGTGCGCACGCAGCATCGCGAACATCTCGTCGAGGCTGTTCTGTTGTCCCCGCGCCGACGGCGCCGCACGGATGTCGAGTTCCAGCGCCTTTTCGTCGGCCAGCTGGCTCAGCGTCCACCACGGGTGCCCGCCGACTTCGGCGCCCGCCCGGACGTCGGCGAGGTCGCGGAACCCGGACCCACCGAGCTCTTCGACGTCGATCGGCGCCTCGGCCCCCATCGCCGCGACCGACCAGGACGCCTCGAGGAATTCCTGTCCGGTCTTGATCAGGTCGGCCGCCCTGGTGCGCACCTTCTCGGGATCGCACACCAGCACCGGTGCGCCTGCGGGCAGATGGTCGGACAGCAGCGACAGGTCGGTCGGGCGCAGCACGGGCAGCAGCGCCTCCATGCCGTCCACGGGGATGCCCTCGGCGAGCTTGGCCAACATGTCGCTGACCGTCCCGGTGACACGGTTGTCGTCGTGCGGCTGGCCGATCGACAGCGCAGCGGCCCGCTGGCGGACGTCGTCGGTGAGCATCAGTTCCCGGCACGGGACGGCGATCAGCGTGTCGACGGTGAGGTCGGGCAGCGAGCGTTGGTCGGCGACGGAGAACATCCGCATCTCCGTCACCTCGTCACCCCAGAACTCGATGCGAACGGGATGCTCTGCCGTCGGGGTGAACACGTCGAGGATGCCGCCGCGGACCGCGAACTCGCCGCGCTTGCCGACCATGTCCACGCGGGTGTAGGCCAGCTCGACGAGCCGCTCGAGCACGGAGTCGAATGTCTCGGCGTCGGCGCCGACGGTCAGTGTGACGGGCTCGACCTCGGCGAGGTCGGGCGCCATCGGCTGCAGCAACGAGCGTGCGGTGGTGACCACGACGCGCAGCGGTTCACCGAGCCGCCGGTCCTCCGGCCTGGCCAGTCTGCGGAGCACCATCATCCGCGCGCCCACCGTTTCGACGCCCGGCGACAGCCGCTCGTGCGGCAGCGTCTCCCAGGACGGGAACATCGCAACCGCGTCGCCATACACGGCGCGCAGTTCGGCGGTCAGGTCGTCGGCCTCCCGGCCGGTGGCGGTGACGACGAGCAGCGGGCCCGCCTCGGCCGAATTGCCGGCACCGCCGGCGTCGGCCAGCGCCGCGGCGACGAAGAGCCGCGCACTGGCCGGGCCGACGAGGGCCGCGGCGGGAGCGCCGTCGGCGGCGCGGCGGGTGAGGTCTGCCAGGCCGGGATCGGATAGCGCAAGGCGGACCAGGCCCGCCATCGGGGTCTGGACATGGGGGTGCCCCGAGGTAGTCATTATCAGCCCAGTCTAGTTGCCATCCACGTGTGCCCGCCGAGAGGCCACTTGCCGCACGCGGCGATCGAAAAAGCGTGTGATGACTGGCCATTCGGCCAAGAGGCTATTGAGAGTCGTGCAGCTCGGGATCGGCCTCCAGATGGGTCAGCCCGTTCCACATCAGATTGACCAGGTGCGCGGCTACGACTTCCTTCTTCGGCTCCCTGGTGTCGAGCCACCATTGCGCGGTCATCGACACCGAACCGACCAGGGCCTGCGCGTACAGCGGAGCCAGCTCGGGGTCGAGCCCGCGGCGGGAGAAGTCCCCCGCCAGGATCGACGCCACCTGACTCACGGCGTCGTTGAGCAGGCTCGAATACGTGCCCGACGCGATGCTCGCCGGGGAGTCCCTGATGAGGATGCGGAAGCCGTCGGTGCGCTCCTCGACATAGGTGAGCAGCGCAAGGGCCACCCGCTCGACCCGCACCCGGGAGCGGTTGTTGGTCAGCGACGACGTGATGCCGTCGAGGAGTGCCGACATCTCGCGGTCCACGACGACGGCGTAGAGGCCCTCCTTGCCGCCGAAGTGCTCGTAGACGACCGGCTTGGACACGTTGGCCCGCTGCGCGATCTCCTCGATCGACGTGGCGTCGTACCCGCGCTCGGCGAACAGCGACTTGGCGATCTCGACGAGCTGCTGGCGGCGTTCGGTCCCCGTCATGCGCGCACGGGGTGCACGCACTTCCTTCTCCGGCGCTGCCACGGCTGCCAGCCTAAACCCCGGGTCGCTCGCTCCTGCCCCGCCGTATTCGGGGCTTCGACTAAAGTCGCACCCGCAGTCCGTCGTGGTGTAATCGGCAGCACCTCTGATTTTGGTTCAGATAGTTCAGGTTCGAGTCCTGGCGACGGAGCGAGGCTTGCCGAGCGACCATCGGGCGCGGAGCGTCTCCGACCGCGAGCGTGCGTGTCCGTCCGACGACACGCCGCTCGAAACGGCACGACGCGCACGCTCGCGCGGGAGTGGGGGATCCATGACGACACGAGACGAGACCGCGGTCATCGTCCTGGCGGCAGGGGCAGGCACTCGGATGCAGTCCGACATCCCCAAGATGCTGCACACGCTGGCCGGGCGCAGCATGCTTTCGCACACCCTGCATGCGATCGCCAAGGTCTCGCCGCGGCACCTGGTGGTCGTCGTCGGCATGGGACGGGACCACGTCATCCCCGCCGTCAACGGTCTCGCCGACGACCTCGGCCGCCCCATCGAGATCGCCGTGCAGGACGAACAGCTGGGCACCGGCCACGCCGTCGGCTGTGGGCTCGCGGCGCTGCCCGATGACTTCTCCGGCACGGTGCTGGTGACGGCGAGCGACGTCCCCCTGCTGGACGCCGACACCCTGGCCGGTCTGGTCGAAGCACACGCCAGCGAGGCCGCCGTCGCCACGCTGTTGACCACGACGGTGGCAGACCCCACCGGGTACGGCCGCATCCTGCGCACCCAGGACGGCGAGGTCACCAGCATCGTCGAACAAGCGGACGCCTCGCCGTCGCAGCTGAAGATCCGCGAGGTCAACGCGGCCATCTACGCGTTCGACGCCACCGCACTCCGCTCCGCCCTGACCAAGCTGCGCTCGGACAACGCCCAAGGCGAGCTCTACCTCACCGACGCCATCGAGATCTTCCGCCAGGACCATCACCGGGTCCTTGCCCAGCACGTCGACGACAGTGCCCTGGTGGCGGGCGTCAACGACCGCGTCCAGCTGGCCGACCTGCACCGCGAACTCAACCGCCGCATCGTCGCCAACCTTCAGCGCAGCGGTGTGACCGTCATCGACCCGGCCACCACGTGGGTCGACGTCGACGTCACCGTCGGCCGCGACACCGTCGTCGCTCCCGGTACACAATTGCTCGGCACCACCCGCGTCGGCGCGCGCTGCCAGATCGGACCCGACACCACCCTCACCGGTGTGGTCGTCGGCGATGGCGCCACCGTGATCCGCACGCAGGGCTCGTCGTCGACGATCGGTGACGGCGCCGTCGTCGGCCCGTTCGCCTTCCTTCGGCCGGGCACCGAACTCGGGGCCGAGGGCAAGATCGGCACGTTCGTCGAGACCAAGAACGCGACCATCGGCGCGGGCACCAAGGTCCCGCACCTGACCTACGTCGGCGACGCCGACATCGGCGAGAACAGCAACATCGGCGCCTCGAGCGTCTTCGTCAACTACGACGGAGAAACCAAGCGGCGCACCACGATTGGCTCGAACGTCCGCACCGGATCGGACACCATGTTCGTGGCGCCGGTCATCGTCGGCGACGGCGCGTACACCGGCGCGGGCACCGTGGTGCGCGAGGACGTGCCGCCTGGCGCGCTGGCCGTGTCCGCGGGCCCGCAGCGCAACATCGAGGGCTGGGTGGAGCGCAAACGACCCAACAGCGCGGCGGCTCAAGCCGCCAGAAAAGCCGCCGTGGAGAACAGCCAACCGGACACCTGACGTTGGCATTGTGGCAACCCGGGCACGCGGTGTCAGAATCGCTCCGTACGATCAACCCCGTATCGATCCCCGACGGCAAAGGCAGCTCGAAGTGGCCACGGACTGGACCGACAACCGCAAGAACCTGATGTTGTTCTCGGGCCGGGCGCATCCCGAGCTCGCCGAGCAGGTCGCCAAGGAGCTGGACGTCAGCGTCACCGCACAGACGGCCCGCGACTTCGCCAACGGTGAAATCTTCGTGCGCTTCGACGAGTCCGTCCGCGGTTGCGACGCATTCGTCCTGCAGTCCCATCCCGCGCCACTGAACAAGTGGCTGATGGAACAGCTGCTGATGATCGACGCGCTCAAGCGGGGTAGCGCCAAGCGCATCACGGCGATCCTGCCGTTCTACCCCTACGCTCGCCAGGACAAGAAGCATCGCGGTCGCGAGCCCATCTCGGCCCGTCTGGTCGCCGATCTCTACAAGACCGCGGGCGCCGACCGGATCGTCTCCGTCGACTTGCACACCGACCAGATCCAGGGTTTCTTCGACGGCCCCGTCGATCACATGCGTGGGCAGTCGCTGCTGTGCGGCTACATCCGCGACAACTACTCCGATCACGACATGGTCGTCGTCTCCCCCGACTCCGGCCGCGTGCGCGTCGCCGAGAAGTGGGCCGACTCGCTCGGTGGCGTGCCACTCGCCTTCATCCACAAGACCCGCGACCCCCTGGTGCCCAATCAGGTCAAGTCCAACCGCGTGGTCGGCGACGTCAAGGGCAAGACCTGCATCCTGACCGACGACATGATCGACACCGGCGGCACCATCGCGGGCGCGGTCAAGTTGCTCAAGGAGGACGGGGCAGCGGACGTCATCATCGCCGCCACCCACGGTGTCCTGTCCGACCCCGCTGCGCAGCGTCTGGCCGACTGCGGCGCCCGCGAGGTCGTGGTCACCAACACGCTTCCGATCGGCGAGGAGAAGATGTTCCCTCAGCTGACCGTGCTGTCGATCGCGCCGTTGCTGGCCAGCACCATCCGCGCGGTGTTCGAAAACGGCTCGGTGACGGGACTGTTCGACGGCGATGCCTGAGATGGGTGAAAGCGTCATCTATCACAACCCCAGGTGCTCGACCTCGCGCAAGACCCTCGAGCTGCTGCGCGACAACGGCTACGAGCCCACCGTGGTCCAGTACCTCAAGACCCCGCCGACCCGCGCGGAGCTCGTCCAGCTGATCGCCGACGCCGGCATCGAGGTGCGCGCCGCGGTGCGCAAGCGGGAGGCGCAATACGCGGAGCTCGGCCTCGCCGACGCGTCCGACGACGAGCTCCTCGACGCGATGGCCGAACATCCGATCCTCATCGAGCGCCCCTTCGTCGTCACCGGCAAGGGCACCCGGCTGGCGAGGCCGATCGACAACGTGCGCGAGATTCTGTGACGTTGATCCGCTACGCGGGGGCAATGGCGGTCGCCCTGGCACTCGCCGGATGTGGTTCCGGCGGCGGCGATGCCGCGTCGCCGTCCTCCTCATCCGAGTCAACCTCGGCGCCGTCGGCGAGCGCGTTGCCGACGATGACTGCGGCACCCCCACCGACCACCCCACCGAACGGCAAGCCGGTGGCGTTCCGGGACTACCTTGCCTCGATCAACGTCAGCGGAGAACCCACTCATCTCGACACGGCCCCTGGCTTGTCCGTCACGGTGCCCGTGCCCGACGGGTGGGCGCAGTCCGACGACCCGCTGTTCTCGACCGGCGTGGAATTCATTCAGCCGGTCGGTGCCCCCGGCGCGTTTCCGTCGGTGACCCTGATGGCGATCAAGCTCAGCGGTGACTTCGACGCCAGGGAAGCCATCCGTCACGCCAATTCCGACGCGCTGGCACCGACGGCCACCGACGTCACCGAGTCCTTCGACGACTACGACGGCTTCCCGTCGGCGGCGACGCAGGGCACCTCGGGCGGCGCC
>JAOPUT010000366.1 GCA_025963385.1 Mycobacterium sp.
CCCGGCCCGAGCACCTCGCCTGAGCGAGCAAGTCGGTCGGCGTGCGTCCGTAGTGGCCGCCCGTGGGACGGAAACCCGCGCCTTCGAGAAGCATGACCAGTGGAATCCGGTCCCGCAGAGCGAGTTCGGCGATGCGGTAGCGCTTGGAGTTTCCGCCGGGGCCGATGCTGCCCGCCAACGTGGTGAAGTCTTCGGCGCCGACCATGACGGGTGAGCCATCGAGCAGTCCCGAGCCGACGACGATGCCGTCCGCGGCGATCTCACCGCCGACCAGCGTGCCGATCTCGCGGAACGACCCCTTGTCGAGCAGACGGTGGAGGCGGGCGCGGGCATCGAGTTTGCCCTTGTCGTGATGCTTGGCGAGTCGCTCGGTGCCACCCATCGCCCAGGTGCGGTTGCGGCGACGCGCCAGGTCGTCAAGTGTGTCCTGCCAGTCTTGCGCCTTCGTCATGGGTGCCATCCTCACAGGTGGGTGCCGGTGCCGTCCGCGGTACTGGCGTTGACCATACTGAATTGCTTACTGTAGCGTCGACGTTCGTGGTGAGCAGGGCTGGGGCCGGTGTCGACCGGGTGCTGCGTGCCTTCCCGGCCGGGCTGTCCGAGGGGGCCATCGACGCAGTGCTCGACGAGGCCCGCAAGGAGAGTGGCGCTGCTCGCCGGCGGGGCGGAACGCGATCGGGCAACTACGAGAGTGGTTGACAAGCAACGCGATTGGGGGCGATCGATGAGTACGCCGATCATGGACGAGGCCGCCAAGTTGTTGGCGGATCCGCTCGCCTACACCGACGAGCGGACCCTGCACCTGGCGCTGACCCACCTGCGCAACACGGCACCCGTGTCGTGGGTGGAGGTACCGAACTACCGGCCCTTCTGGGCCGTCACCAAGCACGCCGACGTCATGGCGATCGAACGCGACAACGCTCGATTCACCAACTCGCCGCGGCCCGTCCTGATGACGGCCGAGTCCGACGAACTGCAAGCAGGCGTCGGCATCAGCACCCTGATTCACATGGACGATCCGCAGCACCGGGTGGTGCGGGCGGTCGGCGGTGACTGGTTCCGACCGAAGGCCATGCGCGCCATGAAACTTCGGGTGGACGAGCTCGCGACGCGGTACGTCGATCACATGGCCGCGGTCGGTCCCGAATGCGACTTCGTCCAGGAGGTGGCGGTGAACTTCCCTCTGTTCGTCATCATGTCGCTGCTGGGGGTGCCCGAGTCGGACTTCCCCAGGATGCTGCAGTACACCCAGGAACTGTTCGGCAATGACGACGTGGAGTTCAGTGCGGGCGCCTCGAAGCAGGACCAGCTTGCCGTGCTTCTCGACATGTTCGGGTACTTCACTGCACTGACCGCTTCGCGCCGCGAACAGCCGACCGAAGATCTGGCGTCGGCGATCGCGAACGCCCTCGTCGACGGCGAGCCACTGTCCGACGTCGACACGGTGTCGTACTACGTGATCATCGCGACCGCGGGCCACGACACCACCAGAGCGACGATCTCCGGCGTGCTGCAGGCGCTCATCGAGAACCCCGATCAGCTGCAGCGGCTTCGCAGCGACCCGGACTTGATGGGGCTGGCCGGCGAGGAGATGATCCGATGGGTCACCCCGGTCAAGGAATTCATGCGAACTGCCAAGCGCGACACCATGATTCGTGGCGTGCCGATCGCGGCAGGTGAGTCGGTGCTGCTGTCCTATCCGTCGGGCAACCGGGACGAGGACGTGTTCGACGAACCGTTCCGCTTCGACATCGGCCGCGACCCCAACAAGCACGTGGCGTTCGGTTACGGCGTGCACTTCTGCCTTGGCGCGGCACTGGCCAGGATGGAAGTGAACAGTTTCTTCTCGGCGCTGCTACCGCGGCTCGAGTCGATCGAGCTGACCGGTGACCCCGAACACACGGCGACGATCTTCGTCGGCGGCCTCAAGCATCTGCCGATCCGCTACCAGCTGGCGTAGCGCCTCGCGGGAACGGCTAGCAGCAGCGCGGTCCGACTTCAGCAGTGCGGTACCGCATCCGCCAATAGTCGCGCTCGGAGCACACCGGTTCGCCGGGATGCGTGCGTGCCCGATGGGCGACGTAGCGCCGATAGTGGTTGTCGCCCATCAATGAGCTGGAGTACCAACGGATCTGACGGCTGATTGTGGCAAGGCGTCCCATTGCTTCTGCACCTCCTTCTCGGCTGCGGTCGGGATCAAGCCCGACGGTGCGAAGATCCGCGACGGGACGGGGTCATCCGCACTGAGGGGGCGGCCGTTACCGCGAATGGCCTTGAGCGCCGCGATGACTCCGGCCGCGACCACGATGCACACCAGCACGGCGAAGATCACCGACAGCGTGCCCTGGATGAACGTGTTGCGGATGACGGCGTCGAGTTGGCCTGCGTTCTTGGCCGCGCCGAACGCCGTCTTGCCCGCGTCCTTCGCGTCGCGGTACTGGAAGTGCTGAGTCCAGTAGCCGACCTTGGGGTCACCTGAGAAGATCTTCTGCCACGACGCCGTCATCGTCACGATGAGGTCCCACGCGAGCGGAATTCCAGGTATCCACGCCCATTTGAGCAGACCTCGTTTGATGATCACGACGGTGACCACGGTCAGCGCGATGGCGGCGAGCAGTTGGTTGGCGATGCCGAACAGCGGGAACAGCGTGTTGATCCCGCCGAGGGGATCGGTGACGCCCATCAACAGGATGCTGCCCCACGCACCCACCACGACGATGCTGCACGCCCATGCGCCGACGCGCCAGCTCGGGTTGCGCAGCTTCTCCAGCGGCCCACCGAGATTGGCCAGCCCGTCCGACAGCATGAACCGCGCCACACGGGTGCCTGCATCGACGGTCGTGAGGATGAACAGCGCCTCGAACATGATCGCGAAGTGGTACCAGAACGCCTTGAGGCCCTCACCACCGAAGACCCGGTGCAACACCTCGGACATGCCGAACGCCAGGGTGGGAGCGCCGCCGGTGCGCGACACGATCGTGTCTTCACCTACGCCGTCCGCCGCGGCGGTGATCTGGTCACCGGTGATGGGGGGTCCAGAGAGCCCCAGGCCGTTGACGTAGTCGGCCGCGGTCTGCGCGGTGGTGCCGGTCTGCGCGGTGGGCGCGTTGATGGCGAAGTACAGGTGCTGGTTGAGGATGGCCGCCGTGATCAGCGCCATGATG
>JAOPUT010000394.1 GCA_025963385.1 Mycobacterium sp.
TCGAAGACGTGTCGCATCGGCTCGCACCAGATCGCCAGCGCGGTCCACGCCATCGCCATGCGAGAGTCCGCCCGGCCCAACAACTTCAGCGCGACCACGGCGGAGCCGTACAGCGCCGCGACGATGCCGAGCTGCCAGCACAGGCCGACGAGCGGGAACGGCAGGAAGTGCAGCGGATAGAACACGAGACCCGCGAACGGCGGATAGGTGAACTGCAGCGGCAGCGGCGGGATCGCGGGGTGATAGACGAAGTCGTACAGGCCCCCATCGCCCATCGTCGCCGCGCCGTCGACGTAGACGTGAAGGTCGATGACGTTGGTGCCGTTCTTCACCCGATAGGTGACGGCAAACCGCGCCAGCAGGCTCAGCGCGAGCAGATACGGCGCGACGGCCGCAATCCGATTCCGCGGCGTCGCGGTGGGGGCGGGTGCGACATCTTCCTGTCTGGCTATCCGTCCGACTCTAATAACCCCCGTCGCTTCGCTCGCCCAGCGGCAGGTTTCCCCCGTCGCTTCGCTCGCCCACGGGCAGGTTTCCCCCGTCGCTTCGCTCGCCCACGGGCGAGCCGTTCGGTCACCATCGGCCGTCGTGTCAGTAACGGTTGCATAAATGCCACACGTGTCACTTGAGTAACTCCAGTAACTCCGTAGCTTCGGTGACAGACGAGCCGTCAACCGATTGGGAGAACCATGCGTTTCACCAGAAAACTGTTCGCTACCAGCATGATTGCGGCCGCCTGCGCGGTTCCGGGCGCGCTGTTGCTCAGCGCCACCGCCGCCGCCGACCCGCTGCCTGCGCCCGCCCCCGCGGTTCCCGCCATGCCGAACATCCCGTTCCTCAACAACATCTCCCCCGCCATGGCGCCGCAGCTGCTGCAGGGCCTCGCCTCGGCGTTCACCGGCGCGGCAGGCGCACCCGCCGCAGCGCCCGCCGCGGCACCGGCACCGGCGGCGACCGCCTCGGTCACGCTTCCGCAGGCGCCTGCGGCTCCGGCCACCCCGGCAGCGGCGACGCTTCCCGCCGCGGCTCCCGCGTCTCCGGCCTCCGGTCTGATTCCGAATGCCGAGGTGCAGATCCCGCAGGTGCCCGGCAATCCGCTGCCACTGCCGCAGCAGCTCGCCTTCCCCGGTGACCTCGCTTCGCTGATGCCTGCGGGCACCCCGCTGGCGAATCTGCTGCCGAAGTCGCCGTCTGCCGTCCCCGCGGTGCCTGCGGCGGCGACCGTTCCGGCCACGGCGGCCGCCGCGCCTGCCGCAGCAGCGTCCGCGCTGCCCACCGGGGCCAACAGCCTCGGTGAGCTCGCTCCGCTGTGGTTCCCCACCTCGGCCCTGCCCTGACCCTGCCCCACTAGGCCACAGAACCTTCGAATCACGGGAGAGTCATGCCTTCGACCAGAACGCTGCTGATCGCACTCGGAGCGACGGCCGCGCTGACGCTGAGCGCCCAACCGGTCGCGCACGCGGAGCCCGCGCCGCCGCTCCCGGTACCGCTCAGTGGCCTTCAGGCGCCGGGACTGCCCGCGATGCAGAGCCTGGGGCCCGTGATTCAGCAGGCCGCCGGTGACCCGACGAACGCCGCCTCGATGTTGATGGCGGCCGCGGCGGCGTTCGCGGGTAACAGTGCGGCGCCGCCGGACTCGAAGAACATGGCGGCCGCGGTGAACCAGTTCGTCGCCGACCCTCAGGTGGCGCACGTCCCCGCGGCAGGTGTGGTCCCCGGCGCCGAGGCACATCTGCCGCAGGGCGTGGACCCGGTGCACGCGGCGGGCCCGGTGCCCGACGCCGCTCCGCTCGCCGCGCCGGCACCTGCTCCTGCTCCCGAAGCGGCACCGGTTCCCGCACCCGAGGCCGCTCCCGCACCCGATGCGGCACCGGTTCCCGAGGCGGCGCCGGCGCCCGCACCCGACGCGGCTCCCGCGGCGGCGGCCGTGCCTGGCCCGGACGTCGCGCCTGCGCCCGCTCCCGGGTTCGGGCCCGATGCACCCACGACGCAGGACTTCATGTATCCCTCGATCAGCAACGGGTGCACGAAGGACGGCGGAAACGTTCTCGCGACGGCGATCTCGGTGGCAGGCCCCGCCTCGATCCCGAAGCCCGGCCCCGCCGCGGGTCAGACGGCGTACGTGTTCACGGCAATGGGCACACCCGGACCCGCCGCCGAGCAGAAGCTGCCGCTCAACGTCACGTGGGTCAACCTCACGACGGGCAAGTCGGGCACGGCGACGCTCAAGCCGCAGGCCGACATCAACCCCGACGGGCCGACGACGCTGACCGTGATCGCCGACACGGGCTCGGGCAGCATCATGTCGACGATCTTCGGTCAGGTCACCACGACCGAGAAGCAGTGCCAGTTCATGCCGACGATCGGTTCGACCGTCGTTCCGTGACGCTCCACCCCCGTGAGCGAAACGGCATTGCCCATCGTTGGGCGCCGCGCTCTCGGCGTCAGTAGGCCATGAAGAGGATCATTTCGCGGTCGTACTCCCGGCCCGGGTGCACCTCGGAGAGATGCGCCTGTGCCTTCTCGACGAGGTCGTCCTCGTCGGTGCCGGTGATGGCCTCGCCGCAGGGACAGCTCAAGTGTGTTTTCGCCATGGGTCAACGATCCCACGAGCATGATGTACGCATGGACTTGTACGACGTAATGCGCACCACCGGGGCGGTCCGCCGGTTCACGGGCGCTCCTCTTCCCGACGACGTGCTCGAGCGCATCCTGGACAACGCCCGCTTCGCACCGAGTGGCGGCAACCGTCAGGGCGTGCGGGTGATCGCGGTGCGCGACGAGGCGACCCGCAACCGGCTGGCCGAGTTGTCACTCCCGGCTGCACGGCGCTACGCGGCACAGCTCGCCAACGGCGAGTCACCGTGGAACCCGTTGCACCCGGCAGGCGTCGACGACGCGACGATCGAGGCGACCGACCCGCCCGAACAGATGTCGGCTCCGCTGCGCGAGGCGTCCGTCGTGCTGGTGATCTGCGTGGACCTGGGCGTGGTCGCGGCGACCGACCAGCAGCTCGACCGCATCGGCGTCGTCAGTGGAGCCTCGGTGTACCCCTTCGTCTGGAACGTGTTGTTGGCCGCCCGCAACGAGGGCTTCGGCGGCGTCACGAACACCATGGCGATCGCTCAGGAACCGGCGGTTCGGGAACTGCTGCACGTGCCTCCTGATTACGCGATCGCCGCGATCGTCCCCCTCGGCGAGCCGGTGCATCAGGTCAGCAAGCTCAGCCGCAAACCGGTCTCGGAGTTCGTCACCCGCGAAGACTTCGACGGGGCGCCGCTCTAGCCTTCGACTCTGCGGTCAGGGCGAGGATTTGCGAGTGGTTGCGAGCAGACCCCACCCTCAGCGCAGAGTCGAGCTAGGTCTTCGCCTCAGCCTTCGCTGCCGCCTTGGCGGCCTTCTTGTACGACCGCACCTTCTCCAACGACCCCTGGTCGACGACGTCGGCCACCGACATGTAGGTGCCCGCCTTGCCGTAGTCGCCAGCCGCCTCACGCCAACCCTTCGGCGTCACGCCGTACTGCTTGCCGAGCAACGCCAGGAAGATCTTGGCCTTCTGTTCACCGAAGCCGGGCAATGCCTTCAGCCGACGCAGCACCTCGGCGCCGTCGGGATCGCCCGCCGTCCACAGCGCCACCACGTCACCGCCGTACTCGTCGACGACGGCCTGCGCCAAGGTCTGCAGCCGCTTGGCCATCGAGCCCGGAAAGCGGTGCACCGCAGGCTTTTCCGAGAACAGCGCAATGAAGGCGTCCGGGTCGTAGTCGGCGATTTCGCGGGCGTCCACCGCGCCGATGCGTTCGGCGAGCTTGCGCGGACCGGCGAACGCGACCTCCATCGGGATCTGCTGATCGAGCATCATGCCGACCAGTAGCGCAAAGGGATTGGACTCCAACAGCTCATCGGCGGCGGGGTCTTGCACAAGCTGCAGCTTCGACATGAGGACAGTCTAGAAGTGCACCTCAGCACCTCGTGTCGAAGATGGGTCCACCATATAGCGGACAGCGTCAACCAGCGGTGGAACGATATCGATGTGGACGCCAGAGCGATGGTGCATTGACAGCAGCCCGCTTGATCTGTGGTTCCTGTGGGGCGCAGTCGAGCCCGACGGGCAACTTCTGCAGCGAGTGCGGCGCCCGGCTCACGCAGGAATACCACGCAGCCGAGTACAAACAGGTCACCATCCTGTTCGCCGACGTGGTGCACTCGATGGACATCGCCGCGGTGGTGGGTGCCGAGCGACTACGCGAGATCGTCGCCGAACTGGCGGACAAGTGCGCCGGGGTTGTAAGGCGTTTCGGTGGCACGGTCGGCAGTTTCACCGGCGATGGGATCATGGCGGTGTTCGGCGCACCTGTGGCCCTGGAGGACCATGCTGTTCGCGCGTGTCTCGCCGCGTTGGCAATCCAGGAGGACGCGCGGCCGCTCGCCGTCGCAGTTCGTCGCCAGGACGGAATCGACCTCAAACTACGAGTCGGGTTGAACTCCGGTGAGGTGATCGTCGGTGAGATCGGATCAGGTTCCTTCGGTTACACCGCTGTTGGTGGGCAAGTCGGGATGGCTCAGCGCATGGAGTCCGTCGCGCCGCCGGGCGGGGTGATGCTGAGCGAGTCGACCGCCGGCCTCGTTGAGTGTAATTTCGCCTTGGGCACAAAGGAATTCGTATACATCAAAGGCTCGCTGGAAGCAGTGCCGGCGCGTCGGCTACTTGCCGCGTCAGCTGATCGGCGGGTGGCTCGTCGGCCCTCTCGCCTGGTGGGCCGCGAGGCGGAGACGCTGACAATCTCGTCGATCCTGGATGCTGCGCTCCAAGGCGTCGGATCCGTAGTCACCGTATCGGGCCCGCCGGGCGTCGGAAAAACGCGATTGGTCCGCGAATCAGTTTCGGCGGCCCAGGACCGTGGCTTCGAGGTGTATTACACCTACTGCGAATCGCATACCCGGGAGATCTCATTTCATGTCATCTCGCGACTCTTACGCGCGCTCTTCGGAATCAGCGGCCTAACAACACAGGACGCCCGGGCACGGCTGCGCACTGCCATGCCCCTTACCGATGCCGAGAACCTGCTGTTGCTCGACGAGCTGCTAGGCATCCGAGATATCGAAATTCCGCTGCCGGACATCAGCCCGGACGCGCGGCGACGACGGCTCATCGAACTCATCAAAACAGTTTCGCTGACACGGCCGAACCCAGCTTTATACGTCATCGAAGACGCACATTGGATAGACCGCGTCAGCGAATCGATGCTCACCGAATTAGCGGCAGCCATCGCCCAAATGCGGGCAACGATGTTGATCACCTATCGCCCCGAGTACCAGGGAACCATGTCGGAACTCTTCGGATCCACGGCTATCGCGCTTGCACCGCTGAGTGATTCGTGCATCGGCGAGTTGCTAGGTGAACTACTCGGAACGGATTCGTCGGTGGGCGGTCTGTCCACACTGGTCGTCGACCGCGCGGCGGGAATACCCTTTTGCGCCGAGGAGATCGTGCGCGATCTGGCTGAACGCAGGGAGATCGAGGGCGATCCCGGTGCCTACGTATGTCTCCGAGAAGTAGGTGATGTCCATGTACCACCCACGCTCCAAGCTGCGATCGGAGACCGTATCGACCGGCTCGGCCACACGGCGAAACAAACGTTGAACGCCGCGTCGGTCATCGGTGCTCGATTTCACTCCGCGCTATTGAATCGATTGCTGGATCGAACAGACCTCAAACCCCTCATCGAAGCCGAGCTCGTCGACCAGGTCGGTTACGAAGACGATGCCGAGTATGCCTTCCACCATCCGCTTACTCAGAAGGTGGCGTACGAATCGCAGCTCAAGTCTGCGCGCGCAGAATTGCACCGCCGTGCTGCGGCGATGATGAAACAGACGAATGCCGCCGCCACCAGTGAGGGCGCAGCCATGATCGCAACTCAATACGAATCCGCGGGTGAGCTGTCGGACGCATATGTTTGGTCCATGCGAGCCGCGACCGAGTATGGGCCGCGCGACATCCGGGCAGCACGCGGAAGCTGGCAACAAGCCGCGCGTGTTGCCGACCAGATGCCAGACGACCATCCCGACTACTTGGCGATGCGGATCTCACCGCGGGCCCTTCTGTGCGGCAGTGCTTTTCACGTGGGTGGAGTTCCAGAAAGCACAGGCTTCGAGGAGTTGCGCAACCTTGCATCCGCTGCAGGCGACAAGAAGTCGCTGGCGGTAGGCATGGCCGGCCACCTCAACACGCTGACGTTCAATTCGCGGCACCGCGAAGCCGTGGAGACGGCAACTGAGTTCGCGGCGTTGGTCGAGTCGATCGGAGAGCCAGCGGTGGCCGCGGGTCTGCTCTATGGGGCGGCTCAAGCCAATTGGGAGGCTGGCGAGGCGGTCGAAAGCCTGCGGTTGGCGCAGCGCATCATCGACCTCGCGGACAACGATCCCGTCATGGGGAACTTCGTCATCGCATCTCCACTCGCCTGGGCAATCACTTTGAGGGGCGCATCAGCAATGCTGTTGGGCCGCCCGGGGTGGCGAGCCGACATCGAACGAGGCATAGCGATGGCCCGGTCGTTCAACGCCTCCACCCGAATCCTGGCACAGATGTACAAATTCGCCGTAGCGACAGGAAACCACGCCATCCTTCTCGACGCGGAGGACATCTCGTTGACGTCGGAGTCGCTTGCGATCGCGCGGCAGTCGGGGGACAACACCGCCGTCACCTACTCGTACATGATTCGGGCGATGGCATTACTGCACAGCCCCGAGGGTGATCAAGAGGCAGGAATCGAAGAATTGACCGCAGCGCGCGAGATGATCGTTCGCGAGAAACTCACCATGACATTGCGGAGGCTGACCGATCTCGAGTTCGCTCGGGCGAAACTCAGATCAGGCGACCTCGACGGTGCCGTCGCCTTGGCGCGCCAGGTACTCGCCGAGCAGTTCGCCACCGGCGAGAAGATCTTTCGTGGTCCTGCCACCACGGTGCTGGGTGAGGCATTACTTCGTCGCGGCACGAAATACGACATCGATGAAGCGCAGGGAGCGATCGACAGGCTGGCTGCCGTGCCGACCGCGCCTGGCTTCGTTCTGCACGAACTGCCGCTTCTGCGGTTACGGGCGATCCTCGCCAGAAGCGCCGGCGACGAGCGGGCCTACGAGCAGTTCTTGGCAGACTTTCGGAGGACGGCGCTCGCAGCCGAGTTCGAGGGATACCTGGCGCAAGCCGACGCGATGGCTTGACGTTCAACTTGCCTAACCCACGGCGGCCGGATGTCGCACTAGCTGCAGTTTCGCCATTGCGCCAGTCTAAGGTGGCCTCACCCTCAGACCCTGCCCCGACCGTGCGAGGTGACATGCCTGCCGAGATCGCCATCGCCTTGACGGCAGTGCTGATCCTGGCCACCGCAGCCGCCGTCATCGCGGTGCGCACCCGCCGCGTCGTGGCCACCCCCACCGAGCGGGCCGTGCACGCCGCGCTGCACACGGCATCGCTTGCCGCGCATGCACTCCGCCATGGACTGGACGGTGACTCGGCGCAACGGGCGGCGCCCGTGCTGCGACAGCTCACCGGTGCCGATGCCGTCGTCGTCTACGACGCGTCCGGCGAGCACCTGGCCCACGATCCACCCGACCGCGCCACGTGGACGACGGATGCGCTCGCCGCCGCAGGGACCGCCGCGGGCGAGGCTCTCGCAGGCCAGCGGCGCATCATGTCCAGCCATCGCGCCGGCGCCTTGATCGCTCAACCCCTCCTCACCGACGACGGTGACGCCCTCGGCGTGCTCGTCGCCGTGACGTCGCGGCAGCCGGGCCCAGGCATGCTCGGCGCCATCGGCGAAGTGGCGAGTTACGCGGCAAGCCAACTCGAGCTCGCGGATCTCGACGCGTCGCGCGCCCGCCTCGACCGTGCCGAGGTGCTGGCGCTGCGAGCGCAGATCAGCCCCCACTTCATCTACAACGCGCTCAACACGATCGCGTCGTTCGTGCGGACCGACCCCGACCGCGCCCGCGAGCTGATCCTCGAGTTCGCCGACTTCACGCGGTACTCGTTCCGCGCGGCGGGCCAGTACACGACGCTGTCCGACGAACTGCGCAACATCGACCGCTACCTGACGCTCGAGCGGGCCCGCTTCGGTGAAGCGCTGACGGTCAGGCTGCAGGTCGCTCCCGAGATGCTCGCGGTCGTCGTCCCCTTCCTCGCCCTGCAACCGTTGGTGGAGAACGCCGTCCGGCACGGTTTCGCGGGCCGGGGCGGAGGCACCGTCGAGCTGGTGGCCCGCGACGACGGCACCGACTGCGTCATCACCGTCGAGGACGACGGCGTCGGGATGGATCCGGAGGCACTCCGGTCGGGACCCGCCGACGCGCTGGCCGACGGAACACCGGACGTCAGCGCGAATTCCGCTCACGTGGGCCTGACCAATGTGGACCATCGCCTGCGCGCGGCGTTCGGAAACGATTACGGTCTGGTGGTCGAGACGGCCATGGGCGCGGGCACCAAGGTCATCATGCGGGTCCCGAAGTTCCGATCGGGCGTTTGGGCCGGCGGAGGTGCATTCGGTTGAGCAGGTCACCAGTGGTGCTGGCCGTCGACGACGAGGCACCCGCCCTCGACGAGCTGGTGTACCTGCTCGGCGAGCATCCCGACATCGGTGAGGTGCTCAGCGCCGCGGACGCGACATCGGCACTGCGGGAACTGAACCGACGGCACATCGATGCGGTCTTCCTCGACATCAACATGCCGGGACTCAGCGGGCTG
>JAOPUT010000407.1 GCA_025963385.1 Mycobacterium sp.
TCGCAGAGCACCAACTGGGTGGGCACCGCGACGCTGGCCAGTTCCAGCAGGCCGGGCAGTCGCAGCGTCTTGACCAACAGTTGGAAGTAGGCCGTGCAGTGGGTCGCGTCGTCGACGAGGGCGACCAGGTCGGGATGGCTGGGGCCGTCCGCGGGTCCGCTGACGGGAAGGGTCGCCAGGCGTCGCACGAAGGGGAAGTCGAGGATCCTGGGCCCGATCAGCCGGGCGGCGGCCAGTGCGGGCCCGCCCGCGAGGAACTTCAGCACCGTCTCGTACTTCGTGGGGGAGTGCTGTGACCAGCCGCCCGCAGGCGCGATCGCGGTCAGCGTGCGCGCCCGGCCGCGTCGCTCCAACTCGAAGGCCACCCAGCCGCCCAGCGAGTTGCCGACGATGTGCGCCGTATCCCAGCCCAGCCGGTCCATCCGGCGTTCGACGTCGTCGACGAGGTCGGCGGTGTCCATGAACCACGAGGAGGCGCGCGCGCCGCCGTTGTGCCCGACCATCGTAGGTGCGAACACCTCGTACTGCCCGGTGTCCGACAGCTGGTCCGCGACCGTCCGCCACACCGCCTGCGAGCACAGGAACGGGTGCAGCATGAGGATCGGTTCGCCAGAACCCTGGTGAATGGGCGCGCGTTCTGCCATGCCGCCGACCCTAAGGTGATACCGCCGGTACCGCAAGAATGGCGGTCCGGCCCCACGCTAGGCTCGCGGACCGTGGCGCGCACGCGAGGAGCAATTGGTTGAGCGCGCACGCGAGGAGCAATTGAGTGATCGTCAGCACCGTCAACGTCAACGGCATCCGCGCAGCCGTCAAGGAGCGGTCCCCGGAGAACCTCGGCCTTCTGCCGTGGCTCAAGGAGACCCTGGCCGACGTGGTCTGCCTGCAGGAGACGCGAGCCGACGACGAGCAGCTGGCCGAGGCGCTGGCGCCCGCCGTGACCGACGGCTGGCACCTGGCGTCGGCCGACCCACATCTCAAGGGCCGCAACGGCGTTGCGGTGTTGAGTCGTCATCCGATCACCCGCACCCTGATCGGTCCCGACGCCGACGAGTTTGCGGCGCACGGCCGCTACCTGGAGGTCGACACGGCCGACCTGACCGTCGCCAGCGTGTACTTCCCCACCGGGGAGGCCGAGACCGAGCGGCAGCGCGAGAAGGAGCGCTTCATGGCCGCCGTCGCGGCGCGCATGGACGTGCTGCGCGCCAGTCGCCGCGATGCCGTCGTGTGCGGCGACTGGAACATCGGTCATACCGAGAACGACATCAAGGCATGGAAGGCCAATCAGAAGAAGGCCGGGTTCCTACCTGATGAGCGCCAGTGGCTCACGGATCTGTTGGCGACGGGTTGGGTGGACGTGGTGCGGGTGATGCATCCCGACGTGGCGGGCCCGTACAGCTGGTGGTCGTGGCGCGGCAAGGCCTTCGACAACGACGCAGGCTGGCGAATCGACTACCAGCTGGCGAATCGTCGTCTCGCCGAGCGCGTGGTCGGCGCCCGCGTCGAGCGTGCCGACGCCTATGCGTTGCGCTGGTCAGATCACGCGCCGGTGACCGTCGAGTACGCCTGATCCCAGTCGGGCCTGCGGCCGAGGTGGCGCAGGATGCGGGTGAAGTGGTCGGTGCCCTCGGGTACGACCGATCGGGCGAAGGGTGCGCCCGCCTGCTCGCGGAACTCGCCGTCGGGAACGGCCATCGCCAGCGGCAGGACTGCGGTCAGGACGTCGGCCGGCAACTCATAGGGCGCGCCGAGAGCGGCGGCGACGTCCCAGCCGTGCACGACGTAGTCGACGAAGTGGAAGCCCATCGCCATGACGCCGGGAACCTTGGCGCCAGGCCCGAAGTCGGGGAGTGCGAACTCGACGTCGGGGGTCCCATCCGCGGCGAAGGCATCCAGCACGTCGTGGGCGGCCGCCGCGTAGGCGCCTGCCGGGTCGGCGGTGACCGACGCCAGTACGGTCTCCGGGCGCCAGAACTCCGGATCATCGCCGCAACCCCTTGCCGCCGCGGCGAATCCGCGATGTTGGACCGTCATGTGGGCGAGCAGGTCGACGAGGTTCCAGCCGGCGCAGGGCGTCGGTCGGGTCAGGTCGTCGGGCCCCACGGCGTTGACGACGTCGATCGAGGCGAGGACTGCGGTGCGGTGGAGCGCGAGTAAGTCGGATGTATTAGTATGCATATGCCTACGATAGGCATGAGCATACGATATGGCAATGCTTACCATGATGCGGTGTCTGAGTCGCCCCGTCGCCCCGACCTCGCCGCGATGCTCGCCCCGCTGCTGCGGGACATGGTCGCCGCCGAGCAGCCGATCCTCGACGCGCACGGCATCACCATGTGGGGATACGTGGTGCTGCTGGCACTGGACCGGTCGTCGATGCGCACCCAGGCGGCGCTCGCCGAGGCGATCGGCGCCGACAAGACCCGCATCATCCGCACGCTCGACGAGCTCCAGGACGACGGGTACATCGAGCGTCAGCCGGACCCCGACGACCGCCGCGTGCGCCTACTCGGCATCACCGACTCGGGCCGGTCGGTCAAGGACGCCGTCCAGGCCGACATCCAACGGGGCGAGGAGCGGTGGCTCGGTGAGCTCGGGGCCGACGAGCGGCACGTGTTCCTCGAGGTGCTCCAGCGGCTGACCCGTGACGACGGCGGCTGACGACAATGGAAAGATCGACGACATCATGAGTTCCGAGAAAAGCCAAAGCGTCGTCTTCTCCGGCGTCCAGCCCACGTCCGACTCCCTCCACCTCGGAAACGCGTTGGGGGCGGTCAGCCAGTGGATCGGACTGCAGGACGACCACGACGCCTACTTCTGCGTCGTCGACCTGCATGCGATCACCATCCCGCAGGACCCCGACCAGCTGCGTAGGCGAACGCTGGTGACCGCGGCGCAGTACCTGGCGCTCGGCATCGACCCCGCCAGGTCCACCGTCTTCGTGCAGAGTCACGTACCCGCGCACACCGAATTGACATGGGTGCTGGGCTGTTTCACCGGTTTTGGGCAGGCGTCGCGGATGACCCAGTTCAAGGACAAGTCACAGAAGGAAGGCGCGGACGCGACGACCGTCGGCCTGTTCACCTACCCGGTGCTGATGGCCGCCGACGTCCTGCTCTACGACACCGACCTGGTGCCGGTCGGCGAGGATCAGCGGCAGCACCTCGAGCTCGCTCGCGACGTCGCGCAGCGGTTCAATGCGAGGTTCCCCGACACCTTCGTCGTGCCAGAGCCGATGATCCAGAAGGCCACGGCCAAGATCTACGACCTGCAGGACCCGACCGCGAAGATGAGCAAGTCCGCCGCCACCGACGCCGGGTTGATCAGCCTGCTCGACGATCCGAAGAAGACCGCCAAGAGGATTCGCTCCGCGGTCACCGACAGCGAGCGGGAGATCCGTTTCGACCGCGACGCCAAACCGGGCGTATCGAACCTGCTGACCATCCAGTCGGCCGTCACCGGCGCCGACATCGACAAACTGGTCGAGGGCTACGCGGGGCGCGGCTACGGCGACCTCAAGGCCGACACCGCCGACGCGGTCGTCGAGTTCGTCACGCCGATCAAGGCTCGGGTCGACGAAATGTTGGCCGACCCCGCAGAGTTGGAGTCCGTGCTGGCCGCAGGCGCGCAGCGGGCAAACGAGGTGTCTGCGAAGACGCTGCAGCGGGTATACGACAAACTAGGTTTTCTTCCCACGAGCGCTCGCGCGAAGAGAATCTAGAAGCGGCAAGCGTCACAACTACCAGGAGGCCGGCGTGACCGAACCGGCCAAGCCCGGCGTGATCGACCGGTTGCGAGCCAGGTTCCCGTTGGTCGACCGCGTGATGATCGCGCAGGAGCGCTACAACGACAGCAAGGGCGACTTCTACGCCGCGGGTATCACGTACTTCACGATCTTCGCGCTGTTTCCGCTGTTGATGGTGGGTTTCGCCATCGCCGGTTTCATCCTCAGCAGGGACCAGGACCTGCTCATCCAGGTCACGACGAAGATCAAGAGCTCGGTGTCCGGGGACCTCGGCAAGTCGCTGGTCACTTTGATGGACACGGCGATCGAGCAGCGGACGTCGGTCGGCCTCATCGGTCTGGCCACGGCTGCGTGGGCGGGGCTCGGCTGGATGGCCAACCTGCGGGAAGCGCTCAGTCAGATGTGGGGACTCCAGCGCGGCGAGCCCCGCGGCTTCGTGAAGACCAAGCTCTCGGATCTGGCCGCGCTGCTGTCGGCGTTCGGCGCGATCGTCGTCACCGTCGCACTGACCGCGCTGGGCAACGACACGGTCATGCGGAACGTGCTGAAGTGGTTTGGCATTCCTGACTTCCCGACACTGGGCGTGCTGCTTCGCGTCGCCTCGATCGTGGCCGCGCTCGGCATCTCGTGGCTGCTGTTCACCTGGATCATCGCCCGCCTGCCGAGGGAGTCGGTCAGCTTCCGCAGCGCGGCGAGGGCCGGATTGCTCGCCGCGGTCGCCTTCGAGATCTTCAAACAGGTCGCGTCGATCTACCTGAAGTCGGTCGTCGGCGGACCCGCCGGCTCGACGTTCGGCCCGATCATCGGCCTGATGGTGTTCGCCTACATCACTTCCCGGCTCATCCTCTTCGCGACGGCGTGGGCCGCGACGTCACCGGAGAACCTCGCCGCGGCTCCCGTCGGTCCGCCGGACCCCGCCGAGATCACCACGCGGGTGGAAGTGCGCGAGGGCATCGGGGTCGGTGGCGCCATCGCCGCAGCGGGTGCGGGTGCCCTTGGCGCGCTTGGTCTTTCACGGCTGACCCGCAGGCGCTGACGGCCGCTGTACGTTTCTCCGGCCCCAGCCCCCGCGTCGTAGCGAGGCTCAGTTGGTCGGTCGTCGGTTCAGCGAGCGGGCGGCCATGATGAGGCCGAAGACGATGACCGAGCCGACGACGCCGACCCCCACCCGCACCGGCGTCGCGTCGGCGGTGGGCAACTGGGACGACGCGACGTCCTGTGCTGGCGTCTTGTCGCCCACGGGATTGTTGTCGCGGGCGATCAGCGAGGGATCCGGGTCGACCAGCGACCCGACCTTGGTGCCTGGCGGGGTCGAGAAGCCGTAGTCGAGAAGGTGGGCGGCCTGCTCCCACGGGGCGATCGGCAGGCGGGTGCCGTGCAGCATGATGACGACGAGCCTGCGGCCGTCGCGGTCCGCCGCGCCGACGAACGTCTGGCCCGCGTCGTCGGTGTAACCGGTCTTGCCGCCAAGGGCGCCCGGGTAGTTGTAGAGCAACTGGTTGTCGTTCTCCAACTGGTAGCCGGGGCTGTCCTGGCCGCCGTCACGGGCCGGGTGACCGGGGAAGTCGTAGGTCTTGGTCGAGACGATGTTGGCGAAGACGGAGTTCTGCCAGGCGTACCGGTAGAACAAGCCGAGGTCGTAGGCCGACGTGCTCATGCCGGGACCGTCGAGGCCCGACGGGGTGGCGGCGCGGGTGTCGTGCCCGCCGAGCTTGCTCGCGAGGTCGTTGATCTTCTGAAGCGCGGCGTCCATGCCGCCGATCTGGACCGCCAGGGCGTGCGCCGCGTCGTTGCCCGAGTGCATGAGCAGACCGTGCAGCAGGTCGTTGACGGTGTACTTGCCACCTTGGTCCACCCCGACCCGGGTGCCTTCGGCGGCCGCATCGTCGGCCGTTCCGATGACCTGCTTGTTGATCGGGAGCTCGCGCAGCGCCTGAGTGGCCACCAGGACCTTGATGATGCTGGCGGGACGATGCCTGCCGTGAGGGTCCCTGGCCGCGATGACGTCACCCGAATCGAGGTCGGCGATCAACCATGCCTCCGCCGAGACGTCGTCGGGCACTGGCGGCGTACCGGGCGCGGCCACGATGCCGCAGCCGGAGAGGGCGTCGCCGCCGAGCGGTTTGGCGGGCACGGGTAGCGGCTGGGGCGGGTCGCCGGACTCCGGAACCTCCGAGGAATCGACCGCGGGCGGCGTCGCGACGCGGTAGGGGCAGGCGTCGTCGGCGTGGGCGAGCGTCGGGCTGCCGAGTAGGCAGAATCCCGCCAATAAAGGGGTTGCCACCAGCGCGGCAGCTCGCCGTGTCACGGTTCGGAAGGTCGCCATGGTGGTTGCAGATTAAGGGACGGGCCCCCCCGAATCGTGTTGCCACGCTGTTACCAGAGTGACGATTGCTACGAATGGGGTGGAACCGGCTAGAGGTCGAAGTACGCGATCGCCGGAGCCCCGATGCCCGCCAGCCAGAGGCGGTCACCGTGCTGCGCGACGCCGGTCGTCGACCCGAATGCGGCGTGAGTCGTCCGTACCTGGGTGAGCACCCGGCCGTCATCGGGGTCGAAGGCGATCACCCACACCAGCGGCTTGATGTCGGGAAGCCAACCGTATGGCAAGCGCCACAGCAACTTTCGCAGTATCGGCGACTTGGGCGCCAGCCACTCGGAGAACGCGTTTCGATCGGACACCATCGCGACCCAGATGCGCCCGTCGGTCCCCGTGGAGATGTTGTCCGGATAGCCCGGCAGCTCGGTCGCCAGCGGGACGACGGTGCCTGCGTCGGGTCCGGTGAGCCGGTACTTGGACACCCTGGCGCCCTGGGTCTCCGCGAACACCAGGGCCGACTCGTCGCTCGTCAACGTCACGCCGTTGGCGAAGTACAACCCCGTCAACAGTGTCGTCACCGAACCGTCGGGGCCGCGCCGGAAGAGCGAACCCGATCCCCGCGCCTCCATGATCGCGCCCTTGTACCGCTCGTAGTGGAATCGTGAGGTGGACTCGGTGAAGTAGATCGACCCGTCGGACGCCTCGACCACGTTCGAGCAGAACGTCAGTCGGCGGCGACGCCTCACGGCGCCTGCGGAGCTGGGGCCGTCGGCATCGACGTCCTGGACCAGAGTCTCGAACGCGCCCGTGGCGGTGTCCATTCGCAGCAGTCCGCGGTGGCTGTCACACACCAGCAGGCTGCCGTCACGCGAGACGGCGAGACCGAGCGGTCTCCCACCGGTATCGGCGATCACCTCGGGCGACGTGGCATCCCCGGCGATGCGGATGATCCTGCCGTCGGCCAGCCCCGTCCAGACGGCGCCGTCGCTGTCGACGACGACGTCTTCCGGGGCTGGCCCGGGCATCGCCAGGATGTGCAGCTCCGGAACGAGATCCGGAGCGGGCAACGACCGCGACGGTGGCGGCTGCCACCGAACGGGGTCGAGCTCGACGTCGAGTTCGGCGGTCACCGACCCGACGCTACCAACGGTTCTAGAGTCGCTGCCCGGCTTCCTTCAGCACGCCGTGAAGGATGTCGTAGATCGCGTCGAACTCCTTCTGCCCGCTGATCAGTGGCGGCGCCAGCTGCACCACTGGGTCGCCACGGTCGTCGGCGCGGCAGTACAGCCCGGCCTCGAAGAGCGCCGGGGTGAGGAAGCCGCGCAGCAGCCGCTCACACTCGTCGTCGTTGAACGTTTCCTTGCTCGCTTTATCTTTGACGAGCTCGATGCCGTAGAAGAAGCCTTCGCCGCGGACGTCGCCGACGATCGGCAGGTCGTACAGCTTCTCGAGGGTGGACTTGAACGCCGGCGCCATCTCCTTGACGTGGTCGTTGATGCCCTCACGTTCGAAGATGTCGAGGTTGGCCAGTGCCACCGCGGCCGACACGGGGTGCCCGCCGAAGGTGTAACCGTGCCCGAAGACCGTCGAGCTGTCATTGAACGGCTCGAACAGCCGGTCGCTGGCGATCATCGCGCCGATCGGGGAGTAGCCCGAGGTGAGGCCCTTCGCACAGGTGATGATGTCCGGAACGTATCCAAAGTCGTTGCACGCGAACATCGATCCGATGCGACCGTAGGCGCAGATCACCTCGTCGGACACGAGCAGCACGTCGTACTCGTCGCAGATCTCGCGGACCCGCTCGAAGTATCCGGGCGGCGGCGGGAAGCAACCGCCCGCGTTCTGGACGGGCTCCAGGAACACGGCGGCGACGGTGTCGGGACCTTCGAACTCGATGGCCTCGGCAATGCGGTCGGCGCAGTAGCGGCCGAAGGCCTTGGGATCGGAGCTGAAATGCTCGGGAGCCCGGTACATGTTGGTGTTGGGCACACGGAAACCGCCAGGCGTCGGCGGATCGAACGGCGCCTTGAACGCCGGGATACCGGTGATGGCGAGGGCGCCCTGCGGCGTGCCGTGGTAGGCGATGGACCGCGACAGCACCTTGTACTTGCCCGGCTTGCCGGTCAGCTTGAAGTACTGCTTCGCCAACTTCCACGCGCTCTCGACGGCCTCGCCGCCACCGGTGGTGAAGAACACCCGGTTCAGGTCACCGGGTGCGTAATTGGCGATGCGCTCGGCCAATTCGATCGCCGGCGGGGTGGCGAACGACCACAGCGGGAAGAACGCCAGCGTCTCGGCCTGCTTGGCGGCCGCCTCGGCGAGCTCCTTGCGGCCATGGCCGACCTGCACGACGAACAGCCCTGACAGGCCGTCGATGAACTTGTTGCCGTCGCTGTCCCAGATGTGGACGCCCTCGCCGCGGGTGATGATCGGCGGGGTGATGTCGTCGCCGTGGCGGGCGAAGTGGCCCCAGAGGTGGCGCTTGGCCTTGGCGGCCATGTCGGTGTAAACGGTTGGATCTGAATCGATGAGTGTCATCTAGTGCCCCAGTTGTATTGCTGTTTGACGAGTTTGAGGTAGACCAATGTTTCGGTGGATATCACCCCTGGTACGGCACGGATCTTGGTGTTGAGGAGGTCGAGCAGGTCTCCGTCGTCCTCGCAGACCACTTCGACGATGGCGTCGAAGGACCCGGCGGTGAGCACCACGTAGTCGACGCTCTCGATCATGGCGAGCTTGTCGGCGACCTTGGTGGTGTCGCCCGTGCAGCGGATGCCGATCATCGCCTGACGCGCGAAGCCGAGCTGCATCGGATCGGTGACGGCGACGATCTGCATCACGCCTGCGTCCACCATGCGCTGGACACGCTGGCGCACGGCGGCCTCGGACAGTCCCACCGCCTTGCCGATGCCTGCGTAGGACCGCCTGCCGTCCTGCTGCAACTTCTCGATGATCGCCTTGGACAGTTCGTCGAGTTGGAACGCGGCGCCAGGGCGAGAATGGTTGATCCGGAGTGAGACAGCCCCGATGGCAGGGTGTGCATTCGGGTCGACCATGACGACGATTGTGCACGGAATCCGTCGTCGCAGGCAACCAAAGCCATGAAATCGTTCGTATTACCCGTTCGTCACGGGGGGAATGCGTCGCCGGTGATCGGGCCGTCGGCTAGCGTAAAAGTCATGACGATCGCGAGCAGTTGGATCGACGGCGCCGAGGTGATCACCGGCGGCGGCATGCATCAGGTCATCGACCCGGCAACGGGCGGCGTCGTTGCCGACTGCGCACTGGCGACGCCGGACGACGTCGATGTCGCCGTGGCCTCCGCGCGCGCGGCGCTGCCGGGCTGGGCCACCGCGACCCCGGCGGAGCGGTCGGCGGTGCTGGCCAAACTGGCTCGACTGGCGGGCGAGCACGCCAAGGCGTTGGTGGCTGAAGAGGTGAGCCAGACGGGTAAGCCGGTTCGGCTCGCCACCGAGTTCGACGTTCCAGGCAGCGTGGACAACATCGACTTCTTCGCGGGCGCGGCGCGGCACCTCGAGGGGAAGGCCACCGCCGAGTACTCCGCCGACCACACCTCGAGCATCCGCCGCGAGGCCATCGGGGTCGTCGGCACCATCACGCCGTGGAACTACCCGCTGCAGATGGCGGTATGGAAGGTGATCCCAGCACTGGCCGCGGGCTGCTCGGTCGTGATCAAGCCTGCCGAGGTGACCCCGCTGACCACGCTGACGCTGGCGCGGCTGGCCAGTGAGGCCGGTCTGCCCGACGGCGTGCTCAACGTCGTCACCGGTGCGGGCGGCGACGTCGGCTCGGCACTGGCCGGGCACCGCGACGTCGACCTGGTGACGTTCACCGGCTCGACCGCCGTCGGACGCAGGGTGATGGCGGCAGCGGCCCAGCACGGTCATCGCACGCAGCTGGAGCTCGGCGGCAAGGCGCCGTTCCTAGTGTTCGACGATGCCGACCTCGACGCCGCGATCAACGGCGCGGTGGCCGCAGCGCTGATCAACACCGGGCAGGACTGCACGGCAGCCACGCGGGCCATCGTCGCGCGCGACCTCTACGACGACTTCGTCGCAGGCGTCGGCGAGCTGATGCGCAAGATCGTCGTCGGCGACCCGCACGATCCCGACACCGACCTCGGCCCGCTGATCACCCACGCCCACCGGGCGAAGGTCGCAGGCATGGTCGACCGCGCGCCGGGGGAGGGCGGCCGCATCATCACCGGCGGCTCCGCCCCCGACCTCCCCGGCTCCTTCTACCGGCCCACCCTCATCGCGGACGTCGACGAACGCTCCGAGGTGTACCGCAACGAGATCTTCGGCCCCGTGCTCGTGGCGCGACCGTTCACCGATGACGACGACGGCATCCGGCAGGCCAACGACACGGAGTACGGGCTGGCCGCCTCGGCGTGGACGCAGGACGTCTACCGCGCCCAGCGGGCCTCGCGTGAGATCCACGCCGGGTGCGTCTGGATCAACGACCACATCCCGATCATCAGCGAGATGCCGCACGGCGGCGTCGGCGCCTCCGGCTTCGGCAAGGACATGAGCGACTACTCGTTCGAGGAGTACCTCACCATCAAGCACGTCATGAGTGACATCACGGCGAATGCCGAAAAGGACTGGCACCGAATCATATTCACGAAGCGCAGCGGAGCTGGATCATGAGCGCCGTCAGCAAGCGGTGAGCACGTCGCCCGAGCTCGCACCGCGCGACATCACCGAGGCCGACTGGCCAGGGGTGAGGCTGCTCGCCGCTACCAGTTACGGCGCGTTCTGGCACGCCGAGACGTTCGCCGCGTGGCGCACGCTGATGCCGCCCCGCAGCTCGGTCGTGGTCAGCGACGGCGCCGACGTCGTCGGGATGGCGCACTACGTCGACCTTCAGCTGACCGTCCCCGGCGGCACGATCCTTCCCATGGCGGGCGTCACCTGGGTGGGCGTGGCTCCGACGCACCGCCGACGGGGGCTGCTGCGGGCGATGTACACCGAACTGCACCAACGGTTCGCCGACGCCCGCTATCCGGTCGCGGGCCTCACCGCCACGGAGGGCGGCATCTACGGGCGCTTCGGGTACGGCCCGGCGACCGTCGAGACAGGGCTGTCGCTGGACCGGCGGTTCGCCCGGTTCCATGGCGACGCCCCCGATCCCGGTGGGGTGCGCATCGTGCGGCCCGGTGAGCACCGCGACGAACTCGCCGCGATCCACGAGCGCTACCGGTCGAGCACGCCGGGCGGGTTGGCGCGGCCTGCGCCGCTCTGGGACGACCTGCTCGCCGACTGGGAGGACTCGCGGCGCGGCGGCACCCCCTGGTACTGCTTCCTGCACGCCGACGGCTACGCGCTCTACCGGGTGCGCCGTGGCGAGTCGAGAAACCTTGGTGTGGAGGAGTTCACGGCCGTTACCGCCGAGGCGCACGTCGCACTCTGGCGCGCACTCGTCGGACTCGACCTGATCGAGACCATCACCACGACGAGCCACCCCGCCGATCCCTTGCCGTATCTGCTGGACGACACTCGACTGGTGCGCACGACCGGGTCGGAGGACGGCCTCTGGCTGCGCATCATGGACGTGGCCGTGGCGTTGGAGGCAAGGACCTACCTCGTCGACCTCGACACCGTGATCGAGATCGAGGACGGGTTCCGTTCGGACGGTGGACGATTCGCGCTGCACGTCAAGGACGGTCGCGCCCGATGTGTCCGCACGGACGCGCCCGCGGAGTTCGTGATGGGTCTCGACGTCCTCGGCAGCCTGTATCTCGGCGTGCACTCGGCGGCACGCATGGCCGCAGCCAACCGCATCCGCGGCGGTCGCGAGGAGTCGCTGGCCCTGCTCGATGCCGCCTTCCGGACCACGGTTCCGGCGCAGCTCGGATTCAACTTCTGAAGCGGGAACGAAATTGAAGTGCGTCGTGGTCGGGGCCGGAGCGTGGGGGTTGCCCACGGCCGCGGAGTTGGCTCGGCGCGGCCACGCCGTGACCCTCGTCGACCGGTACGGCCCCTTCAACGCGCTCTCGTCGTCGGTGGGACCGACGCGGCTATGGCGGCTCGCCGACCCAGATCCGGCGCGGGTGCGTCTGGCCCGGCGCGGCCTCGATGCCATGCGCCGGCTCGCCGACCGCGCAGGCACCACGGTGTTCCTGACGCGTGGGCTGCTGTGGCGTGACGACGAGTCGCTCCCGAGGCTGTGTGCGACGCTCACCTCGCAGGACGTCGACCATACCGAGGTGTCCGCCGCCGAAGTGAACCGATTCTTCCCAGACTTGCGGTCCGACGGACGCAATGCGGTGTGGCAACCGGAAGCCGGCGTGGTGCTCGCCGAGACGTCGTTGCGCGCTCAACTCGGTTTGTTCGAATCCGGCTCTGGCGCAGCGATCTTCGGGTGCGAGGTGGTCGACGTCGTGGCCGGATCGACGGGCGTCAGGGTCGTCCTCCCGGAGGGCGGCACGATCGATGCCGATGTGGTGGTGATCGCGGCGGGCCCGGGTGCCGCACCTCTGCTCGACCGCGTCGGCGTCCGCGTCGGCCTTCATCCCTACCTCGAGCAGGTGGTCCACTTCGGTGACCGGGCCAACCCCTGCGCCAGCGACGACCTCCCTGGCCTCTTCGATGGTCCGACGGCTGATCGGCCCGGCATCTACGCCATGCCGACGCCCGGTGTCGGCTACAAGGTCGGCCTGGACACCCCGCTGCGTGACTACCGGCCCGATGACGGCGACCGGACACCGGATCCGTTGCGCACAGCCACTATTCGTGATCGGGTGCGCGAGGACCTGGGTTCGGTGACGCCGACGGTGATCGATGAACAGGTTTGCGTCTGGACCGATTCGCCCGATGGCAGTTTCGTGGTGGACCGGCTCTCCGACGGAGTCGTGTTCGCCTGTGGGGACTGTGGCGAGGGCTTCAAGTACTCGGCGCTGATGGGCGAAGTGCTCGCCGACCTCGCCGAGAACCGCACGCCGGACGACGACGTCGCGGCTCTGTCGCTGGCACGGTTCGCGGGGGGCGTGCCGGAGACGTCGGGCCCGCACGTGCTGGGCAGGCATTGAGCAGGAGCGTCGTCGCCGTGTGCCACAGTGGATCGGTGAAGTACGGGCCGGGTTGGGAGCCGAGGACGGTGGATTGGTCCTCGACGAGGGGCCGCATCCTGCTCGCTTCGTCGGTCCTGTTCGCCCAGCGCGGCTACTTCGGCACGTCCACCCGCGACATCGCCGAGGCCGTGCAGATCCGCCAGCCGTCGCTGTTCCATCACTTCCAGGCCAAGCACGAGATCTTCCGTACGCTCGTCGAACTCGATCTCGGCCCCTCCATCGACCGGATGAGTCAGCGGCTGAGCGAGCGGTCCAGCTGGGCCGAGAAGTTGCACCTCGCCATTGCGTGCGACGTCCGCGAGATCTTGGTGCAGCCGTTCGATGCCCGCGGGCTGTATCAGGATGCCGTACTCGCGCTCGACGACTTCGCCGCCGAGCGGGAAGGCATCGCCCTGTTTCACGAGCAGATCGAACGCGTCATCGACGGCGGAAGTGGCGCCGATGAATTCGTGCCGTGCGAGCCGAGTTTCGTGGTGCGGGCGATCAACGGCACCCTGTTCGAGACGCTGCGCGAACAGGGAGGTCCCTCGGGAGCCATGCGACGGGACCGTCCGCTTCAGGCGGCGGATTTCGTCGTGCGATCCCTACTCGTCGATCACTCCCGGTTGCCCTCCATCCAAGAAGTCACGCGCAACCGGCTTCGCGAGCTCGAGCCGACCACCACTCGCTGACCTGCTACCGGCCGCCGGTCGGTGCCGGACCGCTGGCGCGCGTGACGACTGCGTTAACGGGGTTACGAGTTCGGTCAAGCTGTTCCCTATCAGCCGATAGTGACCTATCGTTCGATAGGACAGCCGGTGACCTGGCATTCACCCCATCGACCAGCTGACCCAGGAGGAAAAGTGAAGAGCACGTTGATCGTCGGCCTCGCCGGCGTGGCTCTGTTCGGTCTCGTCGGTTGCTCGTCGGCCTCCGACGAAGCGACGCCAGGCCCGACGGGTCTGGCAAAGGTGCAGCCGCCTGCCATCCTCGAGGCGGGCACGCTCACAGTCTGCGCGCCGAACGATGGAACGCCGCCGAACGTCTATCACGACGAGTCCGGAAAGCTGGTCGGAAGTGAGGTCGACCTGGGTGAGGCTCTCGCCGCGCAGATGGGTCTCAAGCCCAAGTTTCACGAATCATCCTTTGCCACGGTCATTCCCACGCTTCAAGCCAAACAGTGCGACGTCATCATGGCGCAGTTGTACATCAAGCCGGAGCGGGAGGCCGTCGTGGACTTCGTGCCGTACGTCTACTCGGGCACCGGCATCGCCGTGTCCAAGGAGAAGCCTGCGGCGATCACCGGGCTCGACGAAAGCCTTTGCGGCAAGAAGGTGATCCTCGCCGTGGCGACCACCGCTGAGTCGCTGGCCCAGGAGCAGTCCGACAAGTGCACGGCCGCAGGCAAACCCGGGGTCGACATCACCCGCGCCAACCAGGCCGACGTGTCGATCCAGCAGGTGCAGAACGGCCAAGTCGACGCCTACATGGACACTGCGGAGACGCTCGGGTATTACGCCACCAAGACCGGTGCGCAGATCCAGTCGGTCGGCAAGCCGTTCGGAACCATCAAGATCGGGGCGGCGACGCTCAAGGGCAATGCCGCCCTGCATGATGCGATCGCCCAGGCGCTCGGCGAACTGGAGGGCGACGGCACCTACAAGAAGATCCTGGATCAATGGGGCATGACCGACCTCGACATCAGTAATTGATCGAAAGGCTCTGTCGTGCAGTTTGATTGGGCATTCTTCTGGAAGTCTCTGTTGACGCCGGGTGACGCCTTCATCGATGGGTTGATCCTGACGATCGTGATCTCGGTGATCGCCATGGTGCTCGCCACCCTGGTGGGGCTGGCGATCGCGCTCATGCGGCGGTCGCGGTTCGCCGCGCTCCGCTGGTGCGCCGGTTTGTACATCTGGGTGATCCGCGGAACGCCGCTGCTCGTGCAACTGGTGATCATCTACACCGGCCTGGCAGCGATCGGGCTCTACCAATTTCACGACGTCTCACTGGCCGGCCTATCGGTGAAGGCCGCGGTGCAGGCGGCCATCCTCGGCCTGATGATCAACGAGAGCGCCTATATCGCCGAGATCATCAGGGCGGGTCTGGATTCCGTGCCGAAGGGGCAGTTCGAGGCGGCTGCGTCGCTCGGCATGACACCCGGCAGGCTCATGCGATTCATCATCGTCCCGCAGTCGCTGCGCGTCATGGTGCCGCCGATGGGCAACTCGTTCAACGGCATGATGAAGACCACATCGGTGCTGTCGGTCATCGGTGTCAGCGAGATGTTCCTCGTCACGCAGTCGATCAGCAGCGCCACGTTCCACACCTTCGAGATCTTCATCGTCGCCGCCATCTACTACCTCGCGCTGACCACGGTGTGGACGTTCATCCAGGCCGCCATCGAGAACCGCCTGACCCGTCAACTCGGAATCGAGCAGCGCGTACCCATCACCCAGCGGCTGCTCGGGGCGCGGCGCGCAACGGCCACCACGACTCTGCAGCCACACGGATGAACAGACGCACCAAGGAGATCGGCATGACTGCGAACACTCCGTCCGACATCCCGATCGTGTCGGTCAGGAATGCGTGCTGCACCCTGGGCGGTCGCCGAGTGCTCAACGAGGTGAACCTCGACGTCGCGCGGGGGCAGGTCGTCGTGCTCATCGGTCCGTCGGGAGCGGGGAAGACCACGCTCCTTCGCTCGCTGAATCACCTCGAGACGCTGGACAGCGGCGAGGTGCTCATCGGCGGAGTGTCGATCGCGCACCGCGAGACCGGCTCGCCGCGAAGGGTCGGGACCACCGAACTAGCGCGGCGGCGCCGCGAGATCGGCTTCGTCTTCCAGCACTTCAATCTGTTCCCGCACATGACCGCCCTGGAGAACGTGTGGAATGCACCCGTCCGGGTGCTGGGGCAACCGAAGGACAAGGCGCGCGAGGATGCGCGGGCGCTGCTCGAACGAGTAGGGCTGGGGGACAAGGGTGAATCTCGTCCGAGCCAACTTTCCGGCGGCCAACAGCAACGCGTCGCGATCGCCCGCGCGCTTGCCATGCGCCCCAAGGTGATGCTCTTCGACGAACCCACCAGTGCGCTCGACGTCGAGATGGTCGGCGAGGTGCTCGAGGTGATGCGCGAACTGGCCCGTGACCAGATGACGATGGTGGTGGTGACCCACGAGATGCGGTTCGCCCGCGACGTCGCCGACCGCATCGTCGTCATGGACGCCGGTCGCATCATCGAGGACGCCCCGCCGACCGAACTCTTCGCCAGCCCGAAGAACGAGCGAACCAAGGCATTCCTGTCGACAATTCACTGAACGACCGATCGCATCCCACCGCCGGTTCGCCATCTAGAGGAGGTAGCTCAACAGTGCCCATTTCAGACGGGCCGTCGTCGTTCACCGGGGCGGTCGCAACACCGCATGCGGTGGCCACCGACGCGGCGACGGCCGCCTTCCGCGATGGCGGCAGCGCAATCGACGCCGCGATCGCTGCGGCCGCGGTGCTGACCGTCGTCTATCCACACAACGTTGCGCTGGGTGGCGATCTCATCGCCTTGGTCCGCACCCCGGACGGCGTGGTCACGTGTGTCAACGCCTCTGGTTGGGCGGGGGCGGCCGCAGACCCCGCCACCATGCGCGCCAAGTACGGGTCCGCGCTGCCCGATCGGGGTGCCGACACCGTCACCGTGCCAGGAGGAGTTCGAGGTTGGGAGACTCTGCGGCGCTTCGGCAGTCGACTCCCCTGGGAGCGACTGCTGCAAGCGGCCGAGGACGTGGCCGGGCAGGGCGTTGCGGTCGCGGCGTCGCTGGATGGCCACCTCGCCGACCCGGACAACGCAGACCTGATCGGCCTCGAGGACTTCGACCGGGTGTTCCGACCCGGCGGGAGGCTGCTGCGCGCCGGTGAACGGTTTCGGCAGCCCGAACTGGCAGCGACGTTCGCCGCCTTGCGCGCCGGTGGTCCTGACGAGTTCTACACCGGCGGTCTGGCCGCACGGACCCTGCAGTATCTGCGCGGCCGGGGTTCCGTTCTGGAACCCGCCGACTTCGCGGAGTTCGAGCCGGAGGTCACCGCACCGTTGACCGTCGGCTTTCGAGACCTGACGGTATGGACCAGCCCCCCGAATACGCACGGCTTCATGATGCTTCGGGCGCTGCGCGCCATCGAGGGCCTCGGCGTCGGGGCTCCGCTCGGCGACGGGATCGGCACCTTGATGCGGCTGTTCCATCACGGCAATCGGTTGCGCTCGGCGCACCTGGCCGACCCCCGGCTGGCCGAGGTCGACGTGGCAGCCCTGGTGCACGGCGACCTCGGGATCACCACCCCGGTCGCCGAGGTGGCCGAGGTCGTTCGGTCCGTTGCGCGCGGTGACACCGTCGGGGTCGCGGCGGCCGACGGCGACGGCGTCGCCGTGTCACTGATCCAGAGCGTGTTCCACTCCTTCGGCTCCGGACTCGTCGACCCCGCGACCGGAATCCTCTTCCACGACCGGGGAACCAGCTTCTCGCTGGACGTACATTCGCCGAATGTGCTGGCGCCGAGGAAGCGTCCGCTGCACACCCTGATGCCGGTGATGACGACGCAGAACGGGGCGCTCCGACATGTCCTGGCCACGATGGGCGGACAGGGCCAGCCGCAGATCCTGACCCAGGTGCTGTTGCGCATGCTGGGTGGCGCCACGGCCGCCGATGCCGTCGCCGCACCACGGGCCGTCACGGGCCCACAGGAGCGCGGTTGTACGGCGGACTCCGTCGTCATGGAGGCCGACGTCGACCCCGATGCCGCTACGGCTCTCGCTGCCTCGGGCTTGGCGGTGGTCGAGGTGCCCAGGCACACCGAGGGACTCGGGCAGGCCAACGTGGTGCAGGTCGCGCTCGATGGTCAGCTCAGCGCGGCCGCAGATCCACGTGCGGACGGTTCGGCGGTCGTCGTGCAGTACGCCCGCCACAGTCGGGCCGGACGGAGCGGGTAGTCGCGTGGTGGATTCCAAGCGCGGGGAGGGCCATCCCGACGTCATCGCGTGTGATTCCACCGTCAAATGCGTTGCGGGACAATCGTATCAGCGCGGTCGGCGAGACCAGCTGCCCGGCCGTACCTCGTCGCGAATCCCCTCCGCTCGCGACGAGGTCGTCCACGGGCCGTGGACAGCTTCGCCGATGAGGTCTACGTCGCGACCCGTGCCGGACTACCTGTTTCTGCGCGCGTCCACCCGTGACTACCTAGTCCCGGGCGCTACAGCTAGCTCTTCGTGTACTCGTCGCCGGTGGTCGGATCGATGGCCGTTTCGCCCGACGGCAGGTTGGACAGATCGGGGGAGATGACGGTCGGCATGTCGCCGGAGTCCGGTAGGCCGAAGTGCGCGAGGGAGCCGACGGCGGGTTCGAGCAGGAGGTCCGCGCGCCGCGGCAGCGTCTGTCCCTTGAAGAAGCTCGGCGACATCGCCCACCAGATGGCCATCACGATCAGTCCCAGCACCATGGCGCCGATGCCGACCACCGCCACCGCGCCGAAGCCGAAAATCGTCACGTTGTTGCCGTCGTCGTCGGTGAGCCAATCCGGCTTGGCGTACTGGATCAGGCCGTAGACGAAGACGACGAGCAGGATGACGCCGCCCAGTAGCGGTATCACGAAGCGCATCATGACGTTTCGGAACGACGACCGGAACGTCTTGCGGTAGTACCACACGCATGCGAAGCCGGTCAGCCCGTAGTAGAACGCGATCATCAGGCCAACCGAGCCGATCAGCGCGGTGAGCAGGTTGGTGCTGATGATGGTGAACAGCAGGTAGAACACGATCGATGCGACGCCCATGACGATGGTCGACGTGGTCGGCGTGAGGTACTTGCGGTGGATCTTGGCGAATGACGTCGGCAGCGCCTTGTAGACGCCCATCGACAGCGTGGTGCGGGCCGTCGGCAGGATGGTCGTCTGCGTCGAGGCCGACGCCGAGGTGAGGATCGAGGCCGACAACAGCAGCAGGCCGACGTGGCCGAGCACGCTGTCGCCGAAGAGGGCGGGGCCGAAGGCGGCGAACACGTCACCGGCGTTGTCCGGGTTGCCGAGGCCGATGCCGTCACTGCCGACACCGGAGAAGGCGATGGCCGCCACGGTGACCACGGCGTAGGTGGCCAGCAGCAGGAAGGTGGAGAGCACGGCGGCCTTGCCCGGTGTGGTGCCCGGGTCGTCGGACTCCTCGTTGCAGGCCACCGCGGTGTCCCAGCCCCAGTAGATGAAGATCGTCGTCAGGATGGCGGGGGCGATGACGTCGCCGAAGTTCAAGCCGGCGGGCCAGAACCACGAAATCGACGGCATGATCGCCTGGGCGCCTGCGGTGTGGCCGTACACCCTGATGAGGGCGTACACGGACAGCACGATGAGCACCACGACCTCGAAGCCCAGCAGGAAGTACTGCAGTCGCGCGGACACCTCGATGCCGCGGTAGCAGATGTAGGTCATCACCACGATCCAGATGACGCCCGCCACCGTGGACCACAGCGTGCTGCTGGCCAGGTCGGCCACCGAGTGCCAGCCGAGATCGCCGACGAAGGTGAACGAGTAGGAGCCCGCGATCTGGGCCAGGTTGGCCATCACGATGACGTCGGCGGCGATGATGCCCCAACCGCCGAGCCAGCCGATGACCGGCCCGAATGCCCGTGACCCCCAGGTGAAGGTGGTGCCGCAGTCCGGTTCGGCCTTGTTCAATTCCTGGTAGGCCACCGCGATGAGGTACATCGGGATGAAGGCGATCAGCACGATCGCCGGCGCCTTCACACCGGCTAGCACGCCTGCGCTGCTGGCGACGATGAGACCCAGGGTCGCGGCCAGGCTGTAGGCGGGGGCTGTGGAGGCCATCCCGACGACGACACTGGACAGCAGTCCCAAGGCTCCGCCCTTGAGGCCCTTGCTGTCGACGGTGCCGTTGGCGCCTGTACCCACGGCGATTTCACCCTTGCTCATGTCGTATCTCCCCAAGTCACTCAAGACGAACGGTAGGAGAATACGGTTTCAGTCGTGAAAACGCTTGTTGACAACGAAATTAGTGTTCACAGATTGTTCACAGTCTGGATCGCGTGGTTTCAGCAACACTGGGCTACGGTTTGCCGCCGAGGTCGCGACGCCCGCCCGTCACTATTCTGAGGTGGTGACCACAGCGCAGCGCAGCGACGAATTCGAGCGGTTGCGTTCGCATCTGCTCGCCGTCGCCTACCGGCTCACGGGTACCTTCGCCGACGCCGAGGACGCGGTTCAGGATGCGTGGCTGCGGTGGGAGGCCCTCGGCTCGGGTCGCGACGGCATCACCGATCTGCGGGCATGGCTGACGACGGTCGTCAGCAGGATCGGGCTCGACCGGCTGCGCTCGGCGGTGCACCGTCGCGAGGCCTACTACGGGGAGTGGCTACCCGAGCCCGTGGTGACACCGCTGGACCGCTCGGACCCACTGACCGCCGTGGTCGCCGACGAGGATGCCCGGTTCGTCGCGATGGTCGTCCTCGAACGGCTGACACCCGACCAGCGCGTCGCCTTCGTCCTGCACGACGGCTTCGCGGTGCCGTTCGGGGAGATCGCCGAGGTGCTTGGCGTGACGCCTGCGTCGGCCCGCCAGCTTGCCTCGAGGGCCAGGCGGACGGTCACCGATGCGGAGGCGCCCGCCCGCGACGCGTCCCACGACGAGGTGGTCGGGAAGTTGATGGCCGCCATGGCCGTCGGCGACGTGGCCGCCGTCGTCGCTCTGCTGCACCCCGACGTGACCTTCACCGGGGACTCGAATCGCAAGGCGCCGACCGCCGCCCGCGTCATTCACGGTCCAGACAAGGTGGCGCGCTTCATCTTCGGCCTGGCCGATCGGTACGGTCCGCGTTTCTTCCAGGCCGCTCAGCTGGCGCTCGTCAACGGTGAACTTGGGGTGATCACCGCGGGGTTCGAGGCGGACGACGAGGGTCCCGCGATGCAGCCCCACATCCAGGCGCTGACCGTGCGCGACGGGAGGGTCACCGCCATCTGGGACGTCGCGAACCCGGACAAGTTCAGCGGTTCGCCGCTCGGCCCCGACGGGCGCTAGGCGCGACGTTCGTCGTCCGCCCAGGGCACCCGGCACGCATCACCGGAACTGAAGCCCTGTTCGGTGATGCCCAGCGCGGTGTTCATCCTGGCGCGCATGTTCTCGATGCCGATCTGATAGGTCAGCTCCATGGTGCCCGCGTCGCCGAACCGTCGGCGAAGGTCCGCGACCTGTTCGTCGGTGACAAGGTGCGGGTCGGTGGTCATCGCATCGGCGTAGGCGATGGCTGCGCGTTCGTCGTCGGTGAACAGCGGTGAGGTCGCGTAGTCGTCGATGTGCTTGAGCCGCTCGACGTCGAGCCCTTCGAGGCGGATCAGCATGGCGCCGAAGTCGACACACCACGAGCAGCCGACCTTCCGCGCCGTCCAGTACACGGCCACCTCCCGGATGGCGGCGGGCAGTTTCTTCGAGCCGCGCTCGAGCAGCGCTTCGTGGACCGCGTTGGCGACGAGCAGCGGCATGTGGTGCGCCCCGACGGCGAACGGCACGGGCACCTCGCCGAACCGGCGTTTGGCGTAGCGGTACATCAGGCGGGCGGTCAGCGGGGCCTTCTTCGGGGGCAGGGGCTCGATGCGAGGTAGTTGGGTAGTCATGTCCCTTGGACGAGACAGCCCCCGAATGTGTGACACCCCGCGCCCGCCCCCCTCTGGCGCCGCCCCCTCTGGCGCCCGCCCCCTCTGGCGCGAGTGTGCGTGTCTGCGGGCGACACGCCGCGGCAGATCGGGAGTTTGCGCACGCTCGCACCGAGCCGAGGAGTTCTACGGATTCGCTCCCGGTCGGGCGCGGTGCCCTACGTCGTGCTCGCGCACCTGACGTGGCAGCTCGCCTCCTGACGGACAGCGAGCGTGCGCCAAGTCGGATTCGGTAGCGGCGCGTCGCCTGCAGACGCGCACGCTCGCGGTAAGAGACCTCGCGGTAAGAGATTTAGCGGGCGAACATCAACGCGCGCTTGACCTCTTGGATCGCCTTGGTCACCTGGATGCCGCGCGGGCAGGACTCGGTGCAGTTGAACGTGGTTCGGCAGCGCCAGACGCCGTCGACCTCGTTGAGGATGTCGAGTCGCTCCGCGGCGGCCTCGTCGCGGCTGTCGAAGATGAACCGGTGCGCGTTGACGATGGCGGCGGGACCGAAGTACGAGCCCTCGCTCCAGAACACCGGGCAGCTCGTCGTGCAGCACGCGCAGAGAATGCACTTGGTGGTGTCGTCGTAGCGCGCGCGGTCGATCGGGCTCTGGATGCGTTCCTTGGTGGGAGGGTTGCCCGAGGTGACGAGGAACGGCTTGACGGCGCGGAACGCGTCGAAGAACGGCTCCATGTCGACGACGAGGTCCTTCTCCACCGGCAGCCCGCGGATCGGCTCGATCGTGATCGTGAGCTGCTTACCGGGCTTCTTCGGCAGCATGTCGCGCATCAGCACCTTGCAGGCCAGCCGGTTCACGCCGTTGATGCGCATGGCGTCCGAACCGCACACCCCGTGTGCGCACGACCGGCGGAAGGTCAGCGTTCCGTCGAGGTACCACTTCGCGTAGTGCAGCAGGTTCAGCAGCCGGTCGGTCGGCAGGCACGGCACGCGGAAGCTCTGGAAGCCCGCCGCGTCGGGGTTCTCCGGGTTGAACCTGGCGATCTTCAGCGTGACCATCACCGCGCCATCCGGTATCGGCGGGGTCGCGGCGTCGCCGGTACCTGGCTTGTCGAGGACGGGTGCGCTCATGTCAGTACTTCCGTTCCATCGGCTCGTACCGAGTCTGGACCACGGGCTTGTAGTCCAGCCGGATGTCACTCAGCAGGTCGCCGACTGAATTGGACCCCCCAGTCGCTTCGCTCCCGCCCTTCGGGACCTTGTACGCCATCGTGTGGCGCATGTAGTTCGTGTCGTCGCGGTTCGGGTAGTCCTCGCGGGCGTGGCCGCCCCTGGACTCCTTGCGGTTCAACGCGCCGACGACGGTGACCTCGGCCAGCTCGAGCAGGAAGCCGAGCTCGATCGCCTCCAATAGATCACTGTTGTAGCGCTTGGCCTTGTCCTGCACCGTGATTCGCGCGTAACGCTCCTTGAGCGAATGGATGTCGGTCAGCGCCTGCTTCAACGTTTCCTCGGTGCGGAACACCGCGGCGTTGTTGTCCATCGACTGCTGAAGCGCCCCGCGGATGTCGGCGACGCGCTCGTTGCCGTGCTCGGACAGGATGTCGCCGACCCAGTTGGTGACCATGCTCGCCGGGGTCTCCGGCATGTCGACGAAGTCGTGACCCATCGCGTAGTTCGCCGCGGCGATGCCTGCCCGACGGCCGAACACGTTGATGTCGAGCAGCGAGTTGGTGCCCAGCCGGTTGGAGCCGTGTACCGACACGCACGCGCACTCGCCCGCGGCGTACAACCCGGGCACGATCGAGGAGTTGTCGCGCAGCACCTGCCCGTTCACGGTGGTGGGGATGCCGCCCATCACGTAGTGGCACGTCGGGTAGACGGGCACCAGTTCGGTGACGGGGTCGACGCCGAGGTACGTCCTGGCGAACTCCGTGATGTCGGGGAGCTTGGCCTCGAGCACGTCGGCACCGAGGTGGCGCACGTCGATGTAGACGTAGTCCTTGTTGGGACCTGCGCCGCGACCCTCGAGCACCTCCAGCACCATCGACCTGGCCACGATGTCGCGGGGCGCGAGGTCGACGATCGTCGGGGCGTAGCGCTCCATGAAGCGCTCACCGTCGGCGTTGAGCAGGCGACCGCCCTCACCGCGCACCGCCTCGGAGATCAGAATCCCCAGGCCGGCGAGGCCTGTCGGGTGGAACTGGTGAAACTCCATGTCTTCCAAGGGAAGTCCCTTGCGGAAGACGATGCCGAGGCCGTCGCCGGTGAGGGTATGCGCGTTCGACGTCGTCTTGTACATCCGGCCAGACCCGCCCGTGGCGAACACGATCGCCTTGGCGTGGAACACGTGGATGTCACCGCTCGCCAATTCATAGGCGACGATGCCCGTCGCGACCGGGCCACCCGGGGTGTCCGAGAGCACCAGGTCCAGGGCGTAGAACTCGTTGAAGAACTCGACGTCGTGCTTGACGCAGTTTTGGTAGAGCGTCTGCAGGATCATGTGACCGGTGCGGTCGGCGGCGTAACACGCACGGCGGACGGGCGCCTTGCCATGGTCGCGGGTGTGGCCGCCGAAGCGACGCTGGTCGATCCGGCCCTCGGGCGTGCGGTTGAACGGCATGCCCATCTTCTCGAGGTCGTAGACCGCGTCGATGGCTTCCTTGCACATGATCTCGACGGCGTCCTGGTCGGCGAGGTAGTCGCCGCCCTTGACGGTGTCGAAGGTGTGCCACTCCCAGTTGTCTTCCTCGACGTTGGCCAGTGCGGCGCACATCCCGCCCTGGGCCGCGCCGGTGTGGCTACGGGTGGGGTAGAGCTTGGTCAGGACGGCGGTGCGCACGCGCGGACCCGCCTCGACGGCGGCTCGCATGCCCGCGCCGCCTGCGCCGACGATCACGACGTCGTAGCGGTGTTCGATGATCACTTCAGGCCTCTCATATCTTCCCGTCGCTCCGCTCGCCTCATCAAGAGATGTTCGGGTCGAACGTCAGCAGCACGTAGGTACCCAGCACCAGCGTGAACAGCATCGACAACGCCAGCAGGGTGTTCAGCCAGAACTTCGTCGAGTCCTTGCGGGTGTAGTCGCCGATGATGGTCCGCATGCCGTTTCCGCCGTGCAGCTGAGCCAGCCACAACAGCAGCAGGTCCCAGATCTGCCAGAACGGCGAGCTCCAGCGCTGTGCGACGTAGTTGAAGTCGATCCGGTACACGCCGTTCTCCCACATCAGCATGATGAAGAGGTGGCCGAGCGCGAGGAACACCAGCACGATTCCGGAGAACCGCATGAAGAGCCAGGCGTACTTCTCGAAGTTGGGCATGGCGCTGCGGCGGCGTGGAGCGCGGGGGTTGTCCAGGGCGGGGGGCCGGTCGTGGCTGCGCTGCATGACCGGCGCGGGGCCGCCTCGCTCGCTGACGTGGTCATAGGGGTTCTCGCCCCGCACTGCCCCGGTCACAGGAAACGCTCCGCCATGTGCACGCCGATCACTCCTAGCGACGCGATGATGCCTGCGATCCAGATTCCGAGGACCACCCAGAGCATCTGCCGTTGATATTTCGGACCCTTCTCCCAGAAGTCGATCAGGATGAGTCTGACGCCGTTGAGTGCGTGATAGAGGACGGCCACCACCAGGCCCGCCTCCATGAGCCCGATGATCGGCGTCTTGTAGGTCTCGATGATCGCGTCGTATGCCTGCGGGCTGACTCTGACGAGAGCCGTGTCGAGCACGTGTACGAAGAGGAAGAAGAAGATCGTCGCCCCGGTGATGCGGTGCAGCACCCACGACCACATGCCGGGATCTCCGCGGTACAGGGTGCGGCGGCGTTGCGTCGTCGATCGTGGGGCGGGTATCGCGGAATCCGCTGCTGTTGCTGTGCTCATCTCCGGCCTCCAACACCATCGGTGGACGGGTTTGGCGTCGGCGCGGACTGGTGCCAACCTGTGCCCAAACCTCGTGGCGACTCTAATCCCACATGGGGGAACTAAAGAACTAGCGTGGGACCGTCGATCGCCCTCATACCATGGAAATTAGGGTGGCCTAATCCGAATCGCGGCAGTGGAGCTGGAGCTTCTAAATGCATTCAGAGATCAGAGGACGGAGCTGGCGCGATGCCGGACATTGACTGGAAGTTACTGCGGGACAAGGCAATAGAGGTATCCGGTCACGCATACGCGCCGTATTCGCGCTTCCCGGTCGGGGCCGCCGCGGTGACCGCCGATGATCGAATTCTCGTCGGCTGCAATGTGGAGAATGTCTCATATGGCCTGGGTCTCTGCGCCGAGTGTTCTGTGGCCTGCGCCCTGCACGCCAGCGGCGGCGGCAGGCTCGTCGCGCTCACGTGTGTGGACGCCGCCGGGTCGTTGCTCATGCCGTGCGGGCGGTGCCGTCAGGTGCTTCTGGAGCACGGTGGGCCCGAGATGCTGATCGACCATCCGTCCGGCCCTCGTCCGTTGGGCGAGTTGCTGCCCGACGCGTTCGGTCCGGACGATCTCGACGCGGTCCGGTTGGGTGATCAAACTCCGTGACACGGTTCACATTCGATGCTCCGACGGTCATCAGGGCCAAGCGCGACGGCGGCGTGCTGTCCGACGCGGCGATCGACTGGGTGATCGACGGCTACACCCGCGGCACGGTGCACGACGAGCAGATGTCGGCGTTGCTGATGGCGATCTTCCTCAGGGGCATGACGCCGGGCGAGATCTCCCGCTGGACGGCCGCGATGATCGACTCGGGTGAACGTTTCGACTTCGGGGACCTCCGCCGCGACGGCAAGCCACTGCGACTGGTGGACAAGCACTCCACCGGAGGGGTCGGCGACAAGATCACTATTCCTCTGGTGCCGGTCGTGATGGCCTGCGGGGCGGCCGTGCCCCAGGCCGCGGGCCGTGGTCTGGGGCACACCGGCGGCACGCTCGACAAGCTCGAGAGCATCGCCGGCTTCACCGCGGAGATCTCCAAATCTCAGATCCGGCAACAACTTCAGGACATCGGCGCGGCCATCTTCGCGGCCGGTGACCTGGCGCCGGCCGACCGGAAGATCTACGCGCTGCGGGACGTCACCGCCACCACGGAGTCGCTGCCGCTGATCGCCAGTTCGGTGATGAGCAAGAAACTCGCCGAGGGTGCGCGGGCGCTGGTGCTGGACACCAAGGTGGGGCGGGGCGCCTTCCTCACGTCCGAGGCGGAGGCGCGGGAACTGGCGACGACGATGGTGGCGCTCGGCAAAGCGCAGGGCATCGACACGCGAGCCCTGCTCACCGACATGGACCGGCCGCTGGGCCTTGCGGCCGGTAACGCCATCGAGGTCGCCGAGTCGCTCGACGTGCTGGCGGGCGGTGGTCCCGCGGACGTGGTGGAGCTGACGCTGGCGTTGGCGAGGGAAATGCTCGCCGCGGCGGGCATCGACGACGTCGATCCGGCGCAGACCCTGCGCGACGGCACGGCGATGGACCGGTTCCGCGACCTGGTCGACGCTCAGGGCGGCGACCTCTCGCAGCCGCTGCCCGTGGGCAAGCACGCCGAGACCGTCACCGCACCGCGTGGTGGCACGATGGGCGACATCGACGCAATGGCGGTGGGACTGGCGGTGTGGCGGCTCGGTGCGGGTCGTTCGACTCCCGGCGGGGAGGTGCAGTTCGGCGCCGGGGTGCGCATCCACCGCAGGCCGGGCGACCCCGTCGCTGCGGGCGAGACGTTGTTCACCCTCTACACCGACACCCCCGAACGCGTCGAGGGGGCGATGGCCGAACTCGACGGCGGCTGGTCCGTCGGCGACGAAGCGCCCCATGGCCGTCCCCTGATCATCGATCGGATCACCTGAGGAGGAGAGCAGTATGACGACCCCGTTGACGCTCGAGAACATCCAGCGCGCGCCCAAGGCTCTGCTGCACGACCACCTCGACGGCGGGCTGCGACCCGCGACGGTGGTCGAACTCGCCGAGCAATTCGGCTACGACGGGTTGCCGACCACCGACGTCGACGAGCTGGCCACGTTCTTCAGCACGGCCGCGCACAGTGGCTCGCTGGTCCGCTACCTGGAGCCGTTCGCCCACACCGTCGGGGTGATGCAGACGCCGGAGGCGCTGCACCGGGTGGCGTTCGAATGCGTGGAGGACCTGGCCGCTGACTCGGTGGTGTACGCCGAGATCCGCTTCGCGCCCGAGTTGCACATCGACGGCGGCCTGTCACTCGACGAGGTGACCGACGCGGTCCTGGCCGGCTTCGCCGACGGCGAGAAGGCGGCGGATCAGGCAGGCAAGACGATCGTCGTGCGGTGCCTGGTGACCGCGATGCGCCATGCCGCCAGATCGCGGGAGATCGCGGAACTGGCGATCCGGTTCCGCGACAAGGGCGTCGTCGGCTTCGACATCGCGGGCGCCGAAGCCGGGTACCCGCCCACGCGGCATCTGGACGCCTTCGAGTACATGCGGAACAACAACGCGCGCTTCACCATTCACGCGGGGGAGGCTTTCGGCCTGCCGTCGATCCAGGAGGCGATCGCCTTCTGCGGGGCGGACCGGCTGGGGCACGGCGTGCGGATCGTCGACGACATCGAGGTCCACGACGACAATGATGCCACCCTCGGCCGACTGGCATCCATCCTGCGCGACAAGCGAATTCCGCTCGAACTGTGTCCCAGCAGCAACGTGCAGACCGGTGCGGTCGACAGCATCGCCGAGCATCCGTTCGCGCTGTTGGCCAGGCTGCGGTTCCGGGTGACCGTCAACACCGACAATCGGTTGATGAGCGACACCACAATGAGTCAGGAGATGCTGCGCCTCGTCGACGCCTTCGGTTACGGCTGGAGCGATCTCGAGCGGTTCACCATCAACGCGATGAAGTCGTCGTTCATCCCGTTCCGCGAGCGATTGGCGCTGATCGACGACGTCATCAAGCCGCGCTACGCCGTTCTCGTCGGTTAGCCTCGCGCCACCCTCACTCAACCCCGCGAGCGTGCGTGTCTGAGGCGGACACGCCGCGCCAAAACCGGAGTCCGCGCACGCTCGCGGAGGCTCGGGCGGCCTGTTCCGCGTTCCCGCGCGAGTGGCCGTCGCCGTCTCGTGGCTGTCGGCCTCCGTCGCGAGCGTGCGCAGACTCCGATCGGCGACCGGCGTGTCGCCCGCAGACACGCACGCTCGCGGGAAAAGGGAAGGGGGTGGGGGCTAGGGGTGGAGGACCTGGCGGAGGCGGTCCGCGAATGCCCCTGGGGCGCCCATGAATCCACCGTGATCGCCGGGGAACTCGGTGGTGTCGATGCCGAGTCGCTGGGCGACGGCGA
>JAOPUT010000415.1 GCA_025963385.1 Mycobacterium sp.
GCTTGGACGCCCCGCTCATGTCCCACTCCCACGTCGAGGAGTGAATCTCGGGATCGTTCATCCAGTCCCACTGGCCGTGCATGACGTTGTGGCCGATCTCCATGTTCTCGATGATCTTGGCCACGCCCAGGGTCACGGTTCCTGCCCACCACGCCGAGCGCCTCGAGCTGGCGGTCAGCATCACACGGCCTGCGAGCTCGAGTGCGCGCTGCGCGGCGATGGTCCGGTGGATGTACTTGGAGTCGCGTTCTCCGCGGGAGTCTTCGATGTCCAGGCGGATCGCGTCCAGTTCGTTGCCCAGGTTGTCGATATCCGACTCGGTCAGATGGGCGAATTCGGGTACGTCTGTGATTGCCATCGGTCAGCCTCCTTTCGGGTTCATTCACACCATAGCGCAACCTACGCAACCGTAGGTTACTAGCCAGTAAAGGTCACACGTCCAGCACGCAATCGCCAGAAGCTGCGGAAATGCATGTCTGCACTCGGCTTCCCGGCTCGTGCTCGGCGCCGGTGCGCAGGTCCCGGACGTGGCCGTCGACCAGTCCGACGACACACGACTGGCAGATGCCCATTCGACACCCGAACGGCATTTGAATGCCGACCTGTTCACCGGCGTCCATGAGTGAGGTGGCGGCGTCCGCCTTCACCGTCTTGCCGCTGCGCTCGAACGTGACGGTGCCGCCGGTGCCGTGCGCTGCGGCGCGGGATGCGGCGAACCGCTCCAGGTGCAGCCGCTCGGAGACGCCCGCGGACGACCACTGCCGTTGCGCGTCGTCGAGCATGCTCTCGGGGCCGCACGCCCACGTCTGACGGTCACGCCAGTCGGGCACGGCTTCGGCAAGGTCGGCCAGGTCGAGTCGACCCTGCGTCCTCGTCGCCCGCACGGTCAGGTGGTAGCCGTCGTGCGCGTCCTGCAGCGCGGCCAGTTCGCGAGAGAACAGCACGTCGGACTCGGTCGGCGCCGAGTGCACGTGCACGACGTCGCGGATCTGCTCGCGGCGCGCCAGCGTGCGCAACATCGACATGACCGGCGTGATGCCCGATCCCGCGGTCAGGAACAACACCGACGCCGGCGCCGGGTCCGGCATGACGAAGTTGCCCTGCGGGGCAGCCAGTCGCACGATCGTCCCCGGCGTCACGCCGCCGACGAGGTGACTGGACAGAAACCCCTCGGGCATCGCCTTGACGGTGATGGTGATCGTCCGGTCGCGGGCCACCGGAGTGGACGTCAGGGAGTACGACCGCCACCGCCACCGCCCGTCCATCAGCACCCCGATACCGACGTATTGACCGGGTTCGTAGTCCAAGTTGAAGCCCCACCCCGGCTTGATCACCAACGTCGCGGAGTCGACGGTCTCGCGGCGGACGTCGAGTACGCGGCCGCGCAGTTCGCGCGCCGACCACAACGGGTTGGCCAGTTTGAAGTAGTCGTCGGGCAGCAGCGGCGTGGTGATGCGGCCTACCACCGAGCGCAAGGCGTGCCAGCCCGGATGCCTCTTGGCGCCTGCGGGTTTCGGGCGGATGGTGTCACCCACGTTGGCCGCCATCTTGACTTCGCTCTTGGCCATGACGGCTCCTGCCCACGTGATTCTTCTGCGGAGTCCGGGGCCGAACTCTGGGACCCCGAGGACAACCTACGGTACCGTAACCTACGGTACCGTATCCAGGGTTCAGAGCAGTTCCAGCAGAAATGGCAGCTCCTGGGTGGCATACCAGGCGAGGTCGTGATCTTGTGCGTCCCCGACGGTGAGTTCGGCGTCCTCGTCGCCGAGATCGGCCAGGTCCACCACCTCCACGGCAGCCGCGACCGCAGGCTCGGCCGCCGCATTGTCGACGTAGGCGGCGATCACGTCGGCCATGCCAACCGGGCCCGCGAGCCGCACGACGGCATCGTCGAGATCGGGGCGTACCGTCGCGCCGTCGACGTCCGCGACGAGCACCGCGCGCCGCAGCGGCAGCCCGCTGTCCCCCTCGGCCGCCAACAGCCGCAGCGACGCCAGGGCCGCCTCACGCAAGGCAACCTCGGCGAGCTCGTCGTCGTCGCCCTCGGCATAGGACTCCCGCAGCGTCGGGGTGACGGCGAACGCCGTGCCACTCAGAGCGTGCATGGACTGATCGGCGACGAGCCGTTGCAGCATGGCCAGGGTCGCGGGGATGTAGACACGCACCAGGCGAGGGTAGCCGTCCTACTCACGGTCGCCCATCAACGTCGCGACGTGATCGTCGACATAGGTGGACAACGAACGCGGCGGCCGCTCGTAGGTCTTGCTCAGAATCGGCCGCTTCGGCAGCTCCACCTTCGGGAGCTCCACCTCGCGGTAGTCGATGGTCGACAGCAGGTGGCTCATCATGTTCAGCCTGGCGTGCTTCTTGACGTCGGACTCCACGACGTACCAGGGGCTCTGCGGAATGTCGGTGTGCACCATCATCTCGTCCTTGGCCCGCGAGTAGTCCTCCCAGCGGTAGACCGACTCCAGGTCCATCGGGCTCAGCTTCCACTGGCGGACAGGATCGTTCCTGCGGGACTTGAACCGTCGCAGCTGCTCGTCGTCGGACACCGAGAACCAGTACTTTCGCAGCAGGATCCCGTCGTCCACCAGCATCTGCTCGAACACCGGGGTCTGCTGCAGGAACAACGTATGTTCTTGCGGCGTACAAAATCCCATCACCTGTTCGACGCCGGCCCGGTTGTACCAGGAGCGGTCGAACAGCACCATCTCGCCCTTGGCGGGCAGCTGGGCGACGTAGCGCTGGTAGTACCACTGCCCGCGCTCGCGATCGTTGGGCGCAGGCAGCGCGGCGATCCTCGCGACCCGGGGACTGAGGTACTCGGTGATGCGCTTGATGGTGCCGCCCTTGCCTGCGGCATCACGGCCTTCGAAGATGACGGCGATGCGAGCCCCGGTGTGCCGCGTCCACTCCTGCAACTTCACGAATTCCGTTTGGAGGCGGAACAGTTCGGCCTCGTAGACCGCAGTGGGGATCTTGGGCTGCTTGGACTTCTTGACCCCGGAGTTCCTGACGGACTTCGCCGACTGGCTCTTGCTCATCGCCGCATCGTAGTGCGGACCGACTTACTGTGCTGCCTCCAGCAATTCGTCGAGCGACTCGCGCAGTAGTGTGGGCACCATGTCGACGTCGCTCATCGCGTCACGGTCGGCGTTGATGCCGTAGTACAGCATGCCGTTGTAGGACGTCACGCCGATCGCGAGCACCTGGTTGTTGAGCAGCGGCGGCACCGAGTACGTCTCCAGCAGCTTGGTGCCCGCCACGTACATCTGCTTCTGCGCACCGGGAACGTTGGTGATCAGCAAGTTGAACTGGCGCGCCGAGAAACTGGTCGCCACGCGTGTTCCCATGGCGTGCAACGTCGGTGGCGCGAAACCAGACAGGGTGACGATGGTCCGCGCGTCGACGAGGCTGGCTGCCGTCGAGTGCGATTCCGTGGCATGGGCGATCTGCGACAGCCGCACCACGGCGTTGCCCTCACCCGTCGGCAGGTCGATGAGGAACGGCGAGACCTCACTGATCGCCTGCCCTGGACCCGTCACGTCGAACTCGGCCTCCGGGTACACCGACATCGGAACCATCGCCCGCACGGTCGACGTCGACGTCACCGGCTCGCCGCGGGACAGCAGCCAGTTCCGCAACGCTCCCGCGACCACCGCGAGGATGACGTCGTTGACGTCGCAGTCGTAGCGGGCCCGCAGCCGTCGGTAGTCCTCCAGCTGGTGCCCGCCGACGGTGAAGCGGCGGTTGCGGGACACCGTGGTGTTGAGCGGGCTGTTCGGCGCGGTGCCACGGGCCAAGGTCTTGGCGACGTCGGCGAAGCGGCGGCCCGCCTCCATCAGTTGCCCGCTGGTGGTGAGCGCCTCGGTGACGACGGATCGGGCCGAGGCGAGCTGAGCCCCTGGCCGGGCGATGAACTCGCCGACGGCACCGAGAACCAGCCTGGCGTCGCTCGGCTCCCGCGCCGGAATCCAGATGTCCTCGCCGAACTCGGGCGCCTTCTGCGTGCGGTCGGCGATCACGTGCCCGATCTCCAGCGCCGTCATCCCGTTGACGAGCGCCTGATGCGACTTCGTGTAGATCGCGATGCGGTTCTTGGTCAGCCCCTCGACGAGATACATCTCCCACAGCGGTCGTGACTTGTCGAGCGGCCGCGACCCCAGGCGCGCGACGAGATCGTGCAGCTGGGCGTCGCTACCAGGAGACGGCAGCGCGGAGCGACGGATGTGATAGGTGATGTCGAACTCACGGTCGTCGATCCACACCGGTCGGGCGAGCCCGAGGACCACCTCGCGCACCTTCTGCCGGTACCGCGGAATCTGCGGCAGTCGCTGTTCCACCGTCTCGAGGAGCGTCTCGTAACTCAAGCCGTTGCGCGGCTTGCGAAGGATCGACAGCGACCCCACGTACATCGGAGTCGAGCTGTTCTCGAGGTGGTAGAACGTGGCGTCGGGTGCCGACAAACGCGTCACCATGACGGCACGGCCCTCCCCTCGCTCTTCGTCTGAACACCGCCACGGTAACCGGCGAATCTGGGTCACCGCATCACGGGTGCTCGGGAGCGTCGTCCCGCCGTGGGATCATGAATGCAGTCTGTGACTCTCCAGCAGATGTCGTCCTCATCCCTCGACCGCTGGAGAGCAGCCGTGACCGCATCACGCATTCCGACCCGTCGCACCTCGTTCACCACGCCGGTCGTCGACTACGAACCGCCGCCGGTCGGCGGACACCCCGTCGCTCCCTGCCCGCCACCGTCACCTGCGGCTCTGCACCGTCACACCCCGAGGCCGTTGCGGTCCGTCCCCACCGTGTCTGCCGCGGTGCCGCCCGTCGGCGAACCCGCCCCGCCGCGCGCTGCCGCCGTCTTCACCGATACCGCGCTGCGCCGGGTCCTCGAGGTGACCGACAGGCGCCGCCCGGTGGCGCAACTGCGGCCCTTGGTGGCACCGGCGCTGTTCGACGCCGTGGTGGCGCTGACGCGGACGGGCTCCCGCGAGGGCACCGCCGTCCTCGGTCGGGTGCGGTTGCGGTCCGCGGAGGTGCTCGACGGCGAGACGACGGCAGCGGAGGTCTTCGCGACCTATTCGCGGGGTCGCCGCGTCCGTGCCATCGCGGGCCGTGTCGAGCTCATCAACGGGCGGTGGACGGTGGTCGCGCTACAGCTCGGCTGACCGAGCCGCGGCTCAGCCGCTCACACCTGATTCGCGGCTCAGCCGCGGCGCGCCTTGCTCTGCTTGCGCGCCGCCTCACGCCGTTCGCGCCGCGATCCGCCTGCGGGTGCCGCATGCTTGCCACCGCCGCCGCGCTGCACCTCCGCCGAGCCGTCCTCGGACGGTCCGGAGTAGGTCATCGGCCGCGACTGCTCGTCGTCGATTCCCTTGACGCGCAATGCCGCAGGTGCCGGACGGGGACGCTCCTCGGTGGCCACGGCGCTCTCGCCGTCGTCGACGTCGACGTCGGTGTCGGCGTCCACCTGACGCGCCCTCGAAGCGGCGTTCGCGGCGTCGGCGGCGAACTGCGCCAGGTTCGGCGGTGCCGTGGTGGCACCCACCTGGGACGCAGGTGTGGGGGCCGCCTGGACCTGCGCGTTGAACAGCAGGCCCACCGACTCCTCCTTGAGGCCGTCGAGCATGCCCATGAACATGTCGTAGCCCTCGCGCTGGTACTCCACCAGCGGATCGCGCTGGGCCATGGCTCGCAGCCCGATGCCCTCCTTGAGGTAGTCCATCTCGTAGAGGTGTTCGCGCCACTTGCGGTCGATGGTGGTCAGCAGCACGCTGCGCTCGAGCTGGCGCATCGCGGTCTCGCCGCCGATCGCCGTCAGCTCCGCCTCGCGCGCCGCGTAGGCCCGCCTGGCGTCCGCGAGCAACGCGTCGCGCAGCTCGTCGCGCGTGAGCTCGCCCTCCTCACCCACCGAGTTCGAGTCGATCAGATCGTGGTGGTCGATGCCGACCGGGTAGAGCATCTTGAGGGCATCCCACAGCGCGGGCAGATCCCAGTCCTCGGAGTAGCCCTCGGACGTGGCGCCGTCGACGTAGGCGGTGACGACGTCCTCGACCATCTGCCTGGCCTGGTCCTGGACCTCCTCGCCCTCGAGGATGAGCCTGCGCTCGGCGTAGATGACCTTGCGCTGCTGGTTCATCACCTCGTCGTACTTGAGGACGTTCTTCCGGACCTCGAAGTTCTGCTGCTCCACCTGGGTCTGTGCACTCTTGATCGCCCTGGTGACCATGTTGGCCTCGATCGGGACGTCCTCCGGCAGGTTCAGCCGGGTGAGCAACGACTCCAGGGTGGCGCCGTTGAAGCGCCGCATGAGCTCGTCGCCGAGCGAAAGGTAGAAGCGCGACTCGCCGGGGTCGCCCTGACGACCGGAACGACCTCGCAGCTGGTTGTCGATGCGGCGAGATTCGTGGCGCTCGGTGCCGAGCACGTAGAGCCCACCGACTTCACGCACCTCGGCGGCCTCGGCCTCGGCTTCCGCCTTGACCTGGGACAGCACGTCGTCCCACGCCGCTTCGTATTCCTCTGGCGTCTCGATGGGGTCCAGTCCGCGGTCGCGCAGCCGCTTGTCGGCGAGGAAGTCGACGTTGCCGCCGAGCACGATGTCGGTACCGCGGCCCGCCATGTTGGTGGCGACGGTGATGGCGTTACGCCTGCCCGCCTCGGCGATGATGGTCGCTTCCTGCTCGTGGAACTTGGCGTTCAGCACGTTGTGCGGGACGCGGCGCTTGGTGAACTGCTTCGACAGGTACTCGGAGCGCTCGACGCTGGTGGTGCCGATCAGGACCGGCTGCCCCTTCTCGTAGCGCTCGCTGACGTCGTCGACGACGGCGATGTACTTCGCTTCCTCGGTCTTGTAGATGAGGTCGGACTGATCGGTGCGGATCATGTCGCGGTTCGTCGGGATCGACACGACACCGAGGCCGTAGATCTCGTGCAGCTCGGCCGCCTCGGTCTGGGCGGTACCGGTCATGCCTGCGAGCTTGTCGTAGAGCCGGAAGTAGTTCTGCAGCGTGATGGTGGCCAGCGTCTGGTTCTCGGCCTTGATCTCGACGTGCTCCTTGGCCTCGATGGCCTGGTGCATGCCCTCGTTGTAGCGGCGGCCGACGAGGACGCGGCCGGTGAACTCGTCGACGATGATGACCTCGCCGTCGCGCACGATGTAGTCCTTGTCGCGCGAGAACAGTTCCTTGGCCTTCAAGCTGTTGTTCAGGTAGCTGACGAGCGGCGAGTTGGCGGCCTCGTAGAGGTTCTCGATGCCGAGCTGGTCCTCGACGAACTCGACGCCGATCTCGTGCACGCCGACGGTGCGCTTGCGGATGTCGACCTCGTAGTGGACGTCCTTCTCCATCAGCGGCGCCAGGCGCGCGAACTCGACGTACCAGTTCGACGCGCCGTCGGCGGGTCCGGAGATGATCAGCGGGGTCCTGGCCTCGTCGATCAGGATCGAGTCGACCTCGTCGACGATCGCGTAGTTGTGGCCGCGCTGCACCATGTCCTCGACGGTGTGCGCCATGTTGTCGCGCAGGTAGTCGAAGCCGAACTCGTTGTTGGTGCCGTAGGTGATGTCGGCGGCGTAGGCGACCCGGCGCTCGTCGGGCGTCATCTGCCCCAGGATCACGCCGACGTCGAGGCCGAGGAAGCGGTGCACGCGACCCATCCACTCGCTGTCGCGCTTGGCCAGGTAGTCGTTGACCGTGACGACGTGGACGCCGTTGCCCGACAGCGCATTGAGATAGGCGGGCAGAACGCACGTCAGCGTCTTGCCCTCACCGGTCTTCATCTCGGCGACGTTGCCGAAGTGCAGCGCGGCACCACCCATGACCTGGACGTCGAACGGCCGCTGGTTCAGCACCCGCCAGGCGGCCTCGCGAGCCACCGCGAAGGCCTCCGGCATGATGTCGTCGAGCGACTCGCCGCCGGCTACGCGCTTCTTGAACTCGTCGGTCTTGGCACGCAGCTCCTCGTCGGAAAGCTTCTCCACGTCGTCGGATAGGGAGTTGACATAGTCAGCGACCCTCTTGAGGCGCTTGACCATGCGCCCTTCACCGAGACGGAGCAACTTCGACAGCACGCTATTTTCCCCTGTGGGTTCGATGGATCTCGTAATACTTCAAGCGAGGTCCATCGTAGGTGACCCGCCGGGCCGGCCAGCCGAATGCGCCACGCAGGACGGTCGGACCGGCCCTGGCGAGCCTCCCTTACGCGAGCCGGATCAGGCCGTAGTCGTAGGCGTGGCGCCGGTAGACCACCGTCGGCATGTCGCTCTCCTTGTCCTGAAACAGGTAGAAGTCGTGCCCGACCAGCTCCATCGCGTAGAGCGCGTCATCGACGGTCATCGGTACGGCGGTGTGTTCCTTGGTCCTCACGATCCGGCCCGGTTCGTGGTCGTCGGGGGCGGCGCTCTCCTGTTCGGATGGCGCAGGAGTCGGCTCGAGATGATTGAGTGCGGTGGCCTCGGCCAGCGAGACGGGAGTCTTGTCGCCGTAGTGGATCTTGCGGCGGTCTTTGCTGCGCCGCAGCCGGTTCTCTAGTTTGCAGACGGCGGACTCCAGGGCGGCGTAGAAGCTGTCGGCGCATGCCTCGCCGCGCGCGACGGGTCCGCGACCCCTGGCCGTGATCTCCACGTGCTGGCAGTTCTTGCGTTGGCGGCGGTTGCGTTCGTGGTCCAGTTCGACGTCGAACAGGTAGATGGTGCGGTCGAAGCGCTCGAGGCGCGACAGCTTTTCTGAAACGTATGTGCGGAAGTGGTCGGGAATTTCGACGTTGCGGCCCTTGACGACTACCTCGGCGCGGGGGCCGTCTTGCGGCGCTTCCTCGTCGCCCACCATCGTCGAGCGGTTGGTGTCCACGGATTGTATTGACATACTTGGCAACTCGTTTCCTCGTCGGTGTCGCACGCGTATGACGTGCCCGGCTTCTAGCAGAAACGCGCCGAGGGGCCCGGTACGACGTCGGCCCGTGGCGCAAGGTGTCGAGCGCTCACCTCCTATCGCTTATCAGGCGATGTGGCGCCAGGTTTTCTCGACGCCGCCGTGAGTCGTTCACGGGTGGTTGGCCCCGACGGTAGTCCGTGTTCACCCGCCTGTGCCATATATTTCGCACACCATTTTTTTGTTATGTATTTCGGTTTGATGTCGGTGTAATCAGCACCCGCGTGGAGCGAGCGGTCACGCATGCGCCACGGCGAGGATCGCGGCGACCCGGACGCCGGCAGTTTGCAGGACCCGGACCGACTCACTGCCGGTTGCCCCGGTCGTCACGACGTCGTCGAGGAGCATCACCTCGCCGGCCACCCGTCGACGGAGCCTCACCCGGCCGGCGATGTTGCGCTCGCGCTGCGCAGGCGACAACCCCACCGAGTCGCGGGTGAACGCCCGCATCCGCAGCGCGGGGACCACGACCGTGCCGGGAACGGCCGCGTTCCTGGCGATGGCCGTCACGGGGTCGCCCCCACGCCTGCGGGCCGCCGCGCCTCTGGTGGGTGCAGGCACCAGCGTCAGCGGCGCCTCGACGACGCCCCACGCCAACAGGCGCATCACCCCCGCGTTGACCGCAGCCGACAGCGGGCGCAGGAGGTCCGTGCGCCCGTGATCCTTCATCGCGATGATCGCGGCGCGGCGTGAGCCTGCGTAGCGGCCGAGCGAGAAGACGGGCACCCCGGGATCGAGGCGCGGCGTGATCACCACGGGCTCGTCGGTGTGGACGACGAGGTTGCCTGCGCAGGCCTCACACCACCGCGTGCCCGGCGCCCCGCAGCCGCCGCATTCCAGCGGGAGGACGAGGTCGAGCAGCATGCCAGCAGTGTGTCGACGGGGTCCGACAAGCGACCCCACCCCCGCGCCGAACGTGGGTTACCCCCGCGCATCCGGGCGCTCTCGCGTGACAAAACTCCACACTCGGCGATGAAGTGGTTGCCACTCGGCGATGAGGTGTTGCCGAGTTCAGCCGGGCAGCACCGGCTGGGCTCCCGCGACCATGAGCGGTCGGACCTCGGTCCACATCAGGTCGTTCTCGGCGGCCGAGCCCGAAAGTTGGAGCACTCCACGCTGATCCGCGACGTACAGCGTCGACGGGTTCGCCGCGACGGTCGACACCGGGGCCAGCAGATTCTGGCTGGGACCGTCGGAGTTCACGCCGTCGAGGTTGACGTAGGACACCGGATGCTGCGGGTCGGTGCGACTGACCACGATGTCGTCACCCGTGCGCCACGACAGCGACACGGCGGTATCGCCGAGGCCGTAACCGAGCCGTCGCGGGTAGGTCAGGGCATAGAGCCCGCCCTGCGTCTGCTCGACCCCCGCCAGGATCACCTGACCGTCGATCACCATCGCCGCACGTGTGCCATCGCGCGAGAGCTGCAACTCGGAGATCGGGCCGGGGAACTTCGTGAACACCGCGGTGGCGTCGACGGGGATCCGCGCGGGCTGTCCCGACGCCGCCTCCTGGATCACGCGCAGGACGTTGTTGCCGTCCACGATCACCCAGATCGCGTCGTCGAGCGACCAGCTGGGACGTGACAGTGTGCGGCCGTCGATGGCCTGCGAGGCGTCCCCGCCGACCTGGCCGACCCACAGCGACGACGCCATGTCGGGCGCGCCGGGGCGCAACGTCACCACCGACGCCGCCTCCTGACCGCTGCGCGACAACGTGGCGGCCGTCTGGCCGGGCAGATCCCCGAAGGAGCCGGGCACCTTGGGCGCCCGCTGCCCGTCCAGCGACACCAGCGACCCGCCGAGCAGCGCGTGCAGCCCGGCGGCCGCACCTGGATCGGCACCCGGGTCGGTAGCGGCGACGTCCGACGAGTTCCAGCCGTCGGCGAACCTGTCGTCCAGCGCGGCGCCGTCGGCGTTGATCACGTACGGCCCGTTGACACCGGCCCGGTTCAGCGTCCAAATGACCTGCGCGGCAAGCAGTTGTCGGGAGTGCGGATCGGTGGTGGACAGATTCTCCAGCTCGACTCGGGCGCCACCGTAGCCGCGGCCGACGCCGATCTTGCCACCGTCCGCTCTGGTCACCGGACCCCGCAGTCGAAGCGGCGGACCCAGCAGGTTGCGCACCGTGTTCGCCATCTCCGGCCGCGGCCCGGACACCAGCTTGGTCACCAACTCGGTGGCCAGCTGATCCGGATCCGACACCGCGACGTAGCGCGGATCGGGGACGACGGTCTTGCCCGTCGGGTCGACGAAGTACAGCGTGTTGCGCTTGTAGGTCGCCTGGAACTGCTGCCAGTCGAGGAAGACCCCGTTGGGAAGCTTGTCGATGCGCCACCCGCCGGGTGTCTTCACCAACTCGATCGGACCGGGGTCGGGCAAGGCGCCCTCACCGGTCTCGAAGACCCCCATGTCCGAAAGCGACCCGAGGATGTCTGCCTTCATGGTCACCGAAACCCGTTCGGGACCACGGGTTTCCACGAACACCACCCGGTCGATCAGCAGCGCACTGCCGGCGTCGTCCCATGCGCTCGACGCCGACTCGGTGAGGAACTGCCTGGCGGCGAGGTGGCGGTTCGCCGGATCGGCCGTCGCCTTGAGGAATTCGCGCAGCAGGACGTCGGGGTCCATGCCGGGCGTCGGGGTGGGCAGGCTCGGTGGGGCGGGTCGGTCCATGGTGCCGATGGCTTGCGGCGCCGACGAACTGGGCACACCAGCGCACCCGGCGAGGGCCAACACCACGACCAGCAGCAGCGAGACCACCGCGGGCAAGCGTCTCACGTGCGCTCCCCCGCCGCTTCACGGTCGCGGGACGGCCGACGCGGCGGTTTGTCAGGGCCGATGGGCTTGAGCGGCAAGGGACTCGCCGTCACCTTGTGACCGCGGACCAATGGCAGGGTCAACCGGAAACATGCGCCCTTCCCCGGCTCGCCCCATGCCTCGAGCCTGCCCTGGTGCAACCGGGCGTCCTCGATCGAGATCGCGAGCCCCAGACCGGTGCCGCCGGACCGGCGCACGCGCGACGGGTCCGAGCGCCAGAACCGGCTGAAGACGAGCTTCTCCTCACCGGGCCGTAGCCCGACGCCGTAGTCGCGGACCGTCACGGCGGCGGTATCTTCGTCGTGCGCCAACCTGATTCGCACCGGTTTGCGCTCCGCGTGGTCGATCGCGTTGGCGATGAGGTTGCGAAGGATGCGTTCCACTCGGCGGGCGTCGACCTCGGCGATGACCGCCTCGGGGGGCATGTCCACGACCAGGTCGACGGACGCGTCCTTGGCGAGGTGGCCCACGTTCTCGAGTGCGCTCTCGACGACGGTGCGCAGGTCCTCCGACTCGACCGACAGTTCCGCCACACCCGCGTCGTGGCGGGAGATTTCGAGCAGATCCGCCAGCAGGGTCTCGAAGCGGTCCAGTTCGTTGACCATCAACTCGGTGGCGCGCTGCAGCGCGGGTTCGAGGTCCTCGCTGTGGTCGTAGATCAGGTCGGCGGCCATCCGCACTGTCGTCAGTGGCGTGCGCAGCTCGTGGCTGACGTCAGAGGTGAAGCGGCGCTGCAGGTTTCCGAACTCCTCGAGCTGGGTGATCTGACGTGACAGGCTTTCGGCCATGTCGTTGAACGACACCGCGAGTCGAGCCATGTCGTCCTCGCCCCGCACGGGCATCCGCTCGGTCAGATACCCCTCGGCGAAGCGCTCGGCGATACGCGACGCCGAGCGCACCGGGAGCACGATCTGACGCGCCACCAGCAACGCGATCGCTGCCAGCAGCCCCAGCAGCACGATGCCTCCGGTGGCCATCGTCCCGCGGACCAGCGCGACGGTGCTCTCTTCGTTGTTCAACGGAAAGATCAGGTAGAGCTCGAGATTGGTGACCGGCGACGACGTCGGACTGCCGACGATCAGCGCGGGTCCCGAGAAGCCGTCGGTGTTCACGGTCGCGTACTGGTAGCTGACCTGTCCGGCCTTGACGAAGTCCCGCAGTGCCGTGGGGATCTGCTGCACGGGGCCTGCCGCGGTAGCTGCGCGCGGCCCGTCACCCGGCACCACGAGCACCGCGTCGAACGCGCCTGCCAGCCCCGCGCCCGTGTCGACCTTGCGGTCGACGAGGGTGTTGCGCGCCAGTTGCAGACTGCTGTCCAGGGAACGAGTCTCCTCGCCGCCGACGATCCCGCTGACCGTGGTGCGCGCGCGCTCCATCTGCTCGGTCGCGGCGCGCACCTTGATCTCGAGGATGCGGTCGGTGATCTGACTGGTCAGCACGAAGCCGAGCACCAGGATGACGGCGAGCGAAAGACCGATCGTGAGCGTGACGACACGCAGCTGCAGGGAACGGCGCCACGCGTAACTCAGCGCCCGCCCCAGCGTGCCGAGGCCCCGCAGCATCGGGGCCGAGCGGCTCCGGATGCGTCGTCGCGAACCCCAGATCACGACGACCGCCGAGCGGTCAATTTCACGGAGGTCCGGCCTTGTACCCCACTCCTCGAACGGTGAGCACCACCTGCGGGTTCTCCGGATCAGTCTCGACCTTGGCACGCAACCGCTGGACGTGCACGTTCACCAGCCGGGTGTCGGCGGGATGCCGGTAACCCCACACCTGTTCGAGCAGCACATCCCGAGTAAACACCTGCCGCGGTTTGCGTGCCAGCGCCACCAGCAGGTCGAACTCCAGCGGCGTCAGTGAGATCTGTTCGCCGTTGCGGGTGACCTTGTGCGCGGGTACGTCGATCTCGACGTCGGCGATCGACAGCATCTCGGCGGGACCGTCGTCGTTGCGGCGCAAGCGTGCCCGTACGCGCGCGACCAGTTCCTTCTGCTTGAAGGGCTTCATGACGTAGTCGTCGGCGCCGGATTCCAGGCCGAGCACCACGTCGACGGTGTCGGTCTTGGCCGTCAGCATGACGATCGGGACACCCGAGTCGGCACGCAGCACGCGGCAGACGTCGATGCCGTTCATCCCTGGCAGCATGAGGTCGAGCAGCACCAGGTCGGGCCGCAGTTCGCGGACGGCCGTCAGCGCCTGGCTGCCGTCACCGATGACCGCGGTGTCGAAGCCCTCGCCCCTCAGGACGATCGTGAGCATCTCGGCGAGCGACGGATCATCGTCGACGACCAGAATCCTTTGCCTCATGGTGTCCATCGTGTCACCCGATCGCGATAATCCCCGGTTACCACACCGGGCGTTTTGCCGCCCATATCAGCCCGCCAGAACGTTCGCCAGGTCGGACGCGACCACGTCCGGCCCGGCGACCGACCAGCGGCCACACCAGTCCGCGGCGGCCAACGCGGTGTAGGCCGCGCCCGTCCGACGTTGCAGACCGTCGTCACGCTCGTAGGCATCGCGTGTACGGTCGGCGTCGGCCTGCTCACGCAGGCGCGCCCGCTCGGCGGCCAGCTCGGTCGGCACGGCGAGCAACACCTGCCAGTCGGGGGCGGGCATCGCGAAGCGTCCGAACTCCAACTCCCGCACCCATGCGACCACGTCGCCGTCGACGTCCTGGTGCAGCCGCGCCGCGCTGTACGCCGCGTTGGACGCCACGTAGCGGTCCAGGATGACGACGTCGTGCGCCGAGTGCAGGCGGTCGATCTCGGCCTTGGCGTCCGCGCGGTCGAGCGCGAACAGGGTCGCCATTGCGTACACCGACGACGACAGATCGCCGTGCTCGCCGTGTAGCGCCTCGGCGGCGAGGTCCGCGTGCACCGACTGGTGATAGCGCGGGAAGGCCAGGCGGGCGACGGACTTGCCGTCGGACTCGAACGACGCGCGCAGCCCGTCGGTCAGTGTGCGCTTGCCTGCGCCGTCGACACCCTCGATCGCGATGAGCAC
>JAOPUT010000043.1 GCA_025963385.1 Mycobacterium sp.
CGCGCGATAGCCTCGTGTCCGTGAACGTTCCCCGTCGCTGCTGCAGGCCCGGGTGCCCGCACTACGCCGTGGCGACGCTGACCTTCGTCTACAAGGACTCGACTGCGGTCGTCGGCCCGCTCGCCACTGCTTCCGAGCCCCACTCCTGGGACCTGTGCGTGATTCACGCCGGGCGGATCACCGCGCCGCGCGGTTGGGAACTCGTCAGGCACGCAGGCCCGCTGCCCTCCCATTCCGACGACGACGATCTGGTGGCACTGGCCGACGCGGTGCGTGAGGGCCGCGACGCGGCCGTGGGGGGTACCCCCCACGGATTCTCCGATCCCGGCACCGGCGTCCGCGGTGCCGCACTGATGGCTCCGCCCGTTCAGCGCGCGGAGCAGAACGGCCGCCGACGCGGGCACTTGCGTGTGCTACCAGATCCTTCCGATTAGCGGGAGCCCGTCCCCCGTACATTCGAGTGGGTCGGTGTGACCGACCGCACGACAGTTGCCGCACGACAAATGCCGAGCCGATAGGCTGGCCCCAAGAGTCCCCTTCGCGAGGAGATCAATGTCTCGGCCCGCTGCGGCTGTCAACCGCGTCATCAAGGCATATGACGTACGCGGCCTCGTCGGCGAACAAATCGACGAAGCCTTCGTCGCGGACGTCGGCGGCGCGTTCGCCAGGCTGGTTCGCGACGAGGGTCAGCCGGGGGCCGGACGGGTGGCTATCGGTTACGACATGCGCGCCAGCTCGCCGTCGCTGGCGGCGGCGTTCGCCGAGGGTGTCGTCGCCCAGGGTCTGGACGTCGTCAGGATCGGGTTGGCATCGACGGATCAGCTGTACTTCGCGTCGGGCCTGCTCGACTGCCCCGGCGCGATGTTCACCGCGAGCCACAACCCGGCCGCGTACAACGGCATCAAACTGTGTCGGGCCGGAGCGAAGCCGGTCGGCAAGGACACCGGTCTGACCACCATCAGTGACGAGGTCATCAACGGTGTGCCGGGCTTCGACGGCACCCCAGGAACCATCGAGGACCGTGACGTCCTCGGTGACTACGGCGACTTTTTGCGGTCGCTCGTCGACATCGCCGGCCTGCGCCCGCTGCGGGTGGCGGTCGACGCGGGCAACGGGATGGGTGGGCACACCACGCCTGCGGTCCTCGGTCCGCTGACGTCCATCACGCTGCTGCCGCTGTTCTTCGAGCTCGACGGCTCGTTCCCCAACCACGAGGCCAACCCGCTGGATCCCGCCAACCTGGTCGACCTGCAACGGCACGTCGTCGACACCGGCGCCGACATCGGGCTGGCATTCGACGGGGACGCCGACCGCTGCTTCGTCGTCGACGAGCTCGGCCAACCGGTGTCGCCGTCCGCGGTGACCGCGTTGGTGGCAGGGCGTGAACTCGGGCGCGAGATCGGCGCCACGGTGATCCACAACCTGATCACGTCGCGGGCGGTGCCCGAGCTGATCGTCGAGCGTGGCGGCACCGCGGTGCGGTCCCGGGTCGGGCACTCCTACATCAAGGCGCTGATGGCCGAGTCGGGCGCGATCTTCGGTGGCGAGCACTCGGCGCACTACTACTTCCGCGACTTCTGGGGTGCGGACTCCGGGATGCTGGCCGCGCTGCACGTGCTGGCCGCCCTCGGCGAGCAGGACCGGCCGCTGTCCGAACTGATGGCCGACTACCAGCGGTACGCGGGGTCGGGTGAGATCAACTTCACCGTCGCCGACGCCCCCGCGTGTGTCGAGTCCGTCCTGAAGTCGTTCGGCAGCCGCATCCAGTCGCTCGATCATCTCGACGGCGTCACCGTCGACCTCGGTGACGGCACCTGGTTCAACCTCCGCACGTCCAACACCGAACCGTTGCTGCGGCTCAACGTCGAGGCCAGGAGCCCCGAGGGAGTGTCCGAGATCGTCGACGACGTGGCAGCTCAGATCGCCACGCTGAGCGAGACCGCCACGTGAGTGCCACGCACGCGACCATCGACCTCGACGACGTCGACGGTCTGCTCGCCGCCGACCGAGAGGGTCTGCTGCGCGGCGCGTCGATGGCGGGTGCACAGATGCGTGCGACGGCCGCCGCGCTCGAGGAGGGCGTGTTCGACTCCCTCCGTGGTGACCAACCGCCGCGGACCGTGATCTGGGTGGCGAGTCGCGGCGCTGCCGAGGCGGCGGGGGCGATGCTGGCGGCCGCGCTCGGTGGCTCGACCGCGGCGCCGATCGTGGTGGCCTCCGAGGTGCCTCCGTGGATCGGCGCTCTCGACGTCATGATCGTCGCCGGTGACGATCCCGCGGACCCGATATTGGTGGCGGCGGCGGCGAGTGGGATCCGGCGCGGGGCAAGGGTGCTGGTGGTCGCGCCAGACGAGGGACCCATGCGGGAGGTCGCGGCGGGGAGGGCCGTGGTCCTGGCGCCTCGACTGCTGGTGTCCGACGAGTTCGCCCTCGGCAGGTATCTCGCCGCCGGCCTTGCCGCACTCCACGTCGTCCTTCCCGGGATGAGCGTCGACCTTGCCGCGCTGGCCGACGCCCTCGACGCCGAGGCGTTGCGCAACAGTGCGGGCCGCGAACTGTTCACCAACCCCGCCAAGTCACTCGCCGAGCGGATGTCGGGGCGCGACGTCGTCCTCGCCGGCGGTAATGCCGCCAGCGTGGCGCTCGCCAGGCATGTCGGCTCGATCCTGCTGCGGGTGGCCCAGCAGCCCGTCGCCACCGTGGGGCTGGCTGACGTGTTGGTGGCACTGCGCCGCGGCTTGGCTAGCAGCCCAACCGATTACGAGTCGTCGATCTTCCACGACGAGGAGATCGACGGCGCGCTGCCCGCGAGAGTGCGGACCGTCGTGATCGCCACCGACGAGGAGCGGCCTGCCATCGTCGCGACTCTCGACGGCTATGACGACGTCGACGTGGTCAGCGCCGACGACGTGCCCGACGTCGTGACGCCGCGGCCGAGTGGCCGTCCCGAGCAGCAGTTGGCCATGTTGGCGGTGCGCCTCGAAATGACGGCGGCCTACCTGAGATTGGTTCGAGGTTAGACGAGTGGACGTATTACGCGGTGCGTTGCGGACCTACGCGTGGGGATCGCATACTGCCATTGCCGAGTTTACTGGAAGACCAAGTCCCACACAGCATCCCGAGGCCGAACTGTGGCTGGGTGCTCATCCTGGCGATCCCGCGTGGCTCGAGGGTGACGGTGGGGAGCGGTCGCTGCTCGACACGATCACCGAAGATCCCGAGGGACAGTTGGGCGCGGCGACGCGTGCGCGCTTCGGTGACGCGCTGCCCTTCCTGGCGAAGGTCCTTGCCGCAGAGGAGCCGCTGTCGCTTCAGGCGCATCCCAGTGCCATACAGGCGATGGAGGGATTCGCGCGAGAGGACAAGCTGGGGATTCCGGTCTCGGCGCCCACCAGGAACTACCGTGACCGCAGCCACAAGCCGGAGTTGATCGTCGCGCTCGGCACCTTCGAGGCGCTGGCGGGTTTCCGGCCCGTCGCCCGCAGTGTCGAGATGCTGAGGGCGTTGACGGTCGCGGATCTGGATCCGTTCGTCAACCTGCTCTCCGGCCAGTCCGACGCCGACGGTCTGCGGGCGCTCTTCACCACGTGGATCACGGCACCGCAGGCCGATCTCGACGTGCTGGTGCCCGCGGTGCTCGACGGTGCCGTCAACTACTTGCGTTCGGGGGCAACGGAGTTCGCGATCGAAGCCAAGACGACGCTGCAACTGGGCGAGCTGTACCCCGGTGACGCCGGGGTGCTGGCCTCGATGTTGCTGAACCGGATCACCCTGAAGCCGGGAGAGGGCATCTATCTCCCCGCCGGAAACCTGCACGCGTATCTGCACGGCGTGGGATTCGAAGTGATGGCCAACTCCGACAACGTGTTGCGCGGAGGTTTGACTCCCAAGCACGTCGACGTCCCCGAGCTTCTCCGGGTGCTCGACTTCACCCCCGCCGACGAAACGGCGCTCAAGCCACACACCGTCCGCGATGGCATCGAACTCGTATATGACACTCCGGCACCCGAATTCGCCGTCTCGGTGCTCCACCTCGACGGCCGCGAGCTCGGTCACCAGACCGATGCGCCCGCCAGGCACGACGGTCCGCAGGTGCTGCTGTGCACCGAGGGATCGGTCCAGGTGCACGCGAAGTCGAGCGTGCTCACCCTCGACCGGGGCACGGCAGCGTGGGTGGCAGCCGATGACGGGCCCATCCGGCTCGTCGCCGACGAGCCTGCCTCGCTGTTCAGGGCCACGGTCGGCATCTGACGGAAGGGCTCGACCATGTCGGCGTCCGGTAGCACACGAGCCATCATCGCGGCGCTGGCGGCGAATGCCGGCATCGCGGCGGCCAAGTTCATCGGCTTCCTGATCACCGGGAGCTCGTCGATGTTGGCGGAGGCGGTGCACTCCGTAGCCGACACGTCCAACCAGGGTCTGCTGCTGCTGGGTCAGCGGGAGGCGGACAAGGAACCCGACGCGCTGCATCAGTTCGGCTACGGACGCAGTCGCTACTTCTATTCGTTCGTGGTCGCGCTGGTGTTGTTCACCCTCGGCGCCGCGTTCGCCCTCTACGAGGGTTACGAGAAGGTCGTGCACCCGCACGAGCTGACGTCGCCGCTGGTGGCCGTCGTCATCCTGGTGGTGGCAATCTGCTTGGAGTCCTACAGCTTTCGGACCGCCATGGTGGAGTCGCGGCCGCTCAAGGGTCCCGGCGGGTGGTGGCGTTTCATCCGAACCTCACGCAATCCCGAGCTGCCGGTGGTGCTGCTCGAGGACACCGGCGCGCTCATCGGGTTGGCGCTCGCACTGGTAGGCGTCGGCCTGACGATCGCCACCGGCAACCCGGTCTGGGACGGTATCGGCACCCTGTGCATCGGTGCGCTGCTGGCGGTGATCGCCGTCATCCTGATGATCGAGATGCACAGCGCCCTCATCGGCGAGGGGGCGACGCCGCAAGAGGGGGAGGCGATTCGCACCGCGCTGGAGCAGACCGCCCACATCGACCGGGTGATTCACCTGCGCACGCAGTACATGGGGCCGGACGACCTGCTGGTCGGTGCCAAGATCGCGCTGGCGGCGGGCACCGACCTCGCCACCGTCGCGGCCACCATCGATGCTGCCGAGGTCGCGATACGTGCCGCGGTGCCCGCGGCGACGGTCATCTACTTGGAACCGGATCTCGATCGCGCGTTGATCGAGTAGCCGCGCGGCGTTCGGCCACGAACAGGCGCATGTTGTGTCTGATGGTCCGGCCGATCAGCCGCGGCGAGGGCACCATGTAGAGGCTGTCCAGCAGGCTGAAGCGGCGCAGGAACCATTCGGCGAGAACGGGATCCGTCTCCGCGGCGCCGAGGAACTGGTCGAAGAGGCCGCCGACCGGCTTGTACCACCAGCGCGCCTCGCCGGTGGCGTTGTGCAGGGAGAGGTCGCCGATCGCCGTCATGGCCCACACCGGCCACGTCGTCTTGGCGGTGGCCTTGGCCAGACGGCCGGCGATGTCGTGGTCCCCGGAGCTCAGCACGGTCTGCAGATTCCTCGCCTGGATCGACGTCATCGTCATG
>JAOPUT010000285.1 GCA_025963385.1 Mycobacterium sp.
CGAGGTGCCGAACCTCGCCCAGGGCGGTCTGCGCGGGCTGGTCAGGGTCATCGGGATGGAGCAGCCGCGCATGCGGCCGACCCAGATCGACGTGGACGACGCCACCGACGTCAGCCTGGTCGGCGCCGAGTTGCTCTCGCTGTCCGACGAGGACGAGACGGCGTGGCGCGACGGCCAGTACTACACCGCCCGGCTCAACGTCACCCCGCTGCAGGCCGAAGAGCGCCACACCACCGTCGTGCGCCCCGAGCGGGAGGGAATGCGTCTGCAGATCCGCACTCCCGGCGACCTGCAGTCCGCGGAACTCGTTGCCTACGAGCGGATCCCACCAGGACCCGGTCAGATCGAGGTGGCGGTTTCGGCATCGAACCTGAACTTCGCCGACGTCCTCGTCGCCTATGGTCGCTACCCGTCCTTCGAGGGACGCCTGCCTCAACTCGGTGCGGACTTCGCGGGCGTCGTGACCGCCGTCGGCGCCGGAGTCACCGACCACAAGATCGGTGACCGCGTCGCGGGCATCTCCGCGACCGGTGCGTGGTGCACGTTCGTCACCTGTGACGCCAACCTCGCGGTGCGCATCCCCGGTGACCTGCCGGACGCCACCGCGGCGGCGGTGCCGAGCGCCCACGCCACCGCGTGGTACTCGCTCCACAACCTGGCCAGAATCGGACCGGGTGACAAGGTGCTGATCCACTCCGCCACTGGTGGCGTCGGTCAGGCCGCAGTGGCGATCGCGCAGGCGGCCGGGGCCGAGATCTATGCCACCGCCGGTAGCCCTGACCGCCGGAAGATGCTCGGCGACATGGGCGTATCGCATGTCTACGACTCGCGTACCACCGAATTCGCCGAGCAGATCCGGCACGACACCGACGGCTACGGCGTCGACATCGTGCTCAACTCCCTGCCCGGGGCGGCACAGCGCGCCGGACTGGAACTGCTCACCTTCGGCGGCCGCTTCGTCGAGATCGGCAAGCGCGACATCTACGGCGACACCAAGATGGGCCTGTTCCCCTTCCGGCGGAACCTGTCCTTCTACGCGGTGGACCTCGCACTGCTGACGCTGGTCACCCCGGACACGCTGCGGAGTCTTCTCGAGGTGATCTACCAGCAGATCGCCGACGGGGTGCTTCCGCCACCACAGACCACGCACTACCCGCTGGCCAACGGTGCCAACGCAATTCGCGCGATGGGCGCCGCCGAGCACACCGGCAAGCTGGTGCTCGACGTGCCGCGGTCGGGTCAGTTCGCCGCCGTGGTGCCTGCAGATCGGGCACCCGCGTTCCGTGCCGACGGCGCGTACGTGGTCACCGGCGGACTGGGCGGGCTCGGGCTGTTCCTGGCCGAGAAGATGGCTGCCGCAGGCTGCGGACGCATCATCCTCAACGGACGCTCCGCGCCGAAGCCCGAAACCCTGCGCGCGATCGAGAGACTGCGCCGGTTGGGCGCCGAGGTCGACGTCGAGCTCGGAGACATCGCGGCAACGGGGACGGCGACGCGCCTGGTCGCCGCCGCGACGGCCACCGGGATGCCGCTGCGTGGTGTGCTCCACTCCGCCGCGGTGATCGAGGACGCGACGCTCGGCAACATCACCGACGACCTCATCGACCGGGACTGGGCGCCAAAGGTCATGGGCGCGTGGCGGCTTCACGAGGCCACCGCCACGGCCTCACTGGACTGGTTCTGCTCGTTCTCCTCGGCGGCCGCAATGGTCGGCTCCCCGGGGCAGGGTGCCTACGCAGCCGCCAACAGCTGGCTGGACTCCTTCGCGCGGTGGCGCCGCGCCCAGGACCTGCCTGCCCAGGTGGTGGCGTGGGGTGCATGGGCCGAGATCGGGGCAGGCCAGGCCATGGCCGACAACGACGGTATGGCCATCGACCCCGAGGACGGCGCTTACGCATTCGACACGCTCATGCGACACACGCGGGTGTACAGCGGCTACGCACCGGTCGCTGGGGCCGCCTGGCTGACGGCGTTCGCGCAGACCAGTCCGTTCGCGGAGGCATTCGCCTCCATGGGCCAGGACCGGTCGGGGTCGAGCGAATTCCTCGACGAATTGCGTATGCTTCCCCGTGAAGAGTGGTCTGCACGGGTGCGGCGCTTGATCTCCGAGGAGATGAGCCTGATCCTGCGGCGCTCGGTCGACGCTGACCGACCGCTGTCCGAGTACGGCCTGGATTCGCTGGGCACGCTGGAACTACGCACTCGCCTCGAGGCTGAGACCGGCGTGCGTATCGGTTCGACGGACGTCACCACGGTGCGTGGTCTCGCCGAACGCCTCAGCGAATTGATCGCCATCGATCTGAACGTCGATGCAGCCATCACGGCGGCATCGTGATGTCCGTCCGATCAGCGCCGATGACGTCGCTCACCGAAGTAAGAGCAGCGGGGGAGAGTTAAGTGGTTGCGATCAAGGCGATCCACGACTGGATCGGGCAGTCGGGCAGTGTGGTGTCGTGGCACCCGTCGCCCGTCAGCCAGGCAAAGGTCCGAAACGCACCGGTCAGCACCGTGCCCGCCAGTTACCAGCAGGCGCAGCACATTCGCGGCTATCGCAGTCACCTCGCCAACGGCAGCGACATGGCCCGGCTCAACATCCCGTCCTGGGACATGCCGGGGCAGTGCGACATCCGTGCGATGTCGCACGTGATCAACGCCTACGTCCGCAGGCACGACACGTACCACAGCTGGTTCGAGATGACGGACGACGACGAGGTCATCCGCCACACCGTCACGAACCCGCGGGACATCGCGTTCGTCCCCACCAAGCACGGCGAGATGACCGCGCCGCAGTGGCGTGAGCACATCCTGAACACGCCGGATCCGCTGCGCTGGGACTGCTTCTCGTTCGGGATCATCCAGCGGGCCGACCACTTCACGTTCTACATCAGCATCGACCACGTTCACACGGACGTGATGTTCATGGGTGTGGTCCTCCTCGAGATCCACATGATGTACGCGGCCCTGGCCGGCGGCGCCGCCCCCATCCCGCTGCCTGCCGCCGGAAGCTACGACGACTACTGCGTGCGCCAACGCGAGTTCCTCTCCTCGCTGACGCTGGAGACGCCCGAGGTGCAGGAGTGGATCCGCTTCGCGCGGTGCAACGACGGCACGCTGCCGCACTTCCCGTTCCCGCTGGGCGATCCGCCATGGTCGACCACGGGTGACCTGATCACCGTGCGACTGATGGACAAGCAGCAGTCCGAGCGCTTCGAAGCCGCGTGCGAGTCGGCGGGTGCACGCTTCATCGGCGGCGTCTTCGCCTGTGCGGCAATGGCACAGCACGAGCTGACCGATTCCACCGACTACCACGTCATCACCCCCGTCACCACGCGCCAGACGCCCGCGGACTTCCAGACCACCGGATGGTTCACCGGCGTGGTGCCGGTGTCGGTGGAGGTCGATCCGAAGTCCTTCGAGGCGACGGCGAAGGCCGCACAGGCGTCGTTCGACGGCCGGATGTCGTTGGGCCCCATCCCGTTCGACCGCGTGCTCGAGCTCGCCGACGAGACGACCGGGCTGCGCCCGCCCGATCCAGGGGTGCCGATGGTGTCGTTCCTCGACGCAGGCCTGCCACCGCTGTCGGCGAGCATCATCGCCGAGTGGGAGCGGATGAACGGCAAGGTGTTCAGCGATGCCCGCTCGGCCTACCAGATCGGACTCTGGGTCAATCGCGGCGAGCGCGAGACCACGGTCACCGTGGCCTTCCCGAACAACCCCATCGCCCGTGAGTCGATCGACCGCTACCTGGCGGCGATGACGGCGGTCTACCTCGGCGTCGCCGACGGGTCCCTGGTGGCACCCGCCCGCGGCCACGTGCGGCACGGGGAGGCTCTGCACCGCAACACCGTTCGCGACCGCGAATCGCTGTTGCCGATGGCCAAGGGCTGACCCACGGTGGCGAAGCGGGCTCGGCCGCGGACCGAGCACCGGCTCGAGTA
>JAOPUT010000057.1 GCA_025963385.1 Mycobacterium sp.
GCGAAATCATGTCCGAACTGCTGGACCTCTCCCGAGTGATGGTGATGCGTTACGACGGTTCCCTGAGTCAGTTCACCGGCGACGGCATCATGGCGATCTTCGGCGCGCCGATGGCCTTGGAGGATCACGCCGTTCGCGCGTGCCTGGCGGCCCTAGGTATTCAGGCGGAAGCGCAGCGGGTCGCGGCAGAGGCCCACGACCGTGACGGTATCGAACTGTGGCTGCGGGTGGGCCTGAACTCTGGTCAGGTGATCGCCGGTGAGATCGGTTCCGGCCCTTACGGTTACACGGCGATCGGCGAGCAGGTCGGGATGGCCCAGCGGATGGAGTCGGTGGCCCCACCGGGTGCGGTGATGCTCAGCGCATCCACCGCGCGACTGGTCGACGGCTCGGCGATCTTGGGCGAGGCCGAGTTGGTTCGGATCAAGGGCGCCAACGAGCCGGTGCGTGTCCACCGCCTGTTGGGCATCGGCGAACGGCATCGCATCGGGCGTACTGAGTCGAACCTGATCGGTCGGCAGCGGGAGATCTCCGCCGTCGCGACCTTACTGGGGCACGCGATCGATGGACGCGGTGCGGTGGTCGGCGTAGTCGGCCCACCCGGTATCGGCAAGAGTCGTGTGGTGCGCGAAGTGGCAACGCTGGCACGCCAACGGAACATGAAGGTGTTCAGCGCCTACTGCGAGTCACATACGAGCGAGGTGCCATTCCATGCGCTCGGTCGGTTGTTGCTCGCAGCCAACGAGATTGGGGGTTTGGATGCAAAGACCGCTCGAGATCGCTTGCGCGACCAGATGCGTGATGCAGACGCGGAGGACCTGTTGCTCTTCGAGGACTTGCTGGGCATCGGCGACCCGGACGCGACCTCGCCTCAGATAGACCCTGATGCCCGGCGGCGGCGATTGACTGCACTGGTGAGTGCCGGAATGTTGGCGCGCGAATTTCCGGCGGTCTATGTGGTCGAGGACGCCCATTGGATCGATGACGTCAGCGAGTCGATGCTGTCGGGGTTCCTCGAGGTCATTCCCCAGAGCCGCGCGCTGGTGCTGATCACCTACCGACCCGAATACCACGGTGCGTTGGCCGAGGCGGCACATGCTCATACCGTATCCCTTGCACCACTGAGCAATTCGGAAACCTCCACCCTGGTCGCCAGCCTTCTCGGCACCGATCGGTCGGTTCAGACTCTGTGCCGGACAGTCGCCGGGAGGGCTGCCGGAAATCCCTACTTCGCCGAGGAATTGGTGCGCGACCTGGCCGAGCGCGCCGTGTTGCGCGGGGCGCCTGGCGCCTACGTGTCATCGGCCGTGCTCGACGAGGTGAGCGTACCTGCCACGCTGCAGGCCACCATTGCCGCACGCATCGACCGGCTTGACCCGAAGGCCAAACGCACCTTGAGCGCAGCGTCGGTCATCGGCTCGCGTTTCGGCCTCGACCTCGTCGCGGTGCTGGGTGTCGAACCCATCATCGATGAACTGGTCGCGGCCCAGATGATCGACACCACCCAACAGCCGGGCGACTATGTCTTCCATCATCCGCTCATTCATTGGGTGGCGTACCAAACGCAGCTCAAGTCCGATCGTTCCGAATTACATCGACGCCTGGCCACCGCGATCGAGGCTCGCGGTCGAGAGGCGGGCGACGAGAACGCAGCGTTGATTGCCGAACACGTCGAGGCGGCAGGCGATCTGCACGCCGCGTACGGCTGGCACATGCGCGCCGCCACGTGGGCCACCAACCGCGACGTCACTGCCGCCCGCCTGAGTTGGGACCGTGCCCAAACGATCGCCGACGCACTACCCGCCGACGATGCGAGCCGTGCCGCCATGCGTATCGCCCCACGCACCATGCTGTTTGGAACCGGGTGGCGAGTCCACGCGCAGATCAGCGGTGACCGCTTCGATGAGTTGCGAGAACTGTGCAGCGGGGTCGGGGACAAGGCGTCACTGGGCATCGCGACAGCGGGGTTGGTGGTTGGCTACGCGCATCAAGGCCGTATGCGGGAGGCGTCGCAGCTGGCGTCGGAGGCCTGGGCGCTGGCAGAGGCTGTCGGAGAGTCGACCTTGTTGGTGGGACTGTCCTTTCCGCTCATCTACGGCAAGATCGAGAACGCCGAATGGGGTGACGTGCTGCTCTGGTCGCAGAGCGTCGTCGACCTGGCCGACGGTGACCCGTCCATGGGCGACTTCCTCGTGGGGTCGCCACTGGCGCTCGCCCTGGCGTCGCGGGGTATGGCTCGTTACTCCCTGGGTCTTCCCGGATGGCGAGAAGACCTACGGCACGGTCTGCCCATGGCCCGGCGCGCAGATCCCGCGTCCTATGCCGGGGTAGTCGGCTACGTCTACTTACTGGGGATACCGTTCGGCGTGCTGAGGCCCGACGATCACGCGCTGCGCGAGATCGAGGAGGCGTTGAGGATCGCCGAACGATCCAGTGACGACGTCGTGGTGGGCTTCATCCGGGCGACCCTGGCTCTCGCCCTGATGCATCGCCGCGAAGTCGCGGAGCGCAATCGCGGAGAGACGCTCGGCGCCGAGGTCGGCGCAGTGTTCCTCGACCGAGGACACAACCTTTGCGACTTGCCGATCGTCGAGGCGTACCTGGCACGACAGAGGGCCGCACACGGGGACCTCGACAACGCCATCCCGCTCGTCCGCGGCGTCGGTGACCATCTGTTCCGCTACGGACGACTGCTGCTGTGGGGGGTCCCCGGGACAGGCGCTCTGGTGGAATCGCTGCTCGACCGCGGCAACGTCGGTGACATCGACGAAGCCGAAGCCGCGATCGAACGTCTAGCACTCGCGCCCGCCGACGAGGGTCTGACTGCTCGCGAGATCTGGCTTCTGCGGCTGCGGGCTCTGCTTGCGCGAGCCCGTGGGGACGACGTCCGCTATCGCGAATACCGGGATAGCTACCGGGATTTCGCGAAAGCGCTTGGCTTCGAGGGGCACATCGCGTGGGCGGAGGAAATGCCGTAGACACCCTCGGCTCGGGACGTCCGCTGATTGGTGCCGGTCGGGCGGTGCTCCCACCGGTACCCTTGAAGATGCTCCCTACCCGGGGCAGCTAACTCGAGGGGGCGGTGATGGGTGATCAACTGAAGGTCGATCCGATCGACCTCCGCATGTCGTCGGATCACATGGACATGCATCACTCCGAACTGCGGGCAGCACACACCTCCGCGAACGACGTGTTGGAAGGTGCTCAGCCCGGGTGGGTGGGTGCCTCGGCGGCCGCGCTGCAGTCCATGATCGCCGAGTGGCAGGCCACCACGACGAGCCTGTGTGGCG
>JAOPUT010000063.1 GCA_025963385.1 Mycobacterium sp.
AACGCCAACAACTCCAACCGCTACGACGCGTATCAGCAGCGCACGACGCGACCGATCCCGATCATCGCGCTGACGCCCTAGAACAGCTCCTTGGCCAGGAGTTCGAGCGTCTGGTCGCGGGCGGGCGCGGTGCGCGGGTCGACGCCGCGGAAGGCCGAGCCGACGGGGTTGACCATCACCTCGTCGACGCCGAAATGGCCTGCCAGCGCGCGCACCTGGTCGGCCGCCTCGGTCGGGCTCCCGACGATTGCCCGCTGCAGTCCCGACTCGACGACGGCCTGCTGCTGGTGGGTCAATTCGACGAGTCGGGCATCCTCGACGAGGTCGAGTGCGCGCAGCGGCTGACCCGTCCGCAGGAACGCCATCATGTGCAGGTTCGGCAGCATCAGGTCCATGGCCTCCTCGCGGGTGGGCGCAACGGAGGCGTTGACGGTCATGAACGTGGTGGGTTCGGCGGCGAGGTCACTCGGCCGGAACTCCGAGCGGTAGGTCGCGAGCGCCTCCTCGGTGCCCTGGCCGGAGAAGTGGTGCGCGAACACGTACGGCAGCCCCTTCGCGGCGGCGAGGTGAGCCGAGTACAGCGACGACCCGAGCAGCCAGAGCCGCGGTTCGCTGGCGGCCGCGGGCGTGGCCTTGAGGACGTAGTTCTGGTCCAGCAGGCTGCGGCCGCGCAGCGACACCTTCACGCCGGAGGTGCTCATCAGGGCAGCGACGTCGTCGAGGTACTGGGGGAAGTTCTCGATGTCGCTGTCGTCCCTGCCCGCGGCGCCGCGCAGCGCCATCGAGGTCACGGGGTCAGAGCCCGGCGCACGGCCGATGCCGAGATCGATGCGACCGGGCGCCGCTGCCTCGAGCAGCGCGAACTGCTCCGCGACGGCGAGCGGGGCGTGGTTGGGGAGCATCACGCCGCCCGAGCCGAGCCGGAGCCGGGTGGTCTGGGCGGCGAGGTAGGCGAGCACGACCGGGGGGCTGGTGGCCGCGACCGCGGGCATGTTGTGGTGTTCGGCCACCCAGAACCGTGTATAGCCCAGGTCATCGGCGGTCGTGGCGAGATGCGCCGTCGCCGCAAGGGCGTCCGAGGTGGTCTGGTCGCTGCGGACGGGGATGAGGTCGAGTACCGATAGTCGCACGTCTTATTCAACCGCCGACCGGCCCCGATCGTTCCCCATCTCGGGACTCGCGGCGAATCACGCGGTGGCGATGCGTTTGGCGGTGATGAACACGTCGTCGAGCATCGCCGGGGTGAGGCGTCCGGTGAAGGTGTTCTGCTGGCTCGGGTGGTAGCAGCCGATCAACGCCAACGGACCATGGGCGGACCCGAGCGTGGCGACCGCCAGGTGCCCGAACTTCGGCAGCGGCCTTTCGACGGTTCCGCCGCCGTCGCGCACCATGTCCAGCGCGACCTTCCAGGCGAACCCGCCGAGCGCGACGATCGCCCGCACGCTGGGGCCGACGAGTCTCCACTCGGCATCGAGCCACGGTGCGCACGTCGCACGTTCCTCGGGCGTCGGCGCATTGTCGGGTGGCGCGCAGCGGACGGCCGCCGCGACGCGAGTGTCGTTGAGCGTCAACCCATCCGCGGCGTCGACACTCAGCGGCGAGCTCGCGAGACCGGCGCGATGCAGCGCGGCGAACAGGAAGTCGCCGCTGCGGTCACCGGTGAACACGCGACCGGTGCGGTTGGCGCCGTTGGCGGCAGGCGCCAAACCGACGATGAGGATGCTCGGGGTTGCCGAGCCGAAACCAGGCACTGGACGGCCCCAGTAGGGCTCCTCGGCGTAGGACCGACGCTTCTCGACGGCGACCTTCTCCCGCCAGTCCACCAGCCGCCGGCACGCCCGGCACACGCTGATGTCCGCATCGAGGTCGTCGACCGACCGGGTGCGTCTGGCGAGTGTCCGCACCCGCGCGGCCGTCGTCGCCACCGCGGTATCAGGCCGTGCGGGATCCCCCGGCCATCCCGACCCGGCGGGCACCGGAGAATCGAACGGCTCGCCCGTCCGCGGATGCGCCAGTCTCATGCCTTCACTGTGCACGCGCGGCAAAAACGTTCGCGGGCCGGGCACGCCCGTGGTTGGATTCCACGCGATAACTCATGAGCACCAAGAACCGTGTTCCCCTGTTCCAGATCTTCTTCGCGGCGCTGACCGCAGGCGCAGGCAACGGGATCTCGATGGTCGCGTTTCCGTGGCTGGTGTTGCAGCGCAACGGCTCGGCGCTCGAGGCGTCGATCGTGGCCATGGCCGGAACGCTCCCGCTCCTCGTCGCCACGCTGATCGCCGGCGCCGCCGTCGACTACCTGGGCCGCAAGCGGGTGTCGATGATCTCCGACGCCCTCTCGGCCCTGTCGGTGGCCGCCGTTCCGGTGATCGCGCTGACGTTCGGCGTGCACGCGATCAACGTCGCGGTCCTCGCCGGACTGGCCGCACTCGGTGCGTTCTTCGATCCGGCGGGGATGACGGCCCGCGAAACGATGCTCCCGGAGGCCGCGCAGGGAGCCGGGTGGACGCTGGATCACGCCAATAGCGTTTACGAGGCGGTGTTCAACCTCGCCTACATCGTGGGTCCCGGCATCGGCGGCCTGCTGATCACCACGCTCGGCGGCATCGACACCATGTGGGTCACCGCAGGCGCGTTCGCGCTGTCGATCTCGTCCATTGCGGTGCTGCGCCTGGAGGGGGCGGGCCCCCCGAGCCGGGAGCACCTACCCCAGGTGTGGGCGGGCATCGTCGAAGGCCTGAAGTTCGTGTGGAACACACCGGTGCTGCGCACACTCGCGTTCGTCGACCTCGCCGCGACCGGTCTGTACATGCCCATGGAGAGCGTCCTGTTCCCCAAGTACTTCACCGACCGCGATGAGCCTGCCCAGCTGGGCTGGGTGCTGGTGGCGCTGAGTGTCGGCGGGCTGGTCGGTGCGTTGGGTTACGCGGTGCTGTCGACGTACGCCAACCGACGGACCATCATGCTGACGGCCGTTCTGGTGCTCGGCGTGTCGATGACGATCATCGCGTTCCTGCCGCCGCTGCCGATGATCCTGGTGCTGTGCGCCATCGTCGGGCTCGTCTACGGCCCGATGGCGCCGATCTACAACTACGTCATGCAGACCAGGGCGCCTGCTCACCTGCGCGGCAGGGTGGTCGGCGTGATGGGGTCACTGGCGTACGCCGCAGGCCCGCTCGGGTTGGTGGTCGCGGGACCGCTCGCCGACGCCGCAGGACTGCACGTGACGTTCCTTGCGCTGTCGCTGCCGATGCTGCTCCTCGGCATCGTGGCGATCTTCCTGCCCGCCCTGCGGCAGCTGGACCGCGCCGCCTGAAGGAACCTCTGCGAAGCGCGCCGCGAACTCGCGGGGACGGAGCAGGTCCCTCCAGCGTGCCACCCGTTCCGGGGCACGCGGCGTTTACGACCAGCTAGATTACGGGTAGCCCCACGGCGAATGTGATACACGCCACAATCGAGGTGCACCATGTACCAGCAAGTTCTCGATCCGATCGGCCACTCGCTCGCGTGGAGCGCTGTCGTGGCCGCGCTGCCGCTGCTCCTGCTGTTCATCCTCCTCGGCGCCCTCAAGATGACGGCGTGGGTGGCCTCGCTGATCTCGCTGGCCGCGTCGCTCGTCATCGCCATCTTCGTCTACGGCATGCCCGTCGGGCAGGCCCTCCTGGCCGGTACCGAGGGCGCGGCGTTCGGCTTCTTCCCCATCCTGTGGATCGTCATCAACGCCATCTGGGTCTATCAGATGACCTTGGAGACAGGACATTTCGACGTCCTGCGGCGATCCTTCGCCAGCGTGAGCGACGATCAGCGGATCCAGGCGATCATCATCGCGTTCTCGTTCGGCGCCCTGCTCGAGGCACTGGCGGGATTCGGCACCCCCGTCGCGGTGACGTCGGTGATGTTGATGGCGCTGGGTTTCACGCCCTTGAAGGCCGCTGCGCTCTCGCTGACGGCGAACACCGCCCCCGTCGCGTTCGGCGCCATGGCCACTCCGATCATCACGCTCGGCAAGGTGACCGAACTGCCCGCCGACACCCTCGGCGCGATGATCGGTCGCCAGACTCCGCTGTTGGCGCTATTCGTCCCGCTGGTGCTCGTCGTGATCGTCGACGGCAGGCGCGGCGTCCGCGAGACGTGGCCGGTCGCGGTGGTATGCGGCGTCGTCTTCGCCATCTGCCAGTACGCCACCTCGAACTTCGTCTCGGTGCCGTTGGCCGACGTGGTGGCCTCCCTGGTGTCCGCGGCGGCGGTCGTCGGCATGGTGCGAATCTGGCATCCCACGCGGACACTCACCACTCCACCCGTCGTCGCGGGCGGTGCTGCCGACGAACCGACTGCGGACTTCGCCCGCCGCGCCGGCGATCCCGAGGGTGCGCGCGACTCCCGCGCCGACGTGGTCAAGGCCTACGCCCCCTACGGCATCATCATCGCGGTCTTCGTCATCTGCCAGATCAGCGCGGTGAAGCGCCTGCTGGACAAGGCGACGGTCAGCTTCCCCTGGCCCGGCCTGCACGTCGTCGACGCCGATGGCGACCCGTTGAGCCTGGTGAAGTTCACGCTCAACCTGCTCACCACGCCGGGAACGCAGATGCTCGTCGCGGGTGTCCTGACGATGGTCGCGTTGAGGCTGTCGGTGCCGCGCGCGTTGAAGGCCTACGGGGCGACGCTGCACCAGTTGCGCTGGGCCATCCTCACCGTGATGGCGGTGCTGGCGCTCGCCTTCGTGATGAACGTGTCGGGGCAGACGATCACACTCGGCACCTGGATGGCAGGCGCGGGGGCGGCGTTCGCGCTGCTCTCGCCCATCCTCGGCTGGCTGGGCACGGCGGTCACCGGTTCCGACACCTCGGCCAACTCGCTGTTCGGCGCGCTACAGGTGACCGCAGCGCACCAGGCCGGGCTGTCCGACGTCCTGATGGCCGCCTCCAACAGTTCCGGCGGCGTGCTCGGCAAGATGATCTCGCCGCAGAATCTCGCCATCGCAGCGGCCGCGGTCGGCCTGAACGGCAAGGAGGGCGACATCTTCCGTCGCGTCATCGTGTGGAGTCTGGTGTTCCTCGCCGCGATGTGTGCACTCTCTGCGCTACAGGCTTCCGCCGTGCTGTCGTGGATGGTGCCGTGAGCCATTTCGTAGCATCGATGGGTGAGCGCAGAAATGTTGGCTGAACTGATCGCCGAGCTACCCGACGGCACCGTGGTCACCGACCCCGACATCGTCGCGTCCTATCGGCAGGACCGTGCCGCCGATCCCGAGGCGGGGACCGCCATGGCCGTCGTCCGGCCGCGTCGCACCGAAGAGGTGCAGGCCATCATGCGGTGGGCCACCGCTCATCGGGTGCCGGTGGTCCCCCGCGGTGCGGGCACCGGATTGTCCGGAGGCGCGACGGCGCTCGACGGTGGCATCGTGCTGTCGACCGAGCGGATGCGCGACATCACCGTCGACCCCGTGACCCGTACCGCCGTCACGCAGCCGGGCCTGTTCAACGCCGAGGTCAAGAAGGCCGTCGCCGAATACGGCCTGTGGTACCCGCCGGATCCGTCGTCGTTCGAGATCTGCAGCATCGGCGGCAACATCGCGACCAACGCGGGCGGGCTGTGTTGCGTGAAGTATGGCGTGACGACCGATTACGTCCTCGGCCTGCAGGTGGTGCTGGCCGACGGCACCGCCGTGCGGCTCGGCGGCCCGCGACTGAAGGACGTGGCGGGACTGAGCCTGACGAAGTTGTTCGTCGGCAGCGAGGGCACGTTGGGCATCGTCACCGAGGTGACGTTGAAGCTACTGCCCGCCCAGCACCGCGGTTGCACGGTGGTCGCGTCGTTCGACTCGGTGGAGGCCGCTGCGGACGCCGTCGTCACCATCACCGGCAAGATCCGGCCCTCGATGCTGGAGTTCATGGACTCCGTCGCCATCAACGCCGTCGAGGACAAGCTGAAGATGGGCCTCGACCGCAAGGCAGCCGCGATGATGGTCGCGGCGTCCGACGATCGCGGCCCCGCGGGCTCGGAGGACGCCGAGTTCATGGCGAAGGTGTTCACCGATGCCGGTGCGACGGAGGTGTTCTCGACGTCCGACCCGGACGAGGGCGAGGCGTTCGTGGTCGCGCGCCGGTTCGCGATCCCAGCCGTCGAGGCGAAGGGCTCACTGCTGCTCGAGGACGTCGGCGTGCCGTTGCCTGCACTGGCCGAGCTGGTGTCGGGCGTGGCGAAGATCGCCGAGCAGCATCAGCTGCTGATCTCGGTCATCGCACACGCGGGCGACGGCAACACCCATCCGTTGATCGTGTTCGACCCGTCCGACCATGCCGAAGCCGAGCGCGCCCAGCTGGCGTTCGGCGAGATCATGGACCTCGCCGTCGGACTCGGCGGAACCATCACCGGCGAACACGGCGTCGGCAGGCTCAAGCAGCCGTGGCTCGAGGGCTACCTGGGACCGGAGGCGATGGAGCTCAACCATCGCATCAAGAAGGCGCTCGACCCCGACAACATCCTCAATCCCGGCGCCGCCATCTAGCGTGCGACCCCACCGGGATTGACAATCATGGCCAGGTGTCGTACTCATAAGACATGACGGCGACTTTGTCTCACGGCACTCCAGCGGCGTTCGAGCTGGCCACCCCGGCCACCTGGGCCGATCCGTGGCCGATGTACCGGGCGCTGCGCGACCACGATCCGGTGCACCACGTCATCCCTGCCGACAAGCCCGAGGACGACTATTACGTCCTGTCCCGGCACGCCGACATCTTCACCGCCGCCCGTGACCACCAGACGTACTCGTCGGCCGAGGGCCTCACGGTCAATTACGGCGAGCTGGAGCTCATCGGCCTGGCCGACAACCCGCCGATGGTCATGCAGGATCCGCCGGTGCACACCGAGTTCCGCAAGCTGGTGTCGCGCGGATTCACCCCGCGCCAAGTGGAGGGCGTCGAGCCCAAGGTGCGCGAGTACGTCATCGAACGGATCGAGCGCATCAAGGCCAACGGCGGTGGCGACATCGTCGCCGAACTGTTCAAGCCGCTGCCGTCGATGGTCGTCGCCCACTACCTCGGCGTACCCGAGGAGGACCGCGACCAGTTCGACGGATGGACCGAGGCGATCGTCGCGGCCAACACCGTCGAGGGTGGCATCGGTGGGGCGCTGGCCACGGTCGGCGACGCGCTGGGCGAGATGATGGCGTACTTCACCGCGCTCATCGAACGTCGACGGGTCGAACCCGAGGACGACACCGTGTCGCATCTGGTCGCGGCGGGCGTCGGCGCCGACGGCGACATCGCAGGCGTGCTGTCGATCCTGGCCTTCACCTTCACGATGGTCACGGGCGGCAACGACACCACGACCGGCATGCTGGGCGGTTCGGTGCAGCTCCTGCACCAACGACCCGACCAACGCAGGCTGTTGGCCGAGAACCCCGCTCTGATCACCGAGTCCGTCGACGAACTGCTGCGGCTCACCTCCCCCGTCCAGATGCTGGGGCGCACGGTCACGCGTGACGTGACGATCGGCGACACCACCATCCCCGCGGGCAGGCGTGCGATGTTGCTCTACGGCTCGGGCAACCGCGACGAGCGGCAGTACGGCGACGACGCAGGCGATCTCGACGTCACACGCAAGCCGCGCAACATCCTGACGTTCAGCCACGGAGCGCACCACTGCCTCGGTGCCGCCGCGGCCCGCATGCAGTCGCGCGTCGCTCTCGAGGAACTCGTGTCGCGCATCCCCGACTTCGAGGTCGACGAGGACGACATCGTCTGGGCTGGTGGCAGTTACGTGCGACGGCCGCTGTCGGTACCGTTCCGAGTGACGTGATGGCCGGCGACTGGCTGGCCGAGCGCCGCACCGAAGTCGCCGCGGACCGCATCCTCGACGCCGCCGACCGGCTGTTCACCCGACACGAGGCCGCCACCGTCGGCATGAACGAAATCGCAAGGGCGGCAGGATGTTCCCGGGCGACCATCTACCGTTACTTCGAGAACCGGGACGCGCTCTACACCGCGTACGTGCATCGCGAGACCTACCGCGTGTTCCACCAGATGGGTGAACGCATCGCCGACATCGCCGATCCCCGCGAGCGGCTGACCGAAGGTGTCGTCGCCTCCCTGCGCAGTGTCCGCGAGAGCCCCGCGCTGTCCTCGTGGTTCGCGTCGACCCAGCGGCCCATCGGCGGCGAGATGGCTGCCCGCTCCGAAGTGATCAAGGGGCTGACCGAAGCGTTCCTGCAGTCGCTCGGCGCGGCGACGCCCGACGACGTCGAACGGCGGGCGCGCTGGCTCGTCCGCGCGATGATCTCGCTGCTGCTGTTTCCTGGCCGCGACGACGCCGACGAGCGGACGATGCTCGAGGACTTCGTCGTCCCGATGGTGCTGCCCGAAACGGCCGAACGCGGGGGCTAGGGCGTGCGCACCCGCGTGAGCCGGTGCAGCAGCCACGCCAGCGGCACGGTCACCACCAGGGTGACCGCGAACAGCCAGAACATCGAGCCGGTGTAGACCGGGAAGTGCAGGATCTCGACCATCACCAACTCCATCGTGACGAGGTGGATCAGGAAGATCTCGTAGGAGATCTCGCCGAGGAACACCATCGGCCTGCTCGCCGTGAACTGGGCGTACCACCCGCGGGCGCCGTCGTTGCCGCGCAGCGCCAGCGGCGCCACCAGCAGCGTCGAGATCACGGCATAGAACAGCGTCTTGGCCAGTCCTTCACGCAATTCCGCAGGCGAGGTCGTGGGAGCCCCCGCGATCGGAGTCGAGGCGATGAAGTAGCACGCCAGCGCCAGCGGGACACAGACCATGGCGTAGGCCTTCACGCCGAGCGGCAGCAGCGCGGCGAGCAACATGCCGCCGAGGAACCACATCAGATACGTGGGCAGCCACAAGGGCGCACCGTCGGGCAGGAACTCCGTGGTGTGCACCAGCACCAGCCACGCCGGTGAGATGAGCGCGAGCACGGCCAGCCCGACGACCAGTCGCACGGGGTGCCACTGCCTGCGGCACAGCACCACCAGAAGCAGGTAGGCCAGCAGCGGCAGTGCGACGTAGAACGCCGCCTCCACGGCGAGGCTCCACATCTGCGTCAGACCCTGGTGCAGGTAGGAGAAGAGATAGTCGTCGGTGTAGATCTGCGTCAGAGTCAGATTGCGGAACAACCCGATCCACGTGTGGCCGGGATTCGGGCCCGCCGTGCGGAAGTGGTACAGCAGGTAGGCCGCCAGCACGGTGATGACGTAGGCGGGCATGATGCGCCGCACTCGGTGCCAGGCGTAGCGACGCAGCGACGGCGGCGCGTAGCCCACGGAGTCGGGCTGCCGACGACCATCGGCGTCGGAGTCGGGCTCGGCCGCCGCCCGCACCCACGGCGAGAACAGCAGGAACCCGGACAGCACGAAGAAGATGGGTACGCCGATCTCCATGCGGGAGTAGACCAATCCGGCGTAACCGTGGGTGTACTTGCCCGTGGTGTACGCGGCGTGCGTGAGCATCACGAGTATCGCGGCGACCGCGCGAATGCCGGTGAGGGAGGCGACACGGCCCGAGCTCACCGACTCGAGGCCGCCAACGTCAGTGTCGTCCGGCCGGGTCACTTCGACTTGTGATGGTGACTCGGGCCGCCGCGTTCGGGTTTGAGGTCGATGAGAACCCCCGAGATGCGGGTGTGCTCGAGCTTCTTCTGGGTCTCCCTGGACAGCTTCGCGGGCAACTCGACGAGCGAGTGATCCACCTTGATGGTGATGTGACCGAAGTCGCTGCGGTGCAGCCCACCCTCGTTGGCGATCGCACCGACGATCGATCCCGGACCGACCTTGTGCCGCTTGCCGACCGCGATGCGGTAGGTCGCGAGATCGGTGCGGACGTTGTCGCGACGCTTGCGACCCGGGCCCTCACCGCTCGAGTCCCGGTCGGGTCGTTCGCGTCGCTTCTCCGGCGGCGGTTCGGTCATCAGGAACTCGCCACCGCCGCGACTCTGCACGGCCAGCGCGGCGGCGATCTCGGCGGTCGGCACGTCGTGGTCGCGCTCGTAACCCTCGATCAGCTTGCGGAACAACTCGATGCCCGGTGCGTTGAGGGCCTCGGTGATCGACTCGCGGAACTTCTCCACCCGCTTGTCGTTGACGTCGTCGACCGACGGCAGCTGCGACTCGACGAGCTTCTGGCGGGAGACCCGCTCGATCGAATTGAGGAGGTGCTTCTCGCGGGGGGTGACGAACAGCACCGCGGCCCCGGACCGGCCTGCCCGCCCGGTGCGCCCGATGCGGTGCACGTAGGACTCGGGATCGTGCGGGATGTCGTAGTTCAGCACGTGGGAGATGCGCTCGACGTCGAGCCCGCGCGCCGCGACGTCGGTCGCGATCAGGATGTCGATCGTGCCGTCCTTGAGCTGGGCGATGGTGCGCTCGCGCACGGCCTGCGCGATGTCACCGTTGATCGCCGCGGCCGAGAAACCCCGTGCGCGAAGCTTTTCGGCGACCTCTTCGGTGGCCTGCTTGGTGCGGACGAAAACGATCATCGCCTCGAACGGCTCGACCTCGAGGAGCCGGGTGAGGGCGTCCATCTTGCGTGGTCCCGCGACCTGGATGTACCGCTGCGAAATGTTCTCTGCCGTGGCGGTTTTCGACTTGACCGTCACCTGGATCGGGTCGTGCAGGTACTTGGAGGTGATCTTGCGGATCGCGGGCGGCATGGTGGCCGAGAACAGCGCCACCTGCTTGTACTCGGGCGTCTCGGACAGGATGCGCTCGACGTCCTCGGCGAAGCCCATCTGCAGCATCTCGTCGGCCTCGTCGAGCACCATGTAGTCGAGGTGCGAGAGGTCGAGGCTGCCCTTCTCGATGTGGTCGATCACACGGCCCGGCGTACCGACCACCACCTGCGCGCCGCGCTTGAGCCCGGCCAGCTGCGGGCCGTAGGACGATCCGCCGTAGACCGGCAGGACGTGCACGGGCAGATGTGCGCCGTAGCGACTGAACGCCTCGGCGACCTGCAGCGCCAGCTCGCGCGTCGGCGCCAGCACCAAGGCCTGCGTGGTGCGGCTGGAGGTGTCGATCCGGGACAGGATGGGGATGGCGAACGCCGCCGTCTTGCCCGTTCCGGTCTGTGCGAGCCCAACCACGTCGGAGCCCGCCAGCATCGGCGGAATGGTCGCGGCCTGGATCGCGGACGGCGACTCGTAACCGACGTCGGCGAGGGCCTGCAGCACCGAAGGGTGAATCTGCAGGTCAGCAAAGGTTATTTCCGCGCTCGTCGCGTCGGGGTCTTCAGACGTCATCGAGGTTGCAGTCTACGGGTAGTCGCAGCTCCCACCCCAATGTTGCGGTCGTGACGGCATTGACAGCCGGGTACGGTGGCCCAGCGTGAGGGTGCAGTGGTGGTTGGCGGCCGTCGTGGCGGCGGCGGCGGTCGCAGGCTGCGGCTCGAGCGATTCGACCGTTTCCAAGACCCCCGAAGGCACGGTGCCGCCCGCCCAGACGGCACCGCCCGCGCCGGCTCCGACCGTCGCCTCCGGCCCGTCGGCGACACCCGCGCCCGCCGATCCGTGCGCGGTCAACCTCGCTGCGCCCGAGATCGCGAAGGCCGTCTCCGAGCTCCCCCGCGACCCGCGCAGCGGCCAGCCCTGGAGCTCCGAACCCCTCGCAGGCAATTACAACGAATGCGCGCAGCTGTCGGCGGTCGTCATCAAGGCGAACACCAATGCCGACAACCCGAACACCCGTGCCGTGATGTTCCACCTGGGCAAGGTCATCCCGACCGGCGTGCCCGACACCTACGGCTTCAACGGCATCGACGAGACGGCCACCACCGGCGACACGATCGCACTGATGTACCTCAACGAGACCAGCGGACTCAAGAGCACCGTGCGGTTCCGCTGGAACGGAAACGGCGTCGAGCTCATCGGCAACACGGGATAGGTGTGACGTCCGGTGTCGGACCCCTGACCTACAGTGGCGAGGGTGTTCCTGACCGAGGGCGCCGACCCCCAAGTCGTCTACAGCGCTTCAGATCTCGCCGCCGCCGCGCGTTGCGAGTATGCGTTGCTGCGTTCGTTCGACGCGCTCCTCGGCCGTGGGCCCAAGGTGTCGAGCGACGACGAGCTGCTCGCCCGCACCGCCGCCCTCGGCGGTGACCACGAACGGCGTCACCTCGACGCGCTGCGCGAGACCGCCGACGTCGTCGTCATCGGCAAGCCCAGGTACACCGTCGCGGGCCTGACGGCCGCCGCCGAGGCCACCCGCGCCGCCGTCGATCGGCGCGCTCCCGCGATCTACCAGGCCGCGATGTTCGATGGTCGCTTCGTCGGCTTCGCCGACTTCCTGGTGCTCGAGGACGACGGGGCGGGCGACCGCTACCGGCTGCGCGACACCAAGCTCGCGCGTTCGGTGAAGGTCGAGGCGCTGCTCCAGCTGGCGGCCTACGCGGACGCACTCGCCCGCAGCGGCGTTCCGGTGGCCGACGAGGTGGAGCTGGTGCTCGGCGACGGCGCCGTGGCGTCCTACCGGGTCGACGAGCTGTTGCCCGTCTATCTGCCGCGGCGTGCCGCGCTGGAGCACCTGCTCGACGAGCACCTCGCGCGCGGGCGGTCGGTCGGCTGGGACGACGACGTCCGCGCCTGCTTCCGCTGCCCGGAGTGCAGCGTCGAGGTTCGGGCCAACGACGACCTGCTGCTCGTCGCAGGCATGCGGGTCAGCCAGCGCGCCAGGATGCTCGACGCGGGCATCACCACCGTGCACGCACTGGCCGAGCACGACGGTGCGGTGCCCGAACTGTCGGCGCGCACGGTCACGGCGCTCGTCGCCCAGGCCAGGCTGCAGGTCGCGGACCGGGTGGACGGCAAGCCGCCCTACCGGGTCGTCGACGCCCAGCCGCTGATGGTGCTGCCCGACGCGAACAAGGGCGACCTGTTCTTCGACTTCGAGGGCGACCCGCTGTGGACGCTCAACGGTCGCGAGTGGGGCCTCGAGTATCTGTGGGGCGTCCTGACCGTGGCCGACGAGTTCACCCCGTACTGGGCGCACGACAGGCCCAGCGAGCGCCAGGCCCTCGTCGACTTCCTGGCGATGGTCCGCAAGCGGTTGAAGAAGTACCCGGGCATGCACGTCTACCACTACGCCGCCTACGAGAAGAGCACGCTGCTCCGGCTGGCCGGCCGCTACGGTGTCGGCGAGAACGACGTCGACGACCTCCTGCGCAACGGCATCCTGGTCGACCTCTATCCCTTGGTGCGCAAGAGCATTCGGGTCGGCACCGAGAACTACAGCATCAAGTCGCTCGAGCCGCTCTACATGGGCGGTGAACTTCGCAGCGGTGAGGTGACCACCGCGACGGACTCCATCACTCAGTACGCCCGCTATTGCGCGCTGCGCGACGACGGTAATGCCGACGAGGCGGCGATCGTGCTGAAGGAGATCGAGGACTACAACCGCTACGACTGCCGGTCGACGCGCAGGCTGCGCGACTGGCTGATGGCACGGGCCATCGAGTCGGAGGTGCCACCGCGTGGCCCTCAGCCGGTGCGCGATGCCGACGCGCAGGCACCGGTGGAGCTCGCCGACGACCTCGAACGCAGGCTGATGAAGTTCGCGGGTGACGGGGTCGAGGAGCGCACCGACGAGCAGACCGCCGTGGCGATGGTCTCGGCCGCCAGGGGCTATCACAAGCGGGAGGACAAGCCGTTCTGGTGGGCGCACTTCGACCGCATCAACAACCCCGTCGACGAATGGGCCGACAACAGCGACGTCTTCCTCGCGGAGAAGCACGAGATCGTCGCCGACTGGCATCAGCCGCCGAGGGCGCGCAAGCCCCAGCGGCACCTGCGCCTGTTCGGGGAGATCGCGACCGGTGAGCTTGGCAGGAGCATGTACGCCCTGTATCAGCCGCCCGCCCCGCCGGGTATCGCCGATGACCCGGACCGACGCGGCTTCGCCACCGTCGAGGTGATCGACTGCGACAACCCCGAGGCGCCCACCGAGGTGGTGATCGTCGAGAGGCAGCCCAAGGAGGGCGACGTGTTCGCCCAGGTGCCGTTCGCCCTTGCACCAGGATCGCCGATCAGCACCAGACCCCTGCAGGAGTCCATCGAGGCCACCGCGGCCCTGGTCGGCGCGGGGCTGCCGAACCTGCCCGCCGACGCGATCACCGACATCCTGCTCCGCCGCCCGCCGCGCACCGTCAGCGGCGGCACGCTCCCCCGCACCGGCGCCGTCGCCGACGACATCGCGACCGCACTGCTCGACCTCGACTCGTCGTACCTGGCGGTGCACGGGCCGCCGGGCACCGGAAAGACCTTCACCTCGGCCGCGGTCATCGCCCGGCTCGTCAACGATCACCACTGGCGCGTCGGTGTGGTCGCGCAATCGCACGCCGTCGTCGAGAACCTCCTTGGAACGGTCGTCGAGGCCGGGGTGGATCCGGCTCGCGTCGGCAAGAAGAAGTCACCGGACGCCGTGTGGCGCGACGTGCCCGAGAAGGACTACCCCACGTTCATCGCCGACCCCGCGGGCTGCGTGATCGGCGGCACCGCATGGGATTTCGCCAACGAGAGCCGCGTCCCGCGAAGCAGTCTCGACCTGCTGGTGGTCGAGGAGGCAGGTCAGTACTGTCTGGCCAACACCATCGCGGTGGCCAGCGCCGCGAGAAACCTTCTGCTGCTTGGTGATCCGCAGCAGCTGCCGCAGGTGAGCCAGGGCACCCATCCCGAACCGGTCGACCACTCGGCGCTCGGCTGGCTGGTCGAGGGTCACCACACGCTGCCTGCCGAGCGGGGATACTTCCTCGACCTGTCCTGGCGCATGCACCCCGCCGTGTGCGGCCCGGTATCGCGGCTGTCCTACGACGGCCGATTGCGCTCGCAGGAAGACGTCAGCACGGCCCGCCGCCTCGACGGCGTGTCGCCCGGGGTGCGAGTCCTCGAGGTCGACCACGACGGAAACTCCACCGAGAGTCCCGAGGAGGCCGATGCGATCGTCACCGGGATCGAACGGCTTCTCGGCACGCCGTGGACCGACGAGAAGGGCACGGTGCCGCTGAACCAGCGCCACGTCCTGGTGGTCACCCCGTACAACGCGCAGGTGGTCACGTTGCGGCGGCGGCTCGACGGGGCTGGGCTGACCGACGTCGAGGTCGGCACGGTCGACAAGTTCCAGGGCAGGCAGGCGCCGGTGGTGTTCGTGTCGATGACCGCGTCCTCCGCCGACGACGTGCCACGCGGAATCTCGTTCCTGCTGAACCGGAACCGGCTCAACGTCGCCGTCAGTCGCGCCAAGTACACGGCGTTCATCGTCCGGTCGACGCTGCTGACGGACTATCTGCCTGCCACACCGGACGGCCTGATCGACCTCGGCGCGTTCCTGGCCCTGTCGGCGTGTGATACACCCACGGAGTGAGTGACCCGCTGTCCGCAACACTGACCGATCGACTGGTCGCCATCGTCGGCGCCAGGTACGTCAGCACCGATCCCGACGTCCTCGCGGGCAGGTGCGTGGACTACACCGGCCGGTACCGGGGCAGGGCGGCTGCCTTGGTGCGGCCGGGCACCGACGACGAGGTCGCCTCCGTGCTACGGGAATGCCGCGACGCAGGCGTGTACGTGACCGTTCAGGGTGGGCGGACGTCCCTGGTCGCGGGGACCGTGCCGGAACACGACGACGTCCTGCTGTCCACCGAGCGACTCTCGTCGATCGGTGAGGTCGACACGGTCGAACGACGGGTGCGTGCCGGCGCGGGAGCGACGCTGGCGTCCGTCCAGCGCGCCGCGGCCAACGCCGGCCTGGTGTTCGGCGTCGATCTCGCGGCGCGTGACTCGGCGACCGTCGGCGGCATGGCGTCGACCAACGCGGGCGGGTTGCGCACCGTGCGCTACGGCAACATGGGCGAGCAGGTCCTCGGCCTCGAGGTGGCGTTACCCGACGGGTCGGTGGTGCGTCGCCACAGCGAGGTGCGCAGCGACAACACCGGCTATGACCTGGCGGCCCTGTTCGTCGGCGCCGAGGGCACCCTCGGCGTGATCACCAGCCTGGATCTGCGGCTGTATCCCACACCTGCACAACGGGTCACGGCGATCGCCGGGTTCGACGACCTCGATGCGCTGATCGCCGTCGGGCGGGACTTCCGCGACACCGACGGCATCGCGGCGCTCGAACTGATCGACGCCCGCGCCAGCGCGCTGACCGCCGAGCACATGGGTGTCGGCCCTGCCGTCGACGGCGCGTGGCAGCTGCTGATCGAACTCGCGGGCGACGTCGACCATACCGAGCGGCTGGCCGAGCTCCTCGAGGGCGCGGAGCTGGCGGGCGAGCCCGCGGTCGGCATCGACACCGCCACCCAGTACCGGCTCTGGCAGGTCCGCGAGGCCGTCGCCGACGTGCTCGGTGTCTATGGGCCGCCGCTGAAGTTCGATGTGTCGCTGCCGCTTTCGATGATCAATGAGTTCGCCACGGCGGCTACCCAACTCGTCGCCGAGCACGCACCGGAGGCCATCCCCGTGCTGTTCGGTCACGTCGGCGAGGGCAACCTGCACTTGAACCTCGTGCGGTGCGTGCTCGACGCCGAGCACGAGCGGGCCCTGTACTCGGCGATGATGGCGTTGATCGCCGACAGCCGAGGCAACGTCAGCTCCGAGCACGGAGTAGGAACCCGCAAGCGGGACTACCTGACGATGTCGCGTACCGACGCCGACATCGCCGCCATGCGTGCACTGAAGGCGGCGTTCGACCCCGGCGGATGGCTGAATCCCGCCGTGCTCTTCGACTGAGTCAGTCGCGAAACCGCATGGAATGCCTGCCGTAGGTGCCCGCGTCCTCGTCGCCACGGCTGTCGTCGCGGGCGTGCTTCCCGGCGCGCGGCGACGGAGGTGACGGGGTCGGGGGCACCCGCAGGTGCGATTCCGCCTCGACGTGAAAGCCGTTGTGGGCGAATCCGATCGGCTCGGGCTCTGGTGTGGGTGCGTCCGCCGGGTCGTCCAAGAGCTCGTCGAGGATGCTCCGCCACGGCGCACGCCCGTTGCGCGCCGGAATGGGCTCCGGCGGCCGGTGGGGCTCGACGACCGTGACGAGCTCGGGAACCGTGTCCGGTTCGTCGTCGGCATCCAGCACCGGCGGCCCGTCGCTCATCAGGCTGTGCCACGACTCCACCGGACCGCCGTGCCAGGACTCGGCGGGCGCGTGCAGCGGATGCTCGACGTGGGTGGCGAACGGCGCGGTGACGCTCTCGTCCGCGGCGGGGACGGGCTCGTCGTACTCGGCAGGCCAGTCGGCGTCCTCCTCGCCCGCCGACCAGTCGACGGTGTACTCGACGTAGTCGTCGTCATCGCGGAAGTAGTCGGGTTCGACGTACGTCCGCGCGTCGACCAGTGGCCTGCGCTCGACGGTCGAGCCCTCGCCGAAGCCGCGCAGGAACAGCGCGGCGACCACGCCGAACAGCGCGACGAAGGCGGGCAGCAGCAGCGACTGGGACAGCGCGTTGGAGAACGGCTCGTGCAGGAAGCCCGGCAGCCTGGTCACCGCGCCCTGACCGACGCCAGGGTCCAGCTCGGGCGGGAGCGCCGCGCTGATCTGTGACGTCATCAGCGCCGCCATGCCCGCGCTGCCCAGCACACCGCCGACCTGCCGGGTGGCGTTGTACACCCCAGATCCGGCCCCGGCCAGGTGTGGTGGGAGGTTTCGGGTGGCGGTGGCCGCCAGCGGCGACCAGATGAACGCCATGCCGATGCCCATCAGGACGAACGGCAGTAGCAGCCGCCAGATCGGCGTCGTCGGTGTCATCTCGATCGACAGCCACGTCAACGCGACCGCCACCGCGGAGAACCCGAAGCCGACGATCGGACGGGGGTGGGCACGGTCGACGAGCTTGCCGACGAACGGCGCCAGGACGCCCGTCGCGACCGCCATCGGAGCGGTCAGCATGGCAGACCGCGTCGGAGACAGCCCGCAGACCGCCTGCGCGTAGAACATCACCGGCACGATCATCGCGGTGACCGTGAAGCCGATGACGGCGATGCCGACGTTGGACAGGCTGAAGTCGTTGTCGCGGAAGATCTTCAGCGGGATGAGGGGTTCGTGCGGGTTGATCGCCTGCCAGTAGACGAAGCCGGCCATCGCGGCCAGTCCCGCGACGAGCGTGCCCCAGATCCACGGCGCCCAGTCGTGTGACTGACCCTCCTGTAGCGCGAAGACGATGAGGAACATGCCGATGCCCGACGACAGCACGCCGAGCACGTCGAAGCCGTGGTGCTCGGTCGGCAGTTCCGGCACGAACACGTAGGCCAGGACCAGTCCGACGACCCCGATCGGCACGTTGACGATGAAGATCCACTGCCATCCCAGACCGTCGACCAGAACGCCGCCAGCCAGCGGTCCGACCAGGGTGGCGACGCCTGCGGTGGCACCCCACACGCTCAGGGCGACGCCGCGCCGCGCCGCGGGGAAGATTCGGGTGATCGTCGACAGCGTCTGAGGGGTCAGCAGCGCCGCACCGATCCCCTGCACGGCCCTGGCCGCGACGAGGGTCTCGATGCTGCCGGCCAGACCGCACCACAGCGACGCACCCGTGAACACGGCGAGCCCGACCAGATACATGTTGCGTGGCCCGAACCGGTCGCCGAGCCTGCCCGCCAATAGCAGCGGCACCGCATAGGCCAACAGGTATGCGCTCGTCACCCAGATGACGGCGTCGTAGTCGACGTCGAGGGCATCCATGATCGACGGATTCGCGACGGCGACGATCGTGGCGTCCAGCAGGATCATGAAGAAGCCGACGAGCAGTGCCCACAGCGCGTTCCACGGATTGCCGGTCCGCGGCCGCAGCACCGCCGTCACCGCGATGCCCCGGCGCGCGTCATCACGGCCCGAGCCACGACGGCGGTGGGGCACCAGAGAATCATTCGATGTCTGCGGCATTTACTCGATCATGCGTTGCGAAGCTACTCAGCCGACGCTACGGATCAGTCCGATCTTGGACAAGTCGACCGAGGCCGCGATCACTGGCAAACGATGCAGATCACGCCCCGTCGGGGACCGCGCCCGCCGGTGCGGTGGCGTCATCGGACGCCTGGACACCCACGGCGAGAAGCGCCAGCAGGGCGATCACCGAGCCGACCGTCATCACCGCCGCGAGTGCCAACTCGTCGTTGCCCAGCACACCGACCAGGGGCGCTACCGCCGCACCCAGCCCGAACTGCCCGGCGCCGAGCAGCGCTGCCGCCGTACCCGCGGCATCGGGATGCCGCGACAGCGCCACCGCGGGCGCATTGGGGATGACGAAGCCCATCGCCGCCAGGATCGCCCACACGGGCACCACGAACGCGTAGATCCCGCCGACGTCGGCCGCGGCGAGCCCCACGAAGACGAACCCGGCAACGGCAGAGGCGGCCAATGCCCAGACCGTGATGGTCTGCGGGGTGAAGCGGCGCAGGAGCACGACGTTGAACTGCGTCGCCCCGATCAGCGCGACGGCACCGGCGCCGAACACCAGCGCGAAGGCCTGCTGGCCGAGCCCGTGCCGACCCTGCAGCACGAACGACGCGCCCGCGATGTAGGCGAAGAGGCCCGACATGCCGAGGGCGGCCACCAGGACGAGGATGACGAAGCGCTTGTCGCGGAGCAGTTCGCCATAGGTGCCCACGATGCCGCTCACCCGCAGTGGCCTGCGATGCGACACCTCCAACGTCTCGGGCAGCGCCAGCGCGGCGAGGAGCAGGAGCAGACCGGCCAGCACCACGAGGACCGCGAACACCCAGTGCCAAGAGAAGCGCAGCAGCACGGCCGCGCCCAGCGACGGCGCAATCACGGGAGCGACCCCGAGGACGAGCATCAGCCTCGACATTACGGTCGCGGCCTTCGAATCGGAGAACAGGTCGCCGACGATCGCGATCGCGACCACCATCGCGGCGGCCGCGCCGACGCCCTGCAGGCTCCGCGCGATGCCCAGCACGACGATGTTCGGCGCGAAGAGGCACAGCAGAGACGCCAGCATGTGCAGCACGATGCCCGCCATCAGCGGGCGACGGCGGCCAAGCGAATCCGAGAGTGGACCGATGACGAGTTGGCCGAGGGCCAGACCGGCCAGCGTGCCCGTCAGCGTCAGCTGAACCACCGACGACGACACCGCGTAGTCCTGCGCGATCCGCGGCAGCGACGGTAGATACATGTCGATGGTCAGCGGTCCCAGCGCCACCAGAAGACCGAGCACCACGATCATGCGGGTCTGGCTCGGAACCTTCTTGCCTTCGGTCACCCCCTCGTCGGTGGGTGCAGCGCTCTTGAGGTTCACGTATCCAGATGCTGCCATGAAAGTGGTTAGCAAGGGTTACGAGCGTTTTCTTCCACGGCGAACGGTGACCGACATCACCGCCGGGCACGCACAGGCGTCGCTGTGCGTTGGATGAGCACCACGACGGGATAGCCTGAATGGGCCCGTCCGCACATGGAGGCGTACACATGAGCGCTCGTTCCAGCGCCAAGAGCCAACTGCCCGCTACCTTCGACGACGATCCCAGCGTGGCGGCCCGAGCGCTGTCCCAGATCATCGAGCGCGGCGCCCGCGTCCAGGCGCCTGCCGTCAAGGCCTATGTGGAGCGACTTCGGGAGCACAGTCCCGACGCGACGCCCGCCGAGATCGTCGAGAAGCTCGAGAAGCACTACCTCGCCGCGGTGATGGCCAGCGGTGCGGCCGTCGGATCGGCGGCGGCATTCCCCGGTATCGGGACGCTGGTGGCCATGTCGGCCGTCGCGGGCGAGACCGTGGTGTTCCTCGAGGCGACGGCGGTGTTCGTGCTGGCGGTCGCCGAGGTCCACGGCATCCCCGCCGACCACCGGGAGCGTCGCCGGGCGCTGGTGCTCGCGGTCCTGGTGGGCGATGACGGCAAGCGTGCCGTGGCGGACCTCGTCGGCTCGGGCCGCACGGGTGGCGCGTGGCTGTCCGACGGTGCCGCGTCTCTGCCGTTGCCCGCGGTGTCGCAGCTGAACGGGCGACTGCTCAAGTTCTTCGTGAAGAAGTACGCGCTCAAGCGCGGCGCGATCGCCTTCGGAAAGATGCTTCCCGTCGGCATCGGCGCCGTGATCGGCGGTGTCGGAAACCGAGCGATGGGCAAGAAGATCATCTCCAACGCCCACGGGGCATTCGGCAATCCGCCGCCGCGATGGCCGGCGACGCTGCATGTCCTGCCCGCGCCGCAGAGGCCCGCGCTGGAGAAGTAGGACCGGCGTCTGAGGGACGTCATCGCGCCGCCACCGACGTCGGTGCGAGAGACAAGTGGCGTTGGCCGTCATGGGCTGCCTTCGAAGCGTTAGCCTTTATGCGGCGAGAGAGCGAGCGGCAGACAGCGCGCCCGCGGAGTTAGAAGAAGGAATCGAGGCGAGTAGCTGCCGTGAGCAGTTCACCTTCACCATTCGGACAGAACGAGTGGCTTGTCGAGGAGATGTATCGCAAGTTCCGCGAGGATCCCTCCTCGGTTGATCCGAGTTGGCACGAGTTCCTCGTTGACTACTCACCGGAGCCGACCAATGAATCGGCCACAGCGGCGGCAGGCGGTAACGGCCACACCGCGGCGGCACCGGCCCCAGCCGCCAAGCCCGCACCCAAGGCCGACGCACCCAAGTCGGAGCCGAAGTCCGAATCCGCCAAGCCCGCAGCCAAGGCCGAGGCTCCGAAGGCCGACCCCGCCAAGACCGCCGAGGCGAAGCCGAAGGCACCGGCCAGCGACGGTGACGAGGTCGCCATCCTGCGTGGTGCGTCGGCGGCCGTCGTCAAGAACATGAACGCGTCGCTGGAGGTGCCGACCGCGACCAGCGTCCGCGCCATCCCGGCCAAGCTGATGATCGACAACCGCGTCGTCATCAACAACCACCTCAAGCGCACCCGCGGCGGCAAGATCAGCTTCACCCACCTCCTGGGTTACGCGATCGTGCAGGCCATCAAGAGCTTCCCCAACCTGAACCGGCACTTCGCCGAGATCGACGGGAAGCCCAATGTCGTCACGCCTGCCCACACCAATCTGGGCCTCGCCATCGACCTGCAGGGTAAGGACGGCAAGCGCCAGCTGGTCGTGGCTGCCATCAAGCGTTGCGAGACAATGCGTTTCGGCCAGTTCATCGCCGCCTACGAGGACATCGTCCGACGGGCGCGCGACGGTAAGCTCACCGCCGAGGACTTTGCCGGCGTCACCATCTCGCTGACCAATCCCGGCACCATCGGCACCGTGCACTCGGTGCCGCGCCTGATGAGCGGTCAGGGCGCCATCATCGGCGCGGGTGCGATGGAGTACCCGGCCGAGTTCCAGGGCGCCAGCGACGAACGCATCGCCGAGATCGGCATCGGCAAGCTGATCACCCTGACCTCGACCTACGACCATCGCATCATCCAGGGCGCCGAGTCCGGCGACTTCCTGCGCACCATCCACAACTCGCTGCTGTCCGACGACTTCTGGGACGAGATCTTCCGCGAGCTCGGCATCCCGTATGAGCCCGTCCGGTGGCGCACCGACAATCCCGATCCGATCTTCGACAAGAACGCACGCATCATCGAGTTGATTGCGGCATACCGCAATCGCGGCCATCTGATGGCCGACATCGACCCGCTGCGTCTCGACAAGACCAGGTTCCGCAGCCACCCCGATCTCGACGTCCTCACCCACGGCCTGACGCTGTGGGATCTCGACCGCGTCTTCAAGGTCGACGGGTTCGCCGGCGCCGAGTACAAGAAGCTGCGCGACGTGTTGTCGGTATTGCGCGACGCCTACTGCCGCCACGTCGGCGTGGAGTACACCCACATCCTGGAACCCGAGCAGCAGAAGTGGATTCAGGAGCGGGTCGAGGTCAAGCACGACAAGCCCACGGTCGCCGAACAGAAGTACATCCTGAGCAAGCTCAACGCCGCCGAGGCGTTCGAGACCTTCCTCCAGACGAAATACGTTGGACAGAAGCGCTTCTCGCTGGAGGGTGCGGAGACCGTCATCCCGATGATGGATGCCGTGCTCGACCAGGCGGCCGAGCACAACCTCGACGAGGTCGTCATCGGCATGCCGCACCGCGGCAGGCTCAACGTCCTTGCCAACATCGTCGGCAAGCCGGCGTCGCAGATCTTCTCGGAGTTCGAGGGCAACCTGAACCCGTCGCAGGCGCACGGCTCCGGTGACGTGAAGTACCACCTCGGCGCCACCGGCAACTACCTGCAGATGTTCGGCGACAACGACATCGACGTCTCGCTGGTGGCCAACCCCAGCCACCTCGAGGCCGTGGACCCCGTGCTCGAGGGTCTGGTGCGCGCCAAGCAGGACCTGGTGGAGTACGACAACGGATCCGACGGTCCGCAGAACTTCACCGTGGTGCCGCTCATGCTGCACGGCGACGCGGCGTTCGCGGGTCAGGGCATCGTGGCCGAGACGCTGAACCTCGCCCTGCTGCGGGGGTACCGGACCGGCGGCACCATCCACATCATCGTCAACAACCAGATCGGCTTCACCACCTCGCCGCAGGACTCCCGCTCCTCGGAGTACTGCACAGACGTCGCGAAGATGGTTGGCGCACCGATCTTCCACGTCAACGGTGACGATCCCGAGGCCGCCTCGTGGGTGGCCCGGCTGGCTGTCGACTTCCGTCAGCAGTTCAAGAAGGACGTCATCATCGACATGCTGTGCTACCGCCGCCGCGGGCACAACGAGGGCGATGACCCGTCGATGACCAACCCGTACATGTACGACGTCGTCGACGTCAAACGTGGCGTCCGCAAGACCTACACCGAAGCGCTGATCGGCCGCGGCGACATCTCGATCAAGGAGGCCGAGGACGCCCTTCGCGACTACCAGGGCCAGCTCGAGCGGGTGTTCAACGAGGTTCGCGAACTCGAGAAGCACGAGATCGAGCCAAGCGAGTCCGTCGAGGCGGACCAGCAGCTGCCCGCGAAGTTGAGCACCGCAGTGGACAAGTCGCTGCTCGCGCGGATCGGCGATGCGCACCTTGCGGTGCCCGAGGGCTTCACCGTGCATCCCCGCGTCAAGCCGGTGCTCGACAAGCGCCGCGAGATGGCCTACGAGGGCAAGGTGGACTGGGCCTTCGGCGAGCTGCTCGCGATCGGCACGATGGTGTCCGAGGGCAAGCTGGTGCGGTTCTCCGGCCAGGACGTCCGTCGCGGCACGTTCACGCAGCGCCACGCGGTGATCATCGACCGCAAGACGGGCGCGGAGTTCACCCCCCTGGAACTGCTCACCATGAAGGAGGATGGCACTCCGACCGGCGGCAGGTTCATGGTCTACGACTCGGCGCTGTCCGAGTACGCGGCCGTCGGCTTCGAGTACGGCTACTCGGTGGGCAACCAGGACGCAATGGTGTTGTGGGAGGCGCAGTTCGGCGACTTCGTCAACGGCGCCCAGTCGATCATCGACGAGTTCATCAG
>JAOPUT010000075.1 GCA_025963385.1 Mycobacterium sp.
CCGCGTCGACGACGTCGTGACGGCCCTCCAGGTGACGGCCCTGACGCTGGTGCTGAACGGACTCGGCATCGGCTCGATGCTCGGTTGGGCGGTGCGGCTGACCGTGTCGCATCTGGCGAGCGCGGGCGCGCTGGTCACCAGGGCGCTGCCCGTCGTACTGCTGACCGTGCTGGTCTTCTTCAACGGCTACGTCTGGTCGATGGCCACCAAGATCGGCCGCGACCGCATGTGGCTGGTGGTCGGTTTCATGGTGCTCATCGCGACGGCGTTCCTCTTCAGCGGCGTGATCGACAGGGCACGACCGGTGCTCAACGACAGGAGCACCCAGGAATCCGACGCCGCGCGCCTTGCCGAGACGCCCTTCGCCGCCATGCCGGATCCGGTGAAGAGCGACCCGCTACGCCGCAGTGAGCGCGCCAACGTGATCTTCGTCGTGATGGCGTCTCAGGTCACCCAGATCGCCACGGTCGCCGTCGTGACCGCCGCCATCTTCTTCGTCATGGGACTTCTGGTGCTCAGCCCCGAGGTACTGGCCGCCTGGACCACCAACGGCACCGATCAGGGCACCTGGCTCGGCATGACGCTGCCCGTACCGCAGCCACTGATCCACGTGACGATGTTCCTCGGTGCGCTTACCTTCATGTACGTGAGCGCACGCTCGGTCGGGGACGGTGAGTACCGCAAGGAGTTCCTCGAGCCGCTGGTGGACGATCTTCGCCTGAATCTGGTGGCCCGCAACCGTTATCGGGCCCGCGTGCGGGAAGGGCTGTGATCCGGAGATGATTTCACGGTGAAGGTGCTGATCGTCGAGGACGAACCGCTGTTGGCCTCGACGCTGACGATCGGGCTGCGCGCCGAGGGATTCGCCGTGTCGGCCGTGACCAACGGGCCCGACGGGCTGGCGCAAGCCACCGAGAACGAGTTCGACGTCATCGTCCTCGACATCATGCTGCCCGGCCTCAACGGCTATGAAGTGTTGCGCCGCATGCGTTCCCGCGGCGTGTGGACACCGGTGATGATGCTGACCGCCAAGGACGGCGAGTACGACCAGACCGACGCCTTCGACCTCGGCGCCGACGACTATCTCACCAAGCCCTTCTCGTTCATCGTGCTGGTAGCCCGGCTGCGAGCCCTGGTGCGGCGCGCTGCACCGCGGCGCCCTGCCAAGCTGAAGGCCGGTTCGTTGTCACTCGACCCGTCCCGCAGGGAGGTTCAGCGCAATGACACCGCAATCCCCCTCACGCCCCGCGAGTACGGCCTTCTCGAATACTTGATGCGCAACAAGGACACGGTCGTCACCAAGGGTGAGATCCTGCACAACGTCTGGGACGCCGACTACGACGGTGCCGACAACGTCGTCGAGGTCTACGTCGGCTACGTGCGCCGCAAGATCGACATTCCGTTCGGCACCAAGACGATCGAGACCGTCCGCGGCGTCGGCTATCGGCTCGCTTCGGGCAACGGCAGCTGAACCGACACCGTCGTTCCCGAACCGATGCCGTCGCCGATGGTCACCCGCCCGCCGTGCGCGGCCACGATCTCCCGCACGATCGCCAGACCGAGACCCGTGCCACCGCCGCTCCTCGACCTGTCTTGATCCAGCCGGACGAAGCGGTCGAAGACGCGATGTCGATCCGCGGGCGCAATGCCGGGCCCGTCGTCACCGACCTCCAACAGCACCGCGTCGTCGACCTGCCGAACGCACAGGCTCACCTGTGAGACCGCGTGCCTCGCAGCGTTGTCGAGCAGGTTGCGCAGGACCCGCGACAGCGCCGCCGGGTCGCCCGTGACCCGCGCAGGCTGGACGTCTGCAGAGACCTCGAGATCGAATTCCCTACGCAGCCGGGCCAGCTCGGCGCCGGCGAGATCGTCGAGATCGACGTCCTCGCGGGCCATGTCCAGGCCGCGCTCGTCGGCCCTGGCCAACAACAGCAGGTCATCGATCAGGGTCTTCATCCGCAGCGCTTCCGGCATCAGGGTGGTGGTCGCGAGCTCACCGGTGAGCACCTCGGGGTGGGTCACCGCCACTTCGAGGGCCGAGATGATCGTCGTCAGCGGGCTTCGCAACTCGTGAGACGCGTCACCGACGAACCGCCGCTGCGCATCGTGGCCCGCCTCGATCCGCGCCAGCATCTCGTTCATGGTGACCGCGAGCGCAGCGATCTCGTCGCGGCTGCCCGGCACCGGAATCCGCTCGGCGAGATCCGATGTGGTGATGTCGGCGACCCGGGACCGGATGTCGTCGACGGACCGCATCGAGCGACGCACCAACACGTAGGTGGCCGCCGCGGATACCGCGATCACCACCGGTGCGGCGATCGCCAATGCCATCACCACGGTCCACACCGTGGACGCGATCGTCGCGCTGCCCTCCCCGACGAGGACGGTGTACCTGGCGTCCGGTCCGTCGACGGTCTCCGCGCTGAAGCGGATCCGGCCGAACGGCGAGGACTGCTCGGGCATCCCGATCCGCAGGCCGTCGCCCAGCTGGTTCATCGCGACCAGGGGCGTGTCCGGCGCCGAGGGAGACCGCAGGACGACCGTGCCGTCCCGGCGGATCACCTGAACCGCCACGATCCGCTGATCCGTCTGCAACAGCACCGGGTCCACCCCCGCTGCCCCACGGCTCACGACCTGCTCGGCGACGTCGCTGACCCGGTCCGCGGCCGCAGAGTCGATGCCGGACAACATGGTTCGGTAGAGGATCGCCGCAAGCCCAGCCCCCGCGATGCCCAGCGCCACGAAGACCACCGTCGCGGCCACGAACGCGGACCGCGCCGATATGCCCCAGTGCGCCGGAATTCCTCTCGCCATAGCGGCTACCAGTCCATCACAATGTTTGCCATGCCCGACATGTAGCTGAGCCGGTTCCCGCTGCAAACGTCAATATCAGCACCGCGATTGCGCTGCGAACTTCCGATCTTGACCCTAAACTGCGCGAATGCTGCGTGCCGCCTGCAAACGCCCTGAAGAATGGGCGAACGGCGCGTAGCTGAATGAAGGGGGATTCGACAATGAACAAACTGCTGCTTCCGGCCGCCGCCGCAGCGGTCGCCGTGGGCGTGGCCACCGCGGGCCCCGCCCATGCCGATGAGAACGGCTTCTTCGTCGACCTGACCGACTACGGCTACGGGGACACCTCGACGGAGACCGCGCTCAACCTGGGGTACGCCATCTGCCAGGACGTCCACGACGGTGTGCCTCAACAGACGACGCTCGATGCGATCTACGAGAACACCGGCGACGCGGTCGATCCCGCGGACGCGAAATTCCTGTACAAGGCCGCGGTCCTCAACCTCTGCTGACCCGCTCGCGAAACGGCCCAGCACCCTTGGGTGCTGGGCCGTTTCGGCGTACTGCGGAGCGTTAGAGGTACTGCCCCAGGTTCGACTCGGTGTCGATGGCCCTGCTGGCAGACGAGCTCTTCCCGGTGACGAGCGTGCGGATGTAGACGATCCGCTCGCCCTTCTTGCCCGAGATGCGGGCCCAGTCATCGGGGTTGGTGGTGTTGGGCAGGTCCTCGTTCTCGGCGAACTCGTCGACGATCGAGTCGAGGAGATGCTGAATTCGCAGCCCCTTCTGGCCGCTCTCCAGCACCGACTTGATCGCGTATTTCTTGGCGCGGTCGACGACGTTCTGGATCATGGCGCCGGAGTTGAAGTCCTTGAAGTACATGACTTCCTTGTCACCGTTGGCGTAGGTGACCTCCAGGAACCGGTTGTCGTCGATCTCGGCGTACATCCTGTCGACGACCTTCTCGATCATCGTCTTGACGCACAGTGCGCGGTCGCCGGCGAACTCACCGAGGTCATCGGTGTGCAACGGCAGGTCCTCGACGAGGTACTTGCTGAAGATGTCCTGCGCCGACTCCGCGTCCGGTCGCTCGATCTTGATCTTCACGTCGAGGCGACCGGGGCGCAGGATGGCCGGGTCGATCATGTCCTCACGGTTGGACGCGCCGATCACCAGGACGTTCTCCAGCAGCTCGACGCCGTCGATCTCGCTGAGCAGCTGCGGGACGATGGTGTTCTCGACGTCGGAGGAGACGCCGGAGCCACGCGTGCGGAACAGCGAGTCCATCTCGTCGAAGAAGACGATGACCGGGGTGCCCTCCGAGGCCTTCTCACGGGCACGCTGGAACACGAGCCGGATGTGCCGCTCGGTCTCACCGACGTACTTGTTGAGCAGCTCGGGGCCCTTGATGTTGAGGAAGTACGACTTGCCCTCGGCACCGGTCTTCGCGGCGACCTTCTTGGCCAGCGAGTTGGCGACCGCCTTGGCGATGAGCGTCTTGCCGCAGCCGGGAGGGCCGTAGAGCAGCACGCCCTTGGGCGGCTTGAGCTCGTGCTCCACGAACAGCTCGGGGTGCAGGTAGGGCAGCTCGACGGCGTCGCGGATCGTCTCGATCTGGCTGAACAGGCCACCGATGTCGGAGTAGTCGATGTCGGGGACCTCCTCGAGGACGAGCTCCTCGACCTCCGACTTGGGCACCCGCTCATAGGCGTACGCCGCGCGGCCGTCGAGCAGCAGCGAGTCACCCGCGCGCAACTTGACCTCGCGCAGCGGGTCGGAGAGCCGGACCACGCGCTCCTCGTCGGCGTTGGCGATGACCAGGGCCCGCTCGCCGTCGGCGAGGAGCTCCTTGAACATCACGACCTCGCCGATCTTCTCGAACGCGAGCGCTGCGACGACGTTGAGCGCCTCGTTGAGCATGACCTCCTGGCCCTTGCGCAGCTCGTCGAGGTCGACGCTGGGGCTGACGTTGACCCGGAGCTTGCGACCGCCGGTGAAGACGTCGATCGAGTCGTCCTCGTTGCGGTTCAGGAACGTGCCGAAGCCGGTCGGCGGCTGGGCCAGCCGGTCGACCTCCTCCTTGAGCGTCGTGATCTGGTCACGGGCCTCGCGCAGGGTCTGGGCGAGGCGCTCGTTCTGCGAGGTGACGGCCGCGAGGGAGCGCTGCGTGTCGGCGAGCCGCTGGTCGACGTCGCGGTGGCTGCCCGGGGCGTCGTGCAGCCGGCGGCGGAGCTCCGTGGCCTCGGTCTCCAGGTGCCGGACCTGCTGGCGGAGCAGGTCGAACTCGCTGGGGCCGGGACCGCTGGGCGGGCGTTCGTCGGACATGGCGTCACCTCCGATGCAACGGGCGGCCGGTGAACCGGCTGCCTGTTCCTCGACACTACCCGCGCGCCGTGCACGACTCCCCCGTTATCCAGCCGTGTCTCAGACCGTGAAGTGGGGGTGGACGGCGTCCGTTCAGGCCTCCGGGTCGGTGTCCTCGGCAACCGGTGGGAGGCCGGAGGGGCGCGGGCCGTCGTAGTCGACGCCGTACGCACCGGGTGCCGGACGCCGCTTCTTCACCGGCGCCTTCTCCCCCGGCGCCATCCGGCGGGCGGTGACCAGGAACCCGGTGTGGCCGTTCATCTTGTGGCCCGGCCGGATCGCGAGGCCCTCGACGTGCCAGTCGCGCACCAGGGTCTCCCAGGGCTGCGGCTCGGTGAACTCGCCGTGCGCCCGGATCGTCTCCACGACCTTGCCGAGCTGGGTGGTCGTGGCGACGTAGCAGCACAGGATGCCGCCGGCGGCCATTGCGTCGGCGGTGGCGTCGACGCACTCCCACGGCGCGAGCATGTCGAGCACGACGCGGTCGGCCGTGCCTGCCGGCACAGTCGCGGGAAGCACTTCGCCGAGATCGCCGACCGTCACACGCCAGTTGGCCGGTGTTGCGCCGAGGAATGCGGTCGCGTTGGCGACAGCGATATCCGCGAACTCCTGACGGCGTTCGAACGAGTGCAGAAAACCGTCCGGCCCGATCGCGCGCAGCAGCCAGAGCGACAGAGCTCCAGACCCGACACCGGCCTCGACCACGGTTGCACCCGGAAAGATGTCGGCCATACCCAGAATCTGGGCGGCATCCTTCGGATAAACAATGGCAGCACCTCGGTGCATCGAC
>JAOPUT010000287.1 GCA_025963385.1 Mycobacterium sp.
CCTCCGCCGACGCACCGTTACCTGGTGATCTACGAGCTGGATGAGGAACCCGACGCGGTGATGGCGAACTTCCTGGAGCGGGTGATGTCCGGTCAGTTGTCGTTGGGGGAGACGCTCGACCTGACCACCGTCTCGATGACCGGCTGGACGCCTCGCGGCGAGCGCAGGCTGGCGGACTGACGTGGGTGAGCTCCGCGCGGTGATGCAGGCGCAGCGCGCCTGCAGGCGGTTCGATCCCGATGGCAAGGTTCTCGACTCCGACATCGACCAGATGCTGCAGTGTGCGGTGCACGCGCCCAGTGCCGAGAACACGCAACCGTGGTTCTTCGTCGTGGTCCGCGAGAAGGAGAGTCGAAAACTGCTCTCCGACTGGTGGACTGAGACGTGGAACGCCGGCGGCGGTGATTTCGTCAAGAGCAGCCTGGACGACCGGGTGCTCGTCGACGACCTTGAATTCGGATTCACTCGCGGCGGCTTCGCCGCCGCACCAGTCGTCATCGTGGTTTGCGCCGACATCGAGCGCGTCGCCGAGGTCCACGCAGCATCGTCGATCTACCCGGCTGTGCAGAACTTGCTTCTCGCGGCAGCCGACCTTGGCTACGGGTCGTGTCTGACGACGGGCCTGACTACCTTCGGCGTCGATCGTGTCCGCGAACTGTTGGAATTGCCGCAGAACCTGATCCCGATGGCGGCCGTGTACGTCGGCCCATCGGCGAAGAAGCTCTCGTCACCCCGGCGCCGGCCCGCCACCGAAGTCACCTACCGCGAGAAGTTCGGCGCCGCCTGGTGATCCGACCATTCCAGATCAGTGAGGCCCATTCATGCCATTGGCAATAACCGATGACCACCGCGAGCTCGCCGACGTCGCGAGAGCGATGGTGGCGGGGCGGGGCGGCATCGCGAACGCGCGACGCATCCTGCTCGAGACCGACGACACCGGTCGATGGTGGGAGAACGACGCCCTCTGGAAGGAGATCGCCGCCACCGGATGGCTCGGCCTCCACGTAGAGGAACGGTTCGGTGGTCAGGAATACGGACTGCCCGAACTGGCGATCGTCATCGAGCAGCTCGGCCGTGCCGCCATCGGTGGCCCGTTCCTTCCGACGGTCGCGGTGTCCGCCGCCATCGCCGAGGCGGGGACCGACGATCAGCGGAAGCGCTGGCTTCCACGGCTCGTCTCCGGCGACACGGTCGCAGGCATCGGCACCGAGAGTGATGCCCGAGTGACGGATTCGACGGTGTCTGCCGGTGCCGTCGCCGCGCTTGCCGAACCAAGTGCCGACGTCTTCGCGCTTCCCGTCGGCGACGATCTGGTACTGGTCGAAGCGGGCAGCGGCGTCTCGACGCATCGCACCGACTCCGTCGACCAGCTGATGCGGCCGGTCACCGTGCTGACGCTGTCCGCCGCACCCGTCGTCGACGTCCTTCGCGGTGCCGCGTCCGTCGCGGCGCGGCTGATCCGCCTTCTTGCCAGCGCCGAGGCGGCCGGTGGGCTGGCGGCATGCACCGAGATGGCGACCGCATACGCCGCCACCCGTGAGCAGTTCGGACGACCCATCGGTTCCTTCCAGGCGATCAAACATCATTGCGCGAACATGTTGATCGACACCGAGGCCGCCGTGGCGGTCACGTGGGATGCCGCCAGGGCGGGCGGACTGGAGGCGGAGCTGGCGTCGACGATGGCTGCGTCGCACGCGCTACCCGCCTACCAGCGGGTCGCGCTGCAGAACGTTCAGGTACACGGAGGCATCGCCTACACCTGGGAGCATGATGCTCACCTGTTCATCAGGCGGGCGACGGTGCTGCTCGCCTTCGCCGGCGGCCGGGACGCATTGACGGGCAAGGTCGCCGAACTCCAGCTCGCCGGGCGCAGACGAGGTAACTCCGTCGATCTGCCACCGGAAGCCGACCAGTATCGGCAATCGGCGCGATCCTTTCGGACGGAACTCGAAGGCTCAGCCGACGAGGACCGGCAGAAGGTGTGGGCGCGCAGCGGATACCTGCAACCTCACTGGCCGAAACCGTATGGCCGGTCGGCTGATTCGGTCGAACAACTCATCATCGAGGAAGAGCTCGCGGGCCTCGACAAGCCGAGTCTAGGGCTGGGCGAGTGGGTCGTGCCCACGCTGCTGCAGCATGGCAGCGATGAGCAGGTCGAACGTCTCATCTGGCCCAGTCTCGAAGGCGAGCTGCGCTGGTGCCAGCTGTTCAGTGAACCGGGAGCGGGATCGGATGCCGCGGCCGTGGCGACCAGGGCCAGGCGCGTCGACGACGGCTGGGTGGTGACGGGTCAGAAGGTCTGGACCAGTGACGCCATGAACTGCCAGCGTGGGCTCGCCACCGTCCGAACCGACCCCGAAGCACCCAAGCACAAGGGCATCACGGCGCTCGTCATCGACCTCTCCGACCCCGCCGTCGAGATCCGGCCGCTCAGGGAGATCACCGGCGAGACGTTGTTCAACGAGGTGTTCTTCAACGACCTGTTCGTTCACGACCGCGACGTGGTGGGCGCCGTCAACGCGGGTTGGACCGTTGCCATGGCCACACTCGGCAACGAGCGAGTCACCATCGGTGGGGGATCGGTGACCATGACCGCCGATGCACTGCTCGGACTCCTCGAACGCTACGCGGCGGGTGACGATGGCTTCGCGCGTGACGTCGGCGCACTGCTCGTCGAGGCGTACGCGATCCTGGCGTTGAATCTGCGACAGGCCGCACGCGCGGTGTTCGACACCGGACCGGGCATCGAGGGCAACCTCGTCAAGGGCTATGGCGCCGAGCATGCTCAGCGGGTGGCCGAACTCGCGATGCGCATCGCAGGGCCTGCCATCCTGCTCGGAAAGGAACCCGAGGTCATACACGACTACCTGTTCAGCCGATGCCTGACCATCGCTGGTGGGACGTCGGAAATCGTGAGAAACCTGATCGCCGAACGCATTTTGCGCCTGCCGCGCGATCCCGCGCCGAAGTAGATAGGACACCATCGTGACTTGTGCCGTCGTGGGAATCGGACGCACCACCTACAGCCGCAATTCCGGACGCACCACCCGAGGAATGGCGGTGGCCGCCTGCCGGGACGCCATCGCCGACGCCGGCCTCACCACCGCCGACGTCGACGGCATCTGCACGTTCATGGCCAACGACTCCGAGCAGCCGATCTTCGTGGGGTGGGCGCTCGGAATCGAGGAACTCGCATGGGCGAACGCCATGTACGGCGGCGGAAACCTGGTTGCCGACCAGATCGCGACCGCGGCCGCCGTCATCGAGGCGGGCATGTGCAAGGCAGTGCTGGTGTACCGCTCGCTCAACGGTCGATCCGGTTACCGCTTCGGCCACATCGAGGGGCCCATGCAGGTGCCGCACCACGACCAGTTCGACACTGCCTCGGGATTCATGGTGCCGCCCCAGTGGTTCGCGATGTGGGCTCGACGCCACCAACATGAATTCGGCTCGACCTCCGAGGATCTGGGGCAGATCGCCATCACCCAGCGTGCGCACGCCGGCCCCAACGAGCATGCGTTGCGGCGTGAGCCGCTGACGATGGACGAGTACCTGGCCGCCCGCTGGATCAACGAACCGTTCCGGGTGCTGGACTGTACGTCGGAGGTCGACGGCGCGGTCGCGATTCTGATCACCGGCGAGGAGATCGCCCGCAACTGCAAACAGGACCCGATGTGGTTGGTGGGGTCATCGAACTCTCAGGGTGGTGCCGGCTGGACCGAGTGGGCCGATCCGACCGAGATGTACTCACAGACCGCCGGGCCCAAGATCTGGGAGAAGACCGGACTGACACCCGCCGACATGGACGTGGCGTGCATGTACGACTGCTTCACCTACACCGTGATGGCGACCATGGAGGGCTTCGGCTTCTGCGAGAAGGGCGAAGTGGGCAAGTTCTTCTCGACCGGGCGCGCCACCTACGGTGGTGACGTCGTGGTCAATCCACATGGTGGCCTGTTGTCGGAGGGCTACATTCACGGCCTGAACCATCACTACGAGGCTGCGCTGCAACTGCGCCACGCCGCAGGGGTCCGCCAGGTCGACGGCGCCCAACTCGCGTTGGTGACCGCCGGCGGTGGTCCCTTCGGGGGCGCCAACGTCTACAGCAGGGAGAAGCCATGACCGATCACGCACTACTGCCGCCGGTTCCGGTTCCCGATCCGGATACCGTGCCCTATTGGGAGGGGCTCAAGAACGGCAAGCTGATGCTGTGCCGCTGCGACGACACCGGCAAGTGGATCCACCCACCACTGGAGCGCAGTCGCTTCACGGGTGGGCCGGTGCACTTCGAAGAGGTCAGCGGCAAGGGCACGGTCTTCAGCTACATCGTGGTGCGCCAAGCGCTGGTACCCGGCCGGACGCCGCCCTACGTGGTGGGGCTGATCGAACTCGCCGAACAACCCGGGTTGCGCATCAATGCGGTCATCGACGCCGCGCCGGCTGATGTACGGATCGGTCAGCAGGTCGAACTTCGCATCGTCGATCTCGGTGAAAGTGGTTACCGCATACCAGAATTCACGATCACATCCGAGTAAGGGGCGTACTCATTCGGCATGCCCCGCCCTTGCCTCGTCCTCCCTCGACACACCCACGACGCCGAGCAGTTCCTCGTGCAACTCGAACCACACGGTGTGGTAGGAGTCGATGATCGGTCGCGTGAACCAGGTGACGTCACCATCGTCGATGCGAGTCAGAGCGGTGGACAACTTGGCGGCGTAGGCGGCCAGGCGCGGCACCTGTTGTTCGATCGAGTCGAGGATCGGCTGCAGAGTGCGGTGCAGTCGGGTGAGGCGGTCCAGGAGCGCGCGGTCGTAATCGTCATCGCTGTGGTCGTTCGGTACGCCGTCTCTCATCTGCCATTCCGCGACGAGTTCCTTGAAGGCGCGGTTCACCACACGGAATTCGCCGTAGGCGCGCACCACCGCATCAGCGTCAGTCCCGTGGCGTTCCGTCTCTAGCAGCTCCGCGAGTCGTTCGCGTCCCGCGGGGGTGAGCCGAATCGTACTACCCGCGCTGAGAAGGCCTTGCGCCGTGAGTTCTGTGACCGCCGACTCGACGACCGTCGTTTCTGCGTCGAGCGTCGAGGCGAGGTCGGTCTGCCGAGGGCGTCCCTTCAGTCGCACGGCCTGTAGCAGTTCGAGTTCAGACGGCACCGGTCTTCACCGCCCCCTCGACGGAACGGGGGACTGCTCGTCTCGCACGGCATGAAAGGCCGTCAGCATGGCGACGAGCGGAGTGTCCGAGACCACGTCGACGCGCCCCTCGGCCAATGCATCGGATATCGCAGCTTCACTCGTATCGGACAGGCGCGGATGGTGGCCGCTCGGATGAGCCTTCAGCGGGCTCAAACGCATCGCGATCTCCGCCAGCCTGACGAGGTCGGGTGTATCGCGCTCGGACCAGGCCGTCAGATCCAAGAGTCCGGCCCGGATTTCGCCCACCGAACCGTCGACGGTGACGAGCCTGCCGTCGAGAGCTGCTGACACGCCCCGACCACAGCCGACGACGGCAGGTCGGTCGAGTTCACGGCTCACGACGGCGGCGTGTGAGGTGGCACCACCAACGTCTGTGACGATCGCGCGGGCGGCCAACATTCCCGCGACGTCCTCGGGACTGGTCGATGGGCGGACGAGGATGACGTCCTCGCCCCTGTCGGCGGCATCGAGAGCGGCATCGACGTCCGCATAGGCCTTGCCCGAGGCGACGCCAGGAGTAGCGGGAACGCCACTGGCCAAAAGCTCTGCACTCAAGCGTGTCTCAGGCTGTAGCGACGCCGACAGCAATGAGCGCACCTGGGCGGGGGTGACACGGTGCAGCACGTCTGCGTCTTCGATCAGGCCGGCGTCGCGAAGTCCCAGCGCGAGCCGGACAGCGGCTTGAGCGGAGCGCTTGGCGGTACGTGTCTGCAGGAGCCATAGGCGACCATCTTCGACGGTGAACTCGATGTCCTGTACGTCGCCGAGGACTGTCTCCAGCCGCTCGGCGGCGGTAGTCAATTCCGCGAACACCCCAGGGTGGGCGGAACGCAGTTCGTCGATGGGACGACAGTCGGCGGCACCCGACACGACGTCCTCACCCTGGGCGTTGCCCAACCACTCCCCGAAGATCTCGTTGGCGCCGGTCATAGGGTTTCGGCTGAAGAGCACCCCGGTCCCCGATTTCTCGTTCACGTTGCCGAACACCATCGCCTGGACGACGACCGCTGTCGCGCCGTCGTCTCCGATCCCGTGGTGGGCACGATAAGCCGCCGCACGGGGGCTGTGCCACGACCTGAACACGGCCTCGATCGCCGCGCGCAACTGCGCGTGCGGGTCGCCATATCCTTCCTGGTCCGGTAATCGATTGTCGCCGAGAACGATTCGCCGGTACATGTCGTCGAATCTCGACCGAACGTCATCGGCGAACGCGGAGTCGAATTCCACGGCAAGGGCTTGATGAACGTCATCGTCGATCCCAAGATTGAGAACCGTGTCCAGCATTCCCGGCATGGATTGCGCAGCGCCCGATCGCACACTGACCATCAGCGGCGACGGGCCGCATCCGAAGGTGCGCGAGGTCTGGCCCTCCAGGACGCTAAGCATCGCAGAAATCCGTGGCCACGAGCGAGTGACGACGTCGACGTCGCCTCCGAGGTAGGCCGCGCATGCCTCGGTAGTCACACAGAAAGCGGGAGGAACGGGCAACCCGAGGCCACGCATCAGATTGATGCCGTATCCCTTGTTTCCCACCATCTCTCGCGAGAGCGTGCACGTCCCGTCCAAGAGCACCACCGAACGATCCGACGCCGTACCCTCAGCGGAGCAATGCACCGGTGCCCAGATCCGAATATGCCTCGGCGAACCGGCCGAGTACGGTCTCGACGACCTCGACGGAATACATCTGATCCGGTGTGATCGCCCACATACAGAAGCCCCACGCCGGGCTCTGCCGGTAGGCGGTCCACATCTGCTCGCGATCGGGAAGCGCCGTGACGCCCGCGTCGCGCAGCCGGCCACGATAGGCGTCGAGCAGTTCTCGTTCGTGCTCCCGACGAAGATCCGGTGGCAGAGCCCCGACCAACGCGTACCCAACGTCATGCGACCAGGAGCCGCGCCGCACCAGCTGCCAGTCGAGGACGCCCATTCGACCGTCGGGCAGGCCATAGGTGTTGCGCGGGTGCGGGTCGCCATGTAGCACCGTCATCGGTGCGCGGGCGATCTGCTCCTGCAACCGCCAGAATGCCGCTTCCATGGACGTCGCGTCTTCGCCGGTCGCGTCGAGCAGGGCTGCCTTGTAGGGCAGGTCGAGGAACATGCGGATGATGGCGAATCCACTGGTGCGCAGGAATTCTGCGAATCCTCCGGAGATGGGGTGTTGCAACCACGCAAGGTCGCCGCCGGCGTTCAATCGCGGACTGTCCCAGAACGGCGCGTGCACTCGACTCAGGGTGTGCAACAGCTCGTCGACCTGTTCGACCGACAACCCCTCGACGGCGTCGGGCACCTGGGCGCCTCGTCGGGTGATGTCCTCGGCGAGGATGAGGAACTGGGACGGGCCGTCGAGGTGCTCGGCGACGTAGGTCGTCATGGTCTCGACGTCCAGCTCGCTTCGGAGATCGTGGTAGAACCGCGTCTCGTCGTCGAGGAGCATCGTGCCGCCACCACCCTCCGACAGGGAAGCGTCCACCGCCTCGGGGAGTTCGTGAACGGTCCCGAGTTGGGTCTTGACGAAGAGGTGACGCGGCAGTGAGGTGTCGGGGTCGGCGTAGTCGACGTCCAGGTGCAGATGCGACGTGGTGCCCTGCCACGTGCGGTTCAACGTCGCCGCGGTAACGGTGATCGTCGGGTCGTGCTGACGGAGCAGGGTGGTGAGGACGTCCGGGGTGAGGTCGTCGGCCGACCGAAGGACGAGCGGTAGAGCAATGGACACGGTCGCGGCTCCTCGTCGAAATATGACAGTCGACTGTCACGGTAACAGCGGGTGTCCGAAGTCGGGGTCCGATCGCTCGAACATGTCGAATTCAGTTGCGCGCGGACTGAACCGGTCGGAACAGCGGGATCCAGACGCGGCTGTCCGCCTCGCCGGACAGGGACGTCCAGTCCTCGAAGAAGACCTCGACCGCCATCCCCACCCTGACCTCGTCCACGGGCACGCCCACGATGTTGGTGATGAGGCGGACGTCCGGTTCGTCGTCCAACTGGACCATGGCCACGATGTACGGCGGTTCGAATCCAGGAATCCAGTTCTGCCGATTGATGGTGTACGCCGCGACGGTCGCCTTACCGGAAACCGCCTCCGGCGCAACGTCGAGACTGCGACAGCGCCAGCATGCCGGACCCGGGGGGTGGAAGAAGTGGCCGCAGGCGTGGCATCGGCTGATCAGTAACTCGCCGTTCTGCCCGCCGGTCCAGAATGCGCGCGACTCCGCGGTCGGACTCGGCGCCAATCGCAGCTGAGGCCGCTGGTACTCGATGTCGGTCGTCATGCAACCACTCCTTTGTGTCGCGTACGAGTATCGGTCATCGGTCGAGCGAGCGACTGATCACCAGGCGTTGTATCTGGTTGGTGCCCTCGAAGATCTGGGTGATCTTGGCTTCGCGCATGTAGCGCTCGACGCGGTAATCACGGGTGTAACCCGCCCCGCCGAACACCTGCACGGCGTCCGTCGTCACCTTCATCGCGGCGTCGGTGGCCACTAGCTTCGCTACCGAGGCTTGGCGTGAGTACGGTAGTCCCGCGTCACGGCGACGCGCCGCGTCCAGATACGTGGCGCGCGAGGAATCCACGGCAGCCGCCATGTCGGCAAGCAGAAAACCCAAGCCCTGATGGTCGATGATCCTGCGACCGAACGTCGTTCGCTGCTTGGCGTACTCCACTGCCGCGTCGAGCGCGGCCTGGGCCAGGCCGACGGCCACCGCCGCGATGCCGAGACGTCCGGAATCCAAGGCGCTGAAGGCGATTTGGAGCCCTTGCCCCTCGCTACCGATCCGGCGCTCTGCGGGCACCAACGCATCGTCGTAGTGCGCAGTCGTCGTCGGAATCGCGTGCAGGCCCATCTTGTCCTCGGGCGCGCCGAAGGTGAGCCCGTCGGTGTCCTTGGCCACCAGGAACGACGAAATCCCCTGGCTGCCCTCGCCGGTTCGGGCGAAAAGGCTGTAGAAGTCGGCGATGCCGCCGTGGGTGATCCACGCCTTGGCGCCGTTGATGCGGTACCCGCCGTCGACGGGTGTGGCCTTGCACGTCAGCGCCGCGGCGTCGGAACCGGCCTGCGGTTCGGACAGGCTGTAGGCGCCGATGGTCCGGCCGCTCAACATCTCGGGCAGCCAGGTCGACTTCTGTTCGTCGGTGCCGAATGCGATCAGCGGATGGCAGGAGAGCACGTGCACGCTCACGGCGACGGCCACCGCGGCCCAACGCGCCGCCAGCTCTTCCAGCACCTGCAGGTAGACCTCGTATGGCTGTCCGCCGCCACCCCACTCCTCGGGGTGGGGCAGCGTCAACAGCCCGACGTCGCCGAGGGTGGCGAAGAGGCCGTCCGGATAGGTCTCCGACCGCTCGTGCTCGTCGACGATGGGCTCGAGCGTCTTGTCGGCCACGTCGCTGGCGAGCTGGACGAGTTCGCGCGCTTCGGCGGTGGGAAGGAGTCGTGCGACACTCATCCGACACCCTGCTGCCAGTCGCAACCCGTCAATTCAACGGACAGGTCCCAGAGTCGTCTGGCGCTGTCCGGGTCGATGGCCTTCTCCTTCAGCTTCGTCGGTTTCGGCTTGCCCCACTGGTGCGCGAGCCCGCGCGGGGAGAGGTAGGTGCCGTTGGGCAGCGTGGTGGTGATGGCTTGAATGGTCGACCGGGCGCCGTGTTCCGGACTCTGCGCGATGTGAGGCGAGATGACGCGGCCAGCCCATTGCAGGGGACCCGACCCGTCCCGGGTGATCGCGGTGTTCGTCATACCGGGATCGGACGCGTAGGCGGTCTTTCCGCGGTTGACGAGTTCCTGCACGAACAGCAGGTTCGCCAACTTGGACTCGCCGTACGCACCGAACGGGCGGTACTTGCGCTGCCGACAGTTCAGGTCGTCGAAGTGGATGCGAGCGGTGGTGTAGTTGGTACTGGCCACCGACACCACGCGGTCCTTGATGCGGTCGCCGAGTAGGCACGTCAGCGCGAAGTGGCCGAGGTGATTGATGCCCATGTGGGCTTCGAACCCGTCGACCGTGCGGGTGAGCGGAAGACCCAGCACCCCAGCATTGTTCACGAGCACGTCGACCGAGTCGACCCCGTCGGCGAACTTTCGGACGCTGGTGAGATCGGCTAGATCGAGCTCGGACACGCGGACGGCCCCCGGCATCGACGCCGCGGCTTCAAAACCCTTGGCCAGCGACCGGCACGCGATGATCACCTCGTGACCCGCGGCCGCCATGGCGGTCGCCGTGGCCTTGCCAACCCCGCTGTTGCCGCCTGTGACGATGATCCGCAACTGCCGTGACCTCCTCCGCGCCGATGCCTAAACAGTAAACTATTTATCGTTTTGGCGACATAAGCGGCGATGTCTCAGTTCGGCGCATAACCGGGCGGGTTGGGGGAGTCGACCCACAGATCGAGGCCCAACTCGCCACCAGGGACGCAGTCGTAGACCGACAGGTCGGTGACGCCGGCTTCGAGCAGCACGTCCTCGCACAGCAGGCTGTGGCCAGTGTAGGAGGCCGGTTTGCCGAGCACCGCGTACGCCGCGTCGGCATAGACCGCGGGTTTGCGAGCCCGAGCCATGGCCTCGTCGCCGCCCAACAGGTTCTGCACCGCCGCGGTGGCGACCAGGGTGCGGGGCCACAGCGTGTTCGACGCGATGCCCTCGGCGCGCATTTCCTCAGCAATCCCCAAGGCGCACAGCGTCATTCCGAACTTGGCCATCATGTACGCGGTGGGCTTGAGCCACTCGGACTCCAGCCGGATCGGCGGAGACAACGTGAGAATGTGCGGGTTGTCCCGACCCTTCATATGCGGGATGCAGGCCGCCGACACCGAGTACGTCCCCCGGACCTGGATGCCGTTCATCAGGTCGAAACGCTTGAGTGGCACCTCGGTGATGGATCCCAGGTTGATGGCCGAGGCATTGTTCACGCAGATGTCGATGCCGCCGAACTGCTCGACGGCCTGCGCCACCGCGCGCTCGACCGACTCGCCGTCCCTGATGTCGCCGACGATCGGCAGTGCGTGTCCGCCAGCTGCCTCGATTTCCTTGGCGGCGGTGTACACGGTTCCGTCCAGCTTCGGGTGGGGCTCGGCGGTCTTGGCGACCAGTGCGACATTCGCGCCGTCTGCTGCGACCTTCTTGGCGATCGCCAGGCCGATGCCCCGGCTGGCACCCGAGATGAACATCGTCTTCCCCGATAGCGACACGTTGGTCCCTCCTGCCGCGTGAGCGGTCGTCAGCGCTCGGCGGCGTCAGCATAAAGCGTTAAACAGTTATTGCATTACCGGGGCCTCGGCTAGAGTCGTACGGGTCACGGTCGACGATCTGCAAAAGGGGTGAGTCGTGGATCCCAATCCTGACTACGACGCGAGCGATGAACTCGAGTACTTCTTCAACTTCGTGCCATGGGGACTTCGCGGCGTCTACCCGCCCCCGGCGTACCCACCCGTCTAAGCCGTTGAGCCATCTGGGATGACGTGGGTAGAGCGGCTCTGCGCCATCCACGCACGCAGTGAGCGGCCCGCAGTCATCGACGAGTCCGGCACCGTCACGGGCCGGGAATTCATCGGCAAGGCGGTCCACGCCGCCGAACTCCTCGCCTCCCTCGACGTCGGGGCAGGCCAACCAGTCCCCGCGTTGATCACGACCAACGCCGATGCCCTTGCGATGCTGGTCGGTGGTGCCGCCGCGAACCGGCCGCTCGCTCCGCTCGGACCGCGGCAGACGGTCGCGGAATTGGCCCACATGGTGCGCAGGACCGGGTCCACCGTCCTACTCGCCGAGGCGGCATTCGTCGAGACTGCCGCTGAGATCGCCGACGTCGTCGGGATCCGGATGCTGGCGATACCCGCCCTGCAGGTGTCGAGTCGATCGCTCCACCGGGAGACCGGCGCGGCAGCGGTCTATCTGCACACCGCGGGCACGACCGGCGAACCCAAGCGCATACCCCTCACCGAACACGTGCTGCACACCCGTGCCGAATTGCTCTGCGACATCACCGGCCTAGGCCCCGACGGTCGGTACGCCACGGGCTCGCCGCTGCATCACATCGGCGGACTGGGCAACGTCCAGGCCGCCCTGATGGGCGGTGCGGCAGTCATCTGCACCACGAAGTTCTCCTTCGACTGGTGGCGCAGTCTCAAGACACTCGACGCGACGCACTGTCTACTGGTGCCGACCATGATCGAAATGCTCTTGCGGCAGCGACTTCTCGACGCCGTTCCGCTCGAGACGCTGATCTATGGCGCTTCACCGATCACCGTCGGCACGCTACAACGAGTTCTCGACACCCTCCCCGACGTCGACGTCATCAGCCTCTACGGGCAGACCGAGGGCAGTCCCATCACCAGCCTGAGCGCAGCCGATCATCGACGGGCCGCGGCCGAGAGTCCCGACCTACTCGGCACGGTCGGCCGCCCCGTCGAGGGACTCCGGTTGCGCATCGATGGACCAGACGCGGCGGGCGTCGGTGAGGTGTTCGCCGCCGCAGACCACCTCGCGGCTCCAGCGGCCGATGGTTGGCTACACACGGGCGACCTCGGCAGGATCGACGACGATGGGTATCTGCGGCTGTCCGGGCGCCTGAACGACATGGTCATCCGTGGCGGCGAGAACGTGTATCCCGTCGAGGTGGAGAACACGCTCTCCGCCCACCCCGGGGTGGCAGCCGCGGGTGTCGTCGGGGTGCCGGACGCTCGGTTGGGGGAGACCCTCGCCGCGTTCATCGTCGCCGCCGACCCGGCCCGCCCACCAACGCCGGCAGAATTGCGATCCTTCTGCCGCAGCGCGCTCGCCGGCTACAAGGTTCCGGAGTACTGGTATTCGGTCGCCGAGTTGCCGCTCAACGGCGCGGGCAAGGTGCTGCGCACCCGGCTCCGCGCTTCACACGCTGACCAAGACGCCGACGATGGACGGCTGGATCTGACATGAGGACTGTCTCGATGCTTATCCGACCGACGTCATGTCCTCGGACCTGATCGCCAGCGTCAAGTAGGGCCACTCAGCGGTAACAGAATCTCGGTCGCGACGGCCAGTGCGGCGGCGCGTTGCCGAGGCTCGTCCGAGTGCTGCGGATCGCTCGTTCCGATGTGCAGACTGGACAGCGCAACGCGGGCTCGTAAACGACCCTCGACGGGAGGCCCGGGTGGACTCAGCAGATCGAACAGCTCGAGGTAGCAGTCGCCGATCCTGGTCCGAAGAGCAGGATCGCGAATCGCCGAGGGTCCTTCCCGCACGAACCGGGCGAGCTGGGCCGTGGGTCCGGACAACAGGGTGCCGTAGCGACGTAAAACCTCGACGCGGGTAGTGGAGCCGACGGGCTGTGAGTGACCCCATTGCAGCAGTTCGTCGAGTTGGCCGAGGAAGTCTTCGATCAAGCTCGTCAGGATCTCGTCCTTCGAGCGGAAGTGGTAGTACACGGCGGCCTTGGTGATTGCCAGGCGTTCTGCGATCTCTCGCAGCGACGTGGCGTCATAGCCATTTTCGGCGAAGAGCTGAAGAGCTACCGACTGCAATTGGGAACGGGTGTCGGTGCGTCGTTGATCCATCCGAACTCCTTGGGTGTCATGGCAGCTTACTTTACGACCGGTAAGCTATCTGGAGCATCTATTGAATGGCGACGAAGGGAACCGGAATGGTCAGAACCGATGACGACACCTGGGACATCAACGAGAGTGTCGGTGCCACCGCACTAGGGGTGGCCGGGGGTCGCGCTGCGGAGACCAATGGCGAGAGTCCCCTCATCAGTGATCCCTACGCGCAGATGTTCCTCGAGGCGGCCGGCGACGGGATCTGGAAGATCTACCTCGGCGACGAGCCGCCTGCGGAGTTGGCCGAGATCGATCCGCGCTTCAAGGAGCGGATGGAGTTGATGAAGAGCTACATGGCGTCGCGGACGAAGTTCTTCGACGACTTCTTCCTCGCCGCAGCCGCCGACGGCATTCGGCAAGCGGTGATCTTGGCGGCCGGTCTCGACGCGCGCGCATGGCGGTTGGCGTGGCCGCAGGGGAGCGTGGTCTTCGAGATCGACCAACCAAAGGTGCTGGCGTTCAAGCTCGACACGCTGGAGTCGCACGGGGTTTCGCCCATCGCCACTCACGTCGGCGTCGGCATCGACTTGCGTCAAGATTGGCCAAGAGCGCTGGTGGACGCGGGTTTCGACCCAAGTCAGCCAACCGCGTGGTCGGCCGAGGGCCTGCTGCCCTATCTGACGGCGGAGGCGCAGAATCTGCTGTTCGAGCGTGTCCAGTCGCTGAGCGCATCCGGGAGCCGGGTCTCGGTGGAGGCCTTTACCAACGACTTCTTCAGCGCCGAGAGCTTCGCGCGCCGCGAGGAACAGATGGAGCAGTACCGGGAGATCGCGAAAAGGCTGGGCGGCGAGGACATCACCAAGTCAGGGAATCTTCTCTATGAGGAGGAACGCACCGAGGTCACCGATTGGCTGGGTGCGCACGGCTGGGAGGTCACCGGGATCACCGCCGAAGATCTGATGGTCAGCTACGACCGTCGCATCGACAGCGACTTGGAGGAAGCCTTCCCGGACAGCGTGTTCGTCGAGGGCCGACTCGCATAGAGGACAAGCGTCGTCCTGGTCCGGGTAGGCGCGCCCGAGTTGCCTCGCCGAGGTAGATCAGGCTATTCGCTATTTTCTGGGTGGTGGCATTCTCGATCTGCGGAAACCGTATCGGCGAGCGGCAGCAGGCCAGCCTCCAGATGCAGGGTTGTTGACGCCAGGGTAAGTTTCGCCCAGCGGGGCCGCGGTGACGTAGCCTGCGGCCCCGCCTCCCGCGGTCAAGCTTCGTTTCCATCCATTCGGGGTACTAGTCAGAACGGGACGCGCGTCGCGTCTACCCCGACTTCACGGCGCGCGCCCCGTCACCTGCTGGCCTCCTTTCGGTGGCGCGTTGTTCCGCCGTCGTGGCAATCCCCAGGAGATCGCGGAGTACCTGCTCGGCGAGATCACGCAACTTGAGATTCGAATCTGAGACTGCCACCGCAGCAACTCGAACGCCTTCGCATCCTCTATCTCTAGAGGAACATCAGCACACCCTTGGCCTGCTCGATCACGGCGCGACGCTCTTCGAAGCCTCTGACGGCGTTGGTGACTCGCTGCTGCTCGGCCTTCCTTGCCGGGGTCTTGGGCAAATGCGCACAAGTGTTTACCCAGCTGCACGGCCGGTCAATCCGAACGTTGCCGGGCGTGGGCGATCGCTGCCGAAGCGGCACGTGGGAGCACTGTGGTGAACCGTGTGGCGCGGGGCGCGTCGCCGCGTAATGACTCGTGTTGGGCGTGCCGACGAGCTATCCGACCGACCGGGATCACGGTTCGTCGGGCGCGCGGCGGCCACGGCGGCTGAGCTGATACGCCCGTTCCCGCAAGGCGGTGAGCCATTCGGGGCCGAGTGCGACGCCGGGTCCGGTGTTACGGGTGGGGTCGAAGGACACGTCGAGGTCTTCGTCGGTGGGGATGACGCCCGTCAGCCTCAGCACGGCCAGGGGGTTGAAGGGGCCGTTGCCATGGGCCTGTCGGACGTCGAAGACCAGTCCATCGCCGCGAATCGCCTCGGTAATCGTCTCCAGCGACAGTCCGGGCTCGAGGTCGGTCGTCAACTCGGCCTTGAGCCACCACCAGCCGTCCTGGCGCTGCAGCGGCATGAGCGTGGACAGAGTGGTGCCGGTCCACGACAGGGCCGGTCGCAAGATGCACCGGGTCAGCAATCCCGAGCCAGCGGAGACCATCAGTACGTCCCACGGGGTGGGCGCGCCCGCGCTGGGAGGCATTCGCCAGGCGAGTCCGATCAAATCGGGAAGGCCGCCCGGAATGCCGACGGCCTTGGACACTCGCCCCAACACCTCGGCGGTCTCAAGCGGTAGCCCGTCCCCCGGCGCGGCGACGCGCTCGAGGTGGCCTTCGGCAAGCACGCCCACGGGATGAAACACACGGCGATTGCGTAGGGCCGAGCCGATTTCCAGCGGCAGGGCAACGAGGTCAGCGGCCTTCACGAGGACTCCTGTCGACGGATTTCCAAGCACTTGCCCGTCCTCGCCGGTCGGCAAACGTCGTGTCATACTCGCACCCGTCGAACGCCCCCGACGCTCGCCGTGCGAGCCACGCGCATCGGTGTAAAGCGCTTCGCACTACCACTTTCCGGGGACATCGTGCCTCGGTGCCGCGGCGTAGGTTGCCCCCGCTTTGCCCCGTCAACTTCCGTCGTCGAAGGGACGATTCGACGGGTGTGGTGAAGCCGAGCCAGCCAGCACCGGTCGCGCGGGCAGGTTGCATTGATGTGGTGCTGGGTAAGTGCCAAGCATGGACCACTCGCAGACTCCGCTTCTCGACGCGGTAGCCGACTATCGCGCCAAGGAACGGTATGGCTTCACGCCGCCCGCGCATCGCCAAGGCCGGGGGGTGGATCCGCGAGTCCTCGAAATCCTGGGCCGCGAGCCCTTCGCCGACGACCTGCTGGCCTCCAATGGTCTGGACGACCGCCGCAGCCGCAACCGCTACCTTGCGCGGGCCGAGGAACTGATGGCTGACGCGGTCGGGGCCTCGGCTGCGTTCTTCTCCACGTGTGGTAGCTCGCTGTCGGTGAAGGCGGCCATGATGGCGGTCGCAGGCGGCGGCGACGGTCTGCTGCTCGGGCGAGACAGTCACAAGTCGATCGTCGCCGGACTGGTGTTCTCCGGCGTGCAGCCCCGGTGGATCAGCCCGCGGTGGGACCCGCTGCGGCACCTGTCCCATCCACCCTCACCCGAGCAGGTCCGCGCCGCATTCGACCAGTTCCCTGATGCGTCGGGAGCGTTGATCGTCAGTCCCAGCCCTTATGGCACGTGTGCCGATCTGGCGGCCATCGCCGACATCTGTCATGAACGCGGTAAGCCGCTGATTGTCGACGAGGCGTGGGGAGCTCACCTTCCCTTTCACGACGACCTACCCACCTGGGCGATGGACGCGGGTGCGGACGTCTGCGTGGTCAGCGTCCACAAGATGGGTGCCGGTTTCGAGCAGGGCTCGGTATTCCACGTCCAAGGCGATCTCGTCGACCGTGAGCGCCTGTCCAAATGCGCTGATCTCTTGATGACCACCAGCCCCAACGTGATGATGTACGCCGCGCTGGACGGCTGGCGTCGGCAGATGATCGATGACGGCAACCGGTTGTTGGGCGCCGCGCTGAGTTTGGCGCACCGGACCCGAGACGCGATCGAAACGCTGCCCGATGTCGAAGTCCTCGACGACGAACTGCTCGGTGTGGAGGCGTCGCACGACTTGGACCGATTGCAGGTCCTCATCGACGTGTCGGGGACCGGTACCTCCGGATATCAAGCCGCGGACTACCTCCGCGAGCACTGCCACATCGATGTCGGCATGTCCGACCACCGTCGTATCTTGGCGACGCTCTCCTTTGCCGACGACGAGGTCACCACGGGGCGCCTCCTCCAGGCGTTGGGTCAATGGCGCAGGGCTGCTGACGATTTCGATCAGCCGGCACCGATTCACCTTCCGTCGTCCGACCAACTGGAGCTCGAGTCGGTGATGCTGCCGCGCGACGCGTTCTTCGCGGCGACGGAGAAAGTGTCGGCGGAGAACGCGGTGGGTCGCATCGCCGCCGAACAAATCACGCCGTACCCGCCTGGCATCCCTGCCGTCGTCCCGGGCGAACGACTCAACGACGCCGTCATTGGCTACCTACGATCCGGCATCGAGTCCGGGATGGCACTGCCCGACGCCGCCGACCCGTCCCTTGCGACGTTTCGGGTCGTGCGCCAACAGTGAATTCCCGTGCTGCTTGCGACATACAGTCCAGATTGGGCGATTAGGACGCGGAGGGTCATGTGGCGGAGAAAGCACCCATGGACGTGGTCGACCGCGTACTCGCTGCGCTGCGGACACGGCCGGATGGCGAGCCGGTAGCGGTGAAAACGTTGGTCCGCGAGCTGGGGTTGACGACAAGTGAGGTCCTCGACGCCGCAGCCGTCCTCGAGCGGAGAGAACACGGGAGTCGCGATCTCGTGTCGCTGGTCAAGCGCACAGGGGTCGACGGCGAAGAGCTCTTTCTGTCGCGCATCCCGGAACCGCTGAACGAGGAACCGCCGGGTTGAGCGCCGGCCACCCTCACCCGAGCCGCGATTTGCGCACGACGCGCCACTAGAGGGCGGACTGATCTTGATTGCGTGCTAATTGGATTGCCATGGCTATGTGACTTGCCTGCAACTCGGTGACGTGCTCGAGCCACTGGTCGTAGCTGTCGAGGTCCAGACGACAGGTGCAGGCGGGGCGTGCATCGACGTTCGAGATGAGCTGATGCTCCACGATGTACTTCGCGCAAATGCCTTGCAAGGCCTTGAACGTCGGAACACCGTGCAATATTTGGAGGCTGCTCTCTGCGGTTAGCGGGGGCCTGGGAGCGCCCTTGCTGTTGAGCGCGTGTCCCTGACCCGCGGTGCGCCGCAGACCATGACGTTTGCGTGGCTGGGTCATGTGAGGTCGCGACTCGACTCGGCGGCGTTGGACGAAGCCAACCGGGGCGATCGCGAACGTCGGCGAAAGCGTTGGTAGGCGTTTCCGCGCCTGAGTCCCAGCGCGTCACCGATGGTCTGCCAAGAGACGCCGCTGTCGGACGCGACGTCGATTGCCGATTGCAAGTGGTGTTCCGCAGTGGCGATGTCGGCTGCGCCACCCTCCGTTTTGGCTCGGCGACGTTCCTCGTTGGCTTGGATGATCCGCTGAATCGCGCGCACCTCGGCCTGAGGTCGTGGATCGAGATACAGCATTCTCGGCCCCCTTCTCACACGAGATGCAATTCCAACCAGCAAATATCTAACCGACGTCTATCAAGGTCATGACCGTTATATTCCTACCATTATAGCGATTCCCGCAATGGATTGGCAGTCACTGTCTTGTGATGGGAGTGTTGGATCGAGCCGATGGCACGGAGGGTGGCCAGCCGGTTGACGGGTCGTTTGCCCCTGCGCCGTTTGGACTTTGCCAGGTCGGGAGGTCCGAACACCTTTGGCCGGGCGGTGTGGCCAAGGCATGATTCCGCGACAGGTCGAATCGTGGAGTCCACGTCGAAGGGTTGCATTCCCGCCTCATCGAGTGTTGTTGTGGGGCTTGCCAATCGTTGCAAGGGGGCGGGAACGTGGACCTCGGACTGAACGAGTAAGACCGCCATCGTCTGCGGCGCATCCTCGGGTATCGGGCTCGCTATCGCGTGCGGACTCGCCGAGGAAGGCGCCAACATCGTCATGGCCGCGCGCCGCGCCGACGTGCTGGCAAGCGAAGCCGAAGCGATCTCGGCGGTCGCCCATCCCACGGACCTGTCCGATCCGGACGCGCCACGACGACTGGTCGACACCACCGTAAAGGCGTTCGGCGGCATCGACGTTCTCGTCTGGAACAGCGGCGGGCCTCCCACGAAGTCCGCCTCGGAACTCGTCGCCGACGATCTGACTGCCGGGTTGCAGACACTGGTCCTGCCGCTGGTTCGGTTGGTCGGAGCCTGTCTGCCCCATCTGCGAGCTAGCGGAGCGGGGCGAATCCTCGCCATCACATCCTCCGGCACGCGGGAACCATTGCCGAACTTGGCGATCTCGAACGCCTTGAGGCCCGGAGTGACCGGCTATCTCAAGACTCTGTCGAAGGAGATGGCGGCGGCCGGCATCACCGTCAACTGTCTAGCGCCCGGATACATCCGCACCGCGCGGACGGCTCAGGTCTTTCCGGGCGGACCGCCGCCCGGCCTGCTCGACACGGTGCCGGCAGGCCGCTTCGGGACGGCGGAGGAGGTCGCGAACGTAGGCGTGTTCCTCGTGTCTGAACGGGCGTCCTACGTGACCGGCACGACGCTCAGCGTCGACGGCGGCCTGGCTCGTTCGCTCTTCTAATCGCCCTACGACCATTGGTCGAGTGACCCATGGCCCGTGACGCCATGGTCGGAGCGATCTACCGTGATTCAGAGGCGTTCACCAAGGGAGATGACATGTCGGAAACCGCCACCCGCAGCGGGATCGTCGTCGGCGTCGACGGTTGGTCACCCTCAGCGTCGAATGGCATCGCATCGCGTGGCGCCGCTCCCAGCGCGAGGGCCCGACGGCTCTGGCGGTGACTGGGTGTCCCATCCGGTGACCGGCTTGACGCACGGGGATTCGCGACCCGTCAGGCGTGCCGGTGCTCTGGTGTTGCTTGGTGTCTTCACCTGGCTGGTGGTGGTGCTCGAAGGGGAGCGCCACCGTCTGGAGTGGCAGGCGGGCGGGCGACTGGCATGGTCATTGACGATTCTGGCCGCCGTGGCGTTGATCGCACGAGGGATCTTTCTCGGCAGACCGGTGACAGCTGCGCACGCGGGTGTGGCGGGAGCACTCGTGCTGGCCGGATTGGGCGCGCATCTGCTATCCCTCGATGCGCCTGGCAACGTCGTGATCGCCTGTGCCGGTGCGGCGCTCACGTGGCCAACTCGAGCCCGGCCGCAACCCGATGCGCTGCCTGCGATATGGAGACTCGTGGACGCGACACACGGAGATCCACTGGCTCCCTTCGCAATGCAGTCCCGCAAGACCCCCTACTTCAGTTCCGACGGCACGGCGATGCTGGCCTACTGCAGCAGGTTTGGCTTCGCGGCGGTGAGCGGTGACCCGATCGGGGACGCGGTACGGTTTCCCGACCTGGTCCGAGACTTCGCCGCCGAGTGTGACGCCCGTGGATGGCGAATCATCGTCCTCGGCTGCAGCGCCGCGCGAGTGGGACTGTGGACGGACGAGCAGCGTGTCGGGCAGTCACTGCGCGCGATTCCGTTCGGCCGCGACGTCGTGATCGACGTCGCGCATTTCGCCATGGCCGGGCGCAGGTACCGCAATCTTCGGCAGGGGGTGCAGCGCACGCGCAACTTGGGGGTCACCACCGAACTCGTGGCCGAAGCCGACCTCGACGATGGCACCAGGGCCGAGTTGGCCGACGTGATGAGGGACTCGCACGGTGGTGTGCGGACCGAACGCGGATTCTCGATGATTCTGGACGGAGCGCTGGAAGGCCGCTACCCCGGTGTGCTGTTGATGATCGCCAGAGACCGCGGCGGTCGGGTGCAGGCCTTTCACCGCTACGTCGTGGCCGGTGGCGGCAATGACGTCTCACTCGACGTGCCCTTGCGCCGACGGAACGCCCCGAACGGCGTCGACGAACGCCTCTGCACCGACATGGTCGATTGGGCCAGAAGGCATGGCGTGCAGCGACTTTCGCTCGCATTTGCGGCCTTTCCCGACATCTTCGAGGAGTCCCACCGCGGAGCACTGCACCGGGTCTACTACGGGCTCATTCATCTCGGCGACGGGCTCCTCCGCTTGGAATCGCTGTATCGCTATCTGCGGAAGTACCACGCACTCGGGGAGGCCCGGTACGTGCTGTTGTCGTTGCACTATGTGGTGTCCGCCCTCGTCGTTCTGGTCAGTCTGGAATTCCTGCCCCACCGGCGTTGCAATCGTCGGACGGACCAGAGTGTCCTTCGGCACTGCTTGCCCGCCGACGCGGCGAGAACCGTGGGGCCGCCCGGTGAACGGACAAGCGATACGTGTGGCCCTCGACCTGGTCAGCGAGCCACCTCGGCGACTGACGTCGTCCAGGTGAGCACCTGGCCGAGCGGCCGTCGCGGGGTAGACGGGGGAACCTCAGGCAGACGCACAGATGGCCGAACCGAAGCCGAAGCGCATCGACCTGCCATCCGCGTCGACCCCAGCCGTTTTGGCTAGCCTTGGTTTGCTGGCGTGAATCGACGGCACTGCCTAACCTCTTGGACGTGTCCACGAATCCGCATCCTGCCGAGCCACATTCGGGGTCGGTGTCATCGAAGCTCAACTGGCTACGCGCCGGCGTGCTCGGCGCCAACGACGGCAACGTTTCGACTGCGGGAATCGTGGTCGGCGTCGCGGCGGCGACCACCATGCGGGGGCCGATCCTGACGGCGGGGGTCGCGGGGCTGGTGGCTGGCGCCGTGTCGATGGCACTGGGGGAGTACGTGTCGGTCAGCACGCAGCGCGATACGGAGCAGGCGTTGCTGAACAAGGAACGTGGAGAGTTGCAGGACGATCCGGGCGCCGAACTGGACGAGCTAGCGGCGTTGTACGAGGCGAAGGGGTTGTCGGCAGCCACCGCTCGCATGGTCGCCGAGGAACTCACCGATCACGATGCGTTTGCCGCCCACGCGGAAGTGGAGTTGGGCATCGACCCCGAGGATCTGACCAATCCTTGGCAGGCGGCCCTGTCCTCAGCGCTGTCGTTCACCGTCGGCGCCCTTCTGCCGCTGATCGTGGTGCTGGTGCTCGACGGCGCGATCAGAATCCCCGCCACGATCGGGGCTGTCCTCGTCGCGCTGCTCATCACCGGATCGGTGTCCGCAGGTCTTGGGGGAGCACCGATGCGCCAGGCGATCATCCGCAACGTCATCGGCGGGGCATTGGCATTGGGAATCACCTGGGGAGTAGGACATCTCGTCGGTGCTGCCATCGCCTAGACGGCAGTCCCGGTCGGGTCAAGAGTCAGTGGCGCACGATCAGCACGGAGCACTCGGGATGGCCCACGATGGGATGGCTGTGCGGTCCCACGATCTGGGCGACCCGTCCGGCCTCGTCGGCGCCGACGACCACCATCGCGACGGTGGTCGTATCTCCATCGAGGAACTGCACCAGGTTCGCCTGCGTGGTGACCGGGTAGACGTGCACGTCCGGGTACCGCTGTCGCCACGCTGCCATCATCCGGTCGAGTTCGTCGTACGGCGTGGACCCGAAGTCCTGCTGCCACAGGCCGACCGCAAGCACCGGTGCGTGACGGAGCCGGGCCTCCTCCATCGCAGTGACCACGATTTCCTCGTCGTCTGTGGATGCCTTGACGGCCACGGCGATGAAGCGCCGGTCTGATCGATCAGCCGCGTCGTGGTGGCGAATGATGGTCACCGGGCAGGACGCCTTCTCGGCCAATGTGGTTGCCGTGCTGCCCAGCAGTGTGCGGGACACGACACCGATGCCCGACGAGCCGACGCACACCAACTCGGCGGTGCGGGACTCGGCCAGGAGCATGTCCGCCGGCGCTCCCCGCAGGATCGCGGTATCGACCTTGACCTCCTTGCCGGCCGCCTCGATCGCGGCGCTTGCCTGCCGGAGAACCGATTCGGCGTATCCGGTGTCCAGTTCGAGTTCGTTGGGCGACAGGACCACCTCGCGGCCGGGGCTCACGACGCTGATCAGGCGCAGCGGCACGTCGCGGGCGATGGCCTCGTCGATGGCCCACTCGGCCGCGTGGACGGCCGCCTTCGACCCGTCGATGCCGACGACGACGCTGGCTCCCGGAAGAATGTCGGTCATGGTGTTCTCCTCGATCCGTACGGCGCCCGTGTCGTGTTCGGACTCAGCATCGGCCGGCGACGGCACGTTCGATAGGGCCGTTCGACGGCTGCGGCGAAGGCCTTTCGTCACGAACGGTCAGTCGACGGACACCGCGCCCGGCAACGGGGCGACCCAGTGGACGTGGGTACCGCCGTTGGCTGTTGCACCGATGCGGCAGCTGCCGCCGACCGACTCGGCCCGGCGCTGCATGTTCGCCAGCCCGCTGCGGCGCGAGTTCTCCTCCGGAATGCCGCTGCCATCGTCGGTGACGTCGATGGTCAATTCGTCGGCGACGTTCACCTCGACGGTCAAATGCCGTGCCCCGGAGTGTCGGACGGCGTTGCTGACCGCTTCCATCACGACGGCCGACGCGTGCTCGGCCAGCTCCCCGTCGATGCCGCTCAGCGGTCCCGCCATGCGTACTGTCGTTTCGATGGGACTGCTCTCGGTGAGGTCGCTGACAGCGTCTTGGACGCATTGACGAAAGTCCGGTCGGCGACCGGAGGACTGAAGGGCGAAGATGCGGGTGCGGATCTCGTCGATGGTGGATTGCAGGTCGTCGACAGTACGGTTCAGCCGACTCGTCATCTCGGGGGAGCGGGATCGCGCAATGGTGCCCTGCAGATCCATTCCGGCGGCGAAGAGCCGCTGGATGACGTGGTCGTGGAGGTCGTGCGCGATCCGCTCGCGGTCGGCGATCACCGACAGTTCTCGCGCCTGCTCTTGGCTGGCAGACAGGCTAAGCGCCACTGCCGCACGGTCGGCGAAGTCACTCATCAGCTCGAGGTGGCTTGCATCGAAGGGGTTTTCGCATTCGTTCCTGGCCACGGCGAGCACGCCGAGCACGGAGTGTCGGCCGCGCAGCGGCATCACGATTGCTGGGCGTTGCTCCACGTCGGTGAACGCCTGGATGGGGTAGCGGAACGATTCGGTACACACGGGCACGCCGGAGCGGAACACCTCACCGGTGGTAGATCCATCGATCGGCACTCGGCGGCCGAGTACTTCATCGCGGAGGAGTCCGACCGCCGTCGAGACGATCAAGGTGTCGACGTCCTCGGTGGGGAGATCGGCAACGCTGGGTACGAGCACGATGGCCTGTTCGGCGCCTGTCAGTTCCATTGCGCGCTCGGCGATCATCTGCAACGGCGCGGCCACGAGATCGCCGTCGGACAGCAGCGCCGTGGTGATCGCGCGACCGGCTTCCGCCCACTTCGCCGATGTGCTGACTCGTTCGAACAGGCGGGCGTTGTCGATGGCGACAGCGGCCGCCGAAGCCAGCGCCTGCGCGACGACTTCGTCGGACTCGGTGAACGCCTGTCGCGCCGAAGGTTCGGTCAGATAGAGGCTGCCGAACGTGGCATGCCGGATCGTGATGGGCACTCCGAGCAGCGCCCGCATGGATGGATGGTTCTCGGGAAATCCCACCGCAGCCGGGTGGGTGCCGAGGTCGTCCAGCCGCAGGCAGCCGGGCTCGTTCAACAGTGCGCCTAGTACGCCCTTGCCGACGGGCAGGTGTCCGATGCGACGGACAATATCCTCGCCGATGCCGGCGTGCAGAAACGACACCAGTGCGCCGTCAGCCCCCCAGACTCCCAGCGCGCCGTAGCGTGCCCCCGTGAGTTCCATTGCGGCGGTGACGATGCGGTGCAGCGTGGCGTCCAGGTCGAGATCGGCCGTCAAGCCCACGATGGCGCGCAACAGGTGTTCCATCTGGTCGCGGGCAACCAGCATCTCGTCGAGTTGACGATGCATGTTGCTGACCGGTGATCGCCGACCCAACGCCGCAAAGGTTGTATCCTCGTCGCCGCCCTCCACGGCCACCTCCGAGGTCTAAAATGGGTGTTCTCGAGCGTAGACCTGTTGAACAGCAGTGGATAGCCATTCGAGATATCAAGATCGAGGTCTCGGTTGCCTGCGATCGTCTCCGATCGGCGACAGGACGAAGTAGTCCTCCCCGGTCCCGAAGTGCTCGCTCCGCAGTGCTCTTGAGCGCACGCAGGTGCGAGAGCTAGGGCCGATCGCTCTCTCGTCCGCCAGAGGCTTTCGGCCCTCCGGACCGGGGACCTGTGGCGCACGAACGGGGTCCCACGACCCGTGTGAGCGAGTGGTGCGGACACGAGGATTGCTACATGGACACTGCAGCAACCGAGGTAGCTGCCTCGAGTGGCAGTGAGGACGGCGTTGTCGCAGGTGATCTCGAGTGACGACGTCCGCCGTGACATGCAGGCGACCGGGGACCTCCGCGGCGTGACCGGCGAGTTCGACGCAGGCTTGTACAGCCCCGAAAACGTCTCAGCGGTCCACACCTTGGTCATCGGAATCCTTGGTCATCAAAATGAGGAGAGAAGTCCATGAAGGCACTCGTCTTTCACGGTCCCGGGCGACGCTCCTGGGAGCAGGTACCCGACCCGGTGGTGCAGCAGCCGACCGATGCCGTCGTTCGCGTCGATGCGGTGACGATCTGTGGAACCGATCTGCACATCCTCAATGGTGACGTGCCCGAAGTCGCAGGGGGTCGCATTCTCGGGCACGAGGCCGTCGGCACCGTCGTCGAGGTCGGCTCGGCGGTCACCCGGTTGAAGGTGGGCGACCGCGTGCTGATCTCGTGCATCAGCGCCTGCGGCACGTGTCGGTACTGCCGCGACGGACAGTACGGACAGTGCCTCGGCGGTGGCGGGTGGATTCTGGGCCATCTCATCGACGGCACGCAGGCCGAGTACGTGCGAGTGCCCTTCGCCGACAACTCGACCCACGTGATCCCCGACGGGGTCACCGACGAGCAGATGGTGATGCTCGCCGACATCCTGCCCACGTCCTTCGAAGTGGGCGTCCTCAACGGCAAGGTCGCCCCCGGCGACGTCGTCGCCATCGTCGGCGCAGGCCCGATCGGTCTCGCGGCGATCCTGACCGCCCGACTCTATAGCCCCAGCCACGTCATCGCGATCGACGTGGCCGACGCCCGCCTCGAGGCAGCCCGCAAGTTCGGCGCCGACGTGATCGTCAACGCGCGGGAACGGTCGGCCCGCACTGTCGTCGATGAACTGACCGACGGCCTCGGTGCGGACGTGGCCATGGAAGCGGTCGGTACCCCCGAAACCTTCGAGCAGGCCGTGGCCTTGGTTCGCCCGGGGGGTCACGTCGCCAACATCGGTGTGCACGGAGCGCCTGCCACCCTCCATCTCGAGGACGTCTGGATCAAGAATTTGACCATCACCACCGGACTGGTCGACACGCACTCGACTCCGACCCTGATCGACCTGGTCGCCAATCATCAGCTGGACACCTCGCCGATGATCACCCACCGATTCACTCTCGACGAATTCGAGAGCGCCTACGACGTCTTCAGTCGTGCCGGTGAGACAGGTGCGCTAAAGGTTCTCCTGACGAGAACGGGGCGAGGTCGTTCCTGACGCGGCGCCGATCGTCGTCGGGGTGCCTCGACCGGGGATCTTCGGATCGAGTCTGAACCTCCTGCACTACTCGGAAGTGCCTGTCGTGCTGTGTCCGTTCGAGCAGGAGCACCCGCTGCCGAAACTGCTCGGCTTCGAACGCCAGCCGCCCTACCGACACGCTCGACACCTACCCCAACTGTGCTCCATCGACAGTGTCTCGATCGGTCCTGCAGGCGAACTGTTCATCATGGTCCTCGAGACGTATGGAAACCGAAGCGGCGCAACCGCAATCCGGATGTCATGCCGAGTTCGAACACGCCTCGTGCGGCGTTGGTCACTTGCCCATGGGTACAAAGTCACTGTTTGCCCCGCCGTCGAACATAGGGACTTAGGGCCCTCGTCCTGACCGCCAAGACGGAGCATCGTCGACGCATACGGCGCAACAGGCACGGAGGTCGCACCTGATGAGTACTCGCTTTCCCGACACCGTAACGGTGCGTGCTGCGCTGGCCTTGGCCACCAGGGCGCCGTCGGTGCACAACGTTCAGCCATGGGAGTGGCGAGTTGGAGATCAGAGCCTGCACCTGCATGCGGACTCCACGCGGCACCTGGTTCACACCGATCCCGACGGCCGCGACATGATGGTGAGTTGCGGTGTCGCACTCAATCATTGTGCGATCGCATTGGCGGCGCTCGGCTGGCAGAGCAGGATCCACCGACTTCCCAATCCGGCCGACCCGTCTCATCTCGCCGCGATGGAGCTGCAGCCGTATGCGGCCAGTGAAGTCGACATCACCTTGGCTGCCGCGATTCCCAGACGGCGCACCGACCGGCGTTACTACAGCGGCTGGGCCGTCCCCAATGGTGACGTCTCCTTGATGGGCGCCAGGGCCGCCCGCTCTGGCGTCGCGATGCGCCGGATCGAACCGACGCCGGACCTGCGCCTCGCGCTGGCGCAAGCGGTGTGGCAACACGCCACCGATCGTCAGTATCTCGACGAGCTGACCACCTGGAGTGGCCGATACGCGTCCATCGCGGGGGTGCCCGCACGAAGCACCCCGGCCTCGAATCCGAATTCTCCTGTGCCCGGCCGTCTTTTCGCCGGCGCTGCGCTTGCCCAACCCCCAGAGGTGGCACCCGAAGACGATCACGGTGTGCTGTTGGCGCTCGGCACGGCATCGGACGACGACCTGTCGCGTCTGCGGGCCGGTGAGGCGGCCAGCCTGGTGTTGTTAACCGCGACGGCGTTGGGTTTGGCGACGTGCCCCGTCAGTGAGCCGCTCGAGGTCGCCGAGACACGCGAGGCCATCCGCGCGGACGTCTTCGGAGACGAGGAGTTCCCGCAGATGCTGCTGAGAGTCGGGTGGGCTCCCGTCAACGCCGACCCATTGCCCTCCACCCCGCGCAGACCCCTCGCAGACGTGGTGACGCGCTTGGACGGATCCCCGTTCGATTGATCGTCAGACTTCGTAGCGGGTCACTCCACTGCCGGTGGACCTGTTGGTAGTTACGGAGTCGTTCCCACACCCGAGCATGAACCGGAAAGGCCTTTTGCCACTAAGGAATTACGGCTCACCATGGCGATCGCGGTCCAGTTTGGTGGCAAAGACCGCCGCCTGCGTACGCCGCTGCATGCCAAGCTTGGCGAGTAGCCGTGACACGTAGTTCTTGACGGTTTTCTCGGCGAGGAACATTCGGTCGGCGATCTGCTTGTTGGTCAGACCTTCACCGAGCAGGTCCAGCAGGACCCGTTCCTGGTCGGTGAGACCCGACAAGGGGTCCGAGCGCTCACCCGCCCCTCGCAGTTTCGCCATCAGCGCTGCCGCCGCTCGATTGTCGAGCAGCGAGCGGCCGGCGCCCACCTCCTTGATGGCCCCGGCCAATTCCATGCCCTTGATGTCCTTGACGACGTATCCGCTTGCGCCGGCCAGGATGGCGTCCAGCATCGCCTCGTCGGACGTGAACGACGTCAGCATCAGGCAGCGCAGCTCGGGCAGCTTCGAAAGCAGATCCCGGCACAGCTCGATGCCGTTGCCGTCGGGCAGCCGCACGTCGAGAACTGCCACGTCGGGACGTAACGCCGGGATCTGTGCCATCGCGTGGCTCACGGTCCCGGCCTCGCCAATGACCTCGAGCTCGGGATCGGCGCTGAGAAGATCGATCAGACCACGACGCACGACCTCGTGGTCATCGACGAGAAAGACGGTCACCATGTCTTGCCCTCTTCGTCGCTGCGGTGAAACTTGACGGGCCTGCCGCTACGACGATAGGCGATGCGCCGCGATCTCGGACCATCACAGGTGACCTGTCGACGGACAGACCAGCACCGCGCAGTCGCTGCCGTGCAGGGCGGCGTGCCCATGGGGTCCGACCATCTCGGTGAGGCCATGAAGTCGCCGGAGGCCGACGACGACGAGCTGGGTCGACTGTGCGTGTCGAGACAGGTAGTTGAGCAGGCCGCCGTGCGCGACGACGGGATGCACGTCGAGGTGGGGGTACTTGCGGGCGGTACGGGCCAGGCGCCGATTCAGGTCGGCCCGCAGGCGGCGATTCTGTTCCGCGACGGCATGTGTGTCGTGGACCTCGGTGACGTTCGACTGCCAGAGGGCGATCACCACCAACGGCGCGTGACGCAGCACGGCTTCGTCGATGGCGCGCTGAAGTACTGCCTCACCGTCTGCAGACTTGTCGACCTCGACGAGGACCGCCTTGGTGCCGTCGGGTGCCGTGTCGAAGCCGCGGACGACGGCGACGGGACAGTGCGCCCGGGTGGCGAGTTCGGCAGCGGTCGAGCCAATCGTTCCCGCCGTGGCGTGCTTGATCCCCACGGAGCCGACGCAAGCCAAGGCGGCCGCGCGGCTGGCTTCCAGCAGCTTGTCTGTCGGCCTACCCTGCAGGATCTCGACTTCGATCTTCACGGGCTTCTCGGTGGACTCGATTGCGGCGAAGGCATGACGAACCGCGATGTCGGCACTGGCGAGAGCACGCGCCGATGCTTCGAAATCCGTTGGACCCTCTGGTGGTTCGATCACGTAGACCAATCGCAGCGGAAGGTCCCGTTCGACTGCCTCGTCGACGGCCCACAGCGCGGCGTTCACGGCGGATCGCGATCCATCGATGCCGACGACGACCGACGGTGATGGTGGGTGAGTGTCTGACATGCTGGCTACCCCGGCTTCGGTTGGTGTAGTTGCGACGCTATGTCGTCCGGGCCTGCCTGCATCAGGGTAGAAAGTCCCTCGGCGCGCGTCGGAGGTCACTCCCGAGGGGCGTCAGTGCTGCGGTCGCTCAGACGGGTCACCAGATCCGACAGGGCGCGCGACACGGACAGCCGCTCTGCGGCGCGATCGGGCAAGAGCTCCGCGGACCGCGTCTGGCCTACACCGACCATCGGGCGATCCTGCCAGTTCATCCTGGCGACCGCACGCGTTCGATCGTCGACTTCGTCGATGGTGATTGCGACCGCGCAGTGGCGAGCCCGCGATCGAGATCGTTCAACAGTCATGTTTCCTCCTCGACGTGCAGCTTGCTGCGCTCAGCTGGCGCGATGGAGCCGAAGGCCTTTGCAGGCAACGGAATCGGCGCACCACGTTGACGGTATCGATCCTCGAAGGCACCGCCAGGGGCCATAGGTCCCCTCCTTGGTCACCACTGACACTCGTCGGGATGGGGACGTCCGCCGCGCCACAGGTGACGTTGGACCCTTGGGATGGAATGGACGTCAGGTCAGGATCACACCAATGACGGCGTCGCGCTCGACGCCGTCGCGCAGGAAGGGGCTGGGTGATACAGACGTTCACCATCGACGTGGCGGGCGGTCCGTGCCTCGAGCGAGCGATGGGCGATCGCGCGTGACCACCCACGCCGCCAATGCCGTCGGCCGTGTCGCGCCAATCGACAGCCGAAGGGAGCCTCTGACGATGCACGCATCGGAGGCGTCCCAATCGGCGATCGGCGCCGTCCTGAAGAGGCTCGACAGCACCGAGACCGGGCTCTCGGACGTCGAGGCGCGGGCACGGCTGGACCGTTGCGGTCCGAACGCCGTCCGGACCCACAGGGTCAGTGCGCTTGCCGTGCTGCTGCGTCAGCTGCGCAGCGCTGTGCTCATCTTGCTGGCGGTGACCGCCGTGGTCTCGTCCGTCGTCGGAGATCCCCTACAGGCCGGGATCATCGGCGCCATCCTCGCGGTGAGTATCGGATTGAGCTTCGTCAATGAGTACCGGGCCGAACGCGCGGCGGCGGCCCTGCACTCCGGCATCCGTCACTACGCCCGGGTGCGGCGCGACGGTCGGTTCGTCCAGTGCGAAGTCACGCACCTGGTGCCGGGCGACGTCGTCTCGCTCTCCCTCGGCGAGGTGGTGCCCGCCGATGTCAAGCTGATGGAAACGCACGGACTGGAATGCAACGAGAGCGTCCTGACCGGCGAGTCGATACCCTCTGAGAAATGTGCTGCATCGATGAAAAGCGATGCCAGTCAATCGGATTCGACGGACCTGGCCCTAATGGGGACGGTCGTCTCGGCCGGGGACGGGGTTGGCGTGGTGTACGCCACGGGGGCGTCGGCCATGTTCGGCGGCATCGCCGCGGGTCTTGGCGAGCGCCAACCCGAAACCGACTTCCAGTCGGGCTTGCGGCGATTCTCCTATCTGCTGCTGTGGGTGGCGATGACGCTGACGGCGTTCATCCTGGTGGTCGGCCTGCTGCTGGGGCGCCCGCTGCTCGACTCTGCGCTGTTCGCCTTGGCCATTGCGGTGGGCATCACGCCGCAACTGCTACCGGCCGTGGTCAGCACCAGCCTGGCCGCCGGGTCCCGCCGCCTGGCCAAGGTGCACGTCCTGGTCAAGCGACTGGTGTGCATCGAGGACCTAGGTGACGTGGACGTCCTCATCACCGACAAGACCGGCACGCTCACCGACGGTCACATCACCCTCATCGACGCGATCGATGCCGCGGGCGGCCACAGCGACGAGGTACTGCGGGCTGGACTTCTCGCCACTGATGATGAGTACACCCAGGCCGACGGACTCGGTGCCAACGCCCTGGACGCCGCTCTCGCTCAAGCGGCCGACCCCGGTCTGACCGCCGGTACGCGTCGCGTCGCGGCGCTGCCGTTCGATCACACCCGACGCGCAGCGTCGGCCTTGATCGACGACGGCGGTGAACGATGGCTCATCGTCAAGGGGGCGCCCGAACAGGTGCTGGCGCGGTGCGTGGACGTGCCGACGGCGGCCACGACGACATTGGACGCCCAGTTCGCCGACGGACGCCGCGTCGTGGCGGTGGCCATCAAGGAAGCACCCTCGCTCTCCTCCATTACCGCCGCCGATGAGACGGGGCTCCGATTTCAGGGGTTTCTCTGCTTCGCCGATGAACCGAAGGCCGAGGCCGCCGAATCGCTTCGCGCACTGGCCCGCCTGGGGATCGAGGTCAAGATCGCGACGGGGGACAATCCGCGGGTCGCGGAGAAGGTCTGCGCCGAGCTGGGTCTGGCGGTGAAGGGAACGATCACTGGCAGCGAACTGGACGTCATCGATGCCGACGACTACGCCCCCCTGGTCGCCGCCAATACCATCTTCGCCAGGGTGTCTCCCGAGCAGAAGGCGCATCTGATCACCGCCGCCCGCAAGATCGGACGCTCGGTGGCATTCCTCGGAGACGGTGTGAACGACGCCCTGGCGCTGCACGCCGCCGACGTCGGCATTTCAGTGGACACCGCCACAGACGTCGCCAAGGACGCCGCCGACGTGGTGCTCATGGAGAAGGATCTCGGGGTCCTGGTGGCCGGGGTCACGGAAGGTCGCCGCATCTTCGCCAACACCATCAAGTACGTATTGATGGGAACCTCAAGCAATTTCGGCAACATGTTCAGCGCTGCGGCCGCTTCCGCGGTGCTGCCATTCCTGCCGATGTTGCCCAGTCAGATCCTGCTCAACAATCTGCTCTACGACACCTCGCAGTTGGCCATCCCCACCGACCGCGTAGACCCCGAACAACTGCGGGCACCCTCGCATTGGAACATCGCGTTCATCCGACGGTTCATGCTGACCTTCGGTCCGATCAGCTCTCTGTTCGACTTCCTCACGTTCGCGCTGATGCTCGGCGTATTGCACGCCGCGCCCGCAGAGTTCCGAACGGGTTGGTTCATCGAATCCTTGGCCACCCAGACGCTGATCATCGTCGCAATCCGGACGCGACGCGTTCCGTTCACCCGCAGCAGGCCCGGCGGATTACTCCTCGGCGCGGCAGTGGCAGTCGTGGTGGCCGGCATAGCGCTGATCTACTCGCCCGCGACTGCCGTGCTCGGATTCGCGCCGCTGCCGTGGTACTTCTTCGCCGCCCTGGCGGCGATGACGGTCGTCTACCTGGCCTTGGTCGAGGTCACCAAGAAGTACTTCTATCGAAGAGTCGAGGCCTTGGGCGTGAGCAGTCGGCGCACGCGCGGACGCACGCACCGCATCCACCGCCGGGCGGCGCGCTTCAGCCATCACGGTTCGCTGCCGCAGACGCCCTGACGCCGCCATCGCTGATGCCCATCCGACGTTCGCGTCGGCCCGTAAGCGGTGGACCATGTGCGGGTGGTGCAGCTTGGATGCCGTTCGCTCCCCAAGGCTCCGTCTCGGAGCGTGGACGTCAGGTTCAACCTTCGGGCGACGGACCCCGGCCCGCTCCCCGCCGTGATTTGGGGACCAATGACCCTGGCGCAGAATGGGTCGCATCAAGCACCGTGGGACTGCGCCACCACGACACACGAGGAGCAGATCGATGAGCCACGGGGACCACTACGAATCCAAGCACCACGTGAAGATCAAGGTTCGGCGCGACGACGAAAGATCAGTCGCGACTGCTCAGATGCGTTGGCGCCAAAACGATCTCGTCGGGACAGGTGAAGCCGAACTCGGTCCGGATGATCGCTACCCCAAGCGGGTCGCCGACGAACTGGCGGTCGCACGTGCGCTCACGCACCTGACCAGGCAGCTGTTCGTGACGACCGCTGGTGACATCCAATCCGTGACGGGTGAGGAAGTGTCAGTTCGCTGACCCGCCGGTGCGGGCGTCCCACGTCGCTTACTACGACGAATGGGACTGCGAACTCGCCGAGTTCGTGGACAACGGTGGGTCCGCTCGCACAGACCCGAGATCACCGGACGATCGGGAAACGTGATCACCGTGACCGTGGAGTCCGCTGTGCCCCAGCGAATGACGTGCGAACTGCGCGGGGTGGCCAGGATTTCCGCGCACCCGATCCCGTTGACGCTCAATCGTTGTCGACGGATCTTTGGCGGCGTATCGCGGACGAAACCCTTTGGGCCGCCATGTCGACGTCGCAGTCCGGGTTGGTTCGCGACCAGCCTCCGGCCACCTACCCCCAAGGAGTATGAAATGTCCCTCCCAGCAGTGGATCACGGCATCACGGTTGCCGTCGACGGATCTCCCGCCGGCAGCGTCGCAGTCGACTGGGCCGCGCGCGACGCAGCGATGCGCCGCGTTCCGCTGACCCTTGTCCACGTCCTGCCGGAGCCGATGGTCGGCATGTGGCCGGAACCCGCGTTGCTCAACGACTACTCCGCCTGGCGACAAGAACACGGCCATCAGATCCTCGGCGATGCCAGACATGTGG